>QJPH01000425.1 GCA_003242955.1 Candidatus Methylumidiphilus alinenensis
CCTTAGGGCGAAATAGCGAAGCGTATTGCGCCGCATGATTAAACCTCGCATTCGGCGCAATACGCGGAGTACCGCTATTGCGCCCTTGGCTCTAAACAGCTTTAATTTTAACATTAAAGCTATTTAATTTATGTGAAAAATTACCCATATAATTCGGTAATATTTACGTATATATTTTATTTTCATTGGCCTAATATTTTGTCCTACATCCATTGAATAAATGGCTGTCTGACGGGCGGTATTTCAGGCTGCTTACATAAATCGACCATAGTATTTTGTTCTCCCAGCATAAGGAAAGGCCGGTGACTAAGCGCCATTACGTTTTTAACCTAACAGCAGAGGAACCTGTAATGAACACTAATTCAACCTTCTTAAAATCATCGCGCATTACCTCGTTGGTGTTGGCCTGCGTCGTCTCGGCGGGCGCTTTTGCCGGCCCGCAAGCGAGCAAGGTGAGCGGGGTCACCGTGCTGACCCTGGCTGCGGCCGCAGTGAAGAGCATCGACTACGCGAACGCCATCTCCCTTGATGTTCCCCAGGCGCTGTTCCAATCGGGTTCGCAGCTCGACTCCTTGCTTGAAGCGCAGGCGGGTGGTGCGTCTTCGTCCTCCGGCGTGGCGGGCGGTTCGGGTACGCCCGCAGGGGCCGGGAATTCCGCTGCTCTCGGCTTTTCCGCCGGCGGCGCGGGCAGCGGCAAGTTGAACCCGGTGACTTTGATCGTGGGCTCGAAGGCATTGGCCAGCCAAGCGGGCGGGGTCGCGCCGCAAGACTTCGGCACGTCCAACCACGTGTACACCGAGGCCAGGACCAACGCACTCGGCGACCTGACCACCCGCTATTACCCGTTCCGGCCCACCGGCAAGCTATGGTTCAACATCGGCGCCAGCAGCTATGTTTGTTCGGCCTCCCTCATCAAGCCGGGGGTGATCGTGACGGCGGCCCATTGCGTGGCGAATTTCGGGGCAAGCCAATTCTATTCCAATTGGCAGTTCGCCGCCGCCTATGACGGAGGCGTGGCCCCCTACGGCATCGCCACCGCCAAGCAGGCGAGGGTCATTACAGGGTATTTCAACGGCACGGATTCCTGCGCTCAACGCGGCGTCGTCTGCCAGAACGATGTCGCGGTCATCGTCCTGAACAGTAATGTGGGCAGTTCCGCCGGCTGGTACGGTTATGGCTGGAACGGCTACAGCTACTCCAACAACCAGGCGCAAATCACCCAACTGGGCTACCCGCAGTCCATTGACGGCGGCTCTTGGCAGGAGCGCACGGATTCGCAGGGCTATGTGAGCGGCAGCATGTCCAACAACACCGTCATCGGCTCGGCAATGACCGGCGGCTCCAGCGGTGGGCCGTGGTTGGTCAACTTGGGTGTAGCGGGCTCCAACCAAGGGGCCGGGTTGGCCCCGAACGGCAACATTGTCGTGGGCGTCACCAGTTGGGGCTATACCGCCGCCGGCATCAAAGAACAGGGCGCCAGCCCGTTCACCTCCAACAACATCGTGCCGCTGGTCAATGCGGCCTGCTCAGCCTACCCCGGCTCTTGCTGACAGCCTTCCTGGCCTTCCTTTAGGGGGGGGCGGGCAGGGACGTGCCCCTCAATGCTGTTGAATTAAGCCGTTCGTGCTGAGCCTGTCGAAGCATGAACGGCTTAATTTCAGAACACCTGTCCCCTTGGTCCAACCCAAGCGGTGGGTGTTAAGGGTGAACAGCTTATAAATCAAAGATGTGCAGGCCATATGACGATTAAAAACGGCTGATGGCTTGGTGTGGCGGTTGGATTTTGAGTTTATACCGTTTTTCGCCAGCCCAAAGGGCGCAATAGCGAAGCGTATTGCGCCGCATGATTAAACCTCGCATACGGCGCAATGAACAGTCCTTGCCTTTGCCGTTCATCGCAGACGATATTTTTATCAATTACGATGATGACCGGTCAAAAGCCGGGTTGCCATGAAAGTACGGTATCCAAGTAGGGTACGCTGTGCGTACCATTGTAAGCCCTTGAAGGTACGCACAGCGTACCCTACGGCTTTCATCGTCGGGGGTGCAAACCAATTTGCATGACTGTTGGGGGCTCTCGCAAAACTGTCTGAAAAAACTCAGGTCATCTTTCTAAGCCACCATGATCACTTGACCCCTAAAGTTAAGGAAATATTTGGAGAAAACGTGAACATTGTTTACTGCTGATGAACATGGTTGGGTTTGGCGAGTCTTTTTGCGCCGTAACCCAACAGGTGGGAGCCGGATTTGTCGGGTTACGGCGCACTCAGGCTGAGTCATGACCAGGCAGAATGTTCAGATGTGCGCCTAACCCGACACTATTATCTAATAGTCGAGTGAAATGGAAGTAAGCTTGCAGCAATTCTCATTTTGAAAAAAACCGGGCGGGTTTGGAACCCGCCCCTACGAATCGACATTCCGCATCCTGTTCATAATGCATTGATAATTCAAAATTAAATTGCTTGCGTAGGGGCGGGTTCCAAACCCGCCTTTACAATCTTTGCCAAAATGAGAATTGCTGGTAAGCTTGACTTTAATCTCCACCGGAGCAAAACAACTCACTGGAAAGCATCATGCGGGATTCGATTTTCATCAGTTATAGCCACAAGGATAAAAGATATCTGGATGAATTCCAGACCATGCTCAAGACTTATCAGCGCATTGGTTCAGTCAATGCTTGGGACGACACAAAAATCAAAGCCGGTGGGAAGTGGCAGGATGAGATTCAACACGCTTTGACGGATGCTAAAGCCGCCGTATTGTTGGTCAGCACCCATTTTCTAGCCTCCGATTTCATTGCGCAGCATGAATTGCCGCCGTTGTTGGAAGCCGCCAAGCAGGACGGGTTGACTGTGTTCTGGGTCTGTTTGAATACCTGTCCGTATGAAAAAACCGAGATTTTTTCCTATCAATCTGTCCACGATCTGACCAAACCACTCAGCCGTTTGTCACCGGATAAGAGGAATATAGTGTGGAAGGGTCTTTGCCAGCAGCTTGAAGTGGTGGGTAAGCGCTTTATGCCTTCTCCTATTACTTTAACGGGTAACCAAACAACCGAGGAAATCAAAATTGAAGATGTTGATCCCCTGCTGTTGAAAATGGTCGTCGCCATCTTGGATCAAAGCAAAGAAGCTACGGAGCAATTAGCCAATGATTTTGGATTGGAATACGAAACGATTGATGACTGCCGGGAAAAGGTAGCGCGAAAAGCGGTCACAACACCCTTGTATAAACTAGTTGATTTAGCCAGAGAGTGTCAAGTCGCCTTGCGTATAAAAAAACCGCCAGCAAAACTGGCAGCGGCTGTCATCGCAACATTCATGGCGATGGTTTTTCCCACCCAAGACTCGGCCAGAAGGCGACAGAATAATTCCGGTGGTAACGGGGACTGGCGCAATGATAACTTTCAATTGCTAGTCAGTCGGGCCACCTTGGCGGAAATCAGAATGGCGGCTCTAGACAAAAGACTTGCTCAATTTATTTTTACTCAAGACGGCAAACATAAGGGAAAGGGACATTTTGGCGAAGCAGAGCCTTGGGAAGTTGGCAGGGATCCAGATTGGATTCAGTTTGAAATAGATTTGGTCGATTTTTTATGTAAGCAATTTGAAGATAAATTTGATCAAGATTGGCGACTTGTCACAAATAAAAGCTTTAGGGATCATTTTGAAGAAAGAAAAGGCATGTCACCAATCGGGGAAGATGAATGGTTGAAGAATATGATTAGTCGTGTAATAGAAGCAAAAGCTAGAGATATCGCCAATAAGATCAGTGAAGATAGCGGGATCAAATGTAAAGCCTTTACTTTCTATTTTTTAATTAAAACGCCGATTTGGATGACACAGGAAGAGATAACGAAGCAAGATGCCGTCTTACAAAGATTGAGAATGTGGTTTACCCCTATCGCTTTTTTGCGACTAACCCCGGAAACCGAAGAATCAGCCTTGGACATGGTGCCTTTTTTAAACCTGCACAAACTGCTCAACCCCAACGAGGGAGATATTTAATGGACTTCATCCCCGTCAAACCCCAAACCGTCGAACTGGCTTCCGCCAACCCCAACTTGCCCCTGCGCCATCAATTTGAACTGCGCCAGATCAAAGCCATCAACGCGGCGCTGTCCGCTTGCCGTCCTTTGCTGGTCAGGGGGGAGCCGGGGGTGGGCAAGAGCCAGTTGGCCCGTGCCGCCGCGAATGCTTTGGGGCGGGTGTTTTTGCAGCATGTGGTGGATTCTCGCACCGAATCCCGCGACCTGCTGTGGCATTTTGACGCGGTGGGGAGGCTAGCCAAAGCGCAGATCATGGGGGCTTTGCAATTCGGCACGGAGAAAAAGGCCATGAACGTCTTGGAAGAAGAACTGGCCGTGGATCGTTTCCTCCATCCCCGCGCCCTGTGGTGGGCCTTTGATTGGGAAGGGGCTTTGGAACAAGCCGAAAAGCTCAAGGAGGGCGGGCCGCCCAATCCCGACAGGGGAGACCCGGCCACGGGCAGTGTCGTGTTGATCGACGAGATCGATAAGGCCGAGCCGGATGTGCCCAACGGCCTGCTGGAAGCCTTAGGCAACGGTCAGTTCACGCCGCAGGGCTTCGGACGGCCCGTGGTCGCCAGCGGCATACCGCCCTTGGTGGTCATTACGACCAACGAAGAGCGCACCCTGCCCGATGCCTTTATCCGCCGCTGTCTCGTTCTGCACTTAGATTTGCCGAAGGAGCCGGACAAGCTCATCGCCAAGTTGGTGGAACGGGGCAAGACCCATTTCGGTGACAAGACCACTGCTGCGGTGCTTAAGAAAGCCGCCGAACTGCTGGCCCAAGACCGCGCCGAAGCCGTTCAGCGCCATTGGCGGCCTTTGCCGGGGCAAGCCGAATACTTGGATTTGCTGCGAGCGGTCATAGGCTTGTCCCAAGGCAAGCCTAAACATCAGGAGCGTCTGATCGACGAGGTGGCCCGCTTTGTCCTGAAAAAGCATCCCGAGGCCGCCCAGCCCGAAGACGGGGAGGAGGCTTGAACAGTCTACCGCCCCGCCGTGGCATCCTAAGCCGCGCCGATTTGGTGGCGGCATTAGCCGCAGCGGAGGGTGGGCGGCCCGACGCGACCGCCCTGATCATTGCCGATGCCATCGGCTTGGAATGGGTGTCGCCCCTGCCCAAACCCCGCGCTGATAAAACCAAGCGCGACGTTGCCCCGCAAATACTGACCCCACCGATTAACCAAGCACCGCTATTGGAAACCCGGTTCTGGCGGGTGGAAGAGGCAGAATTCTTCTCTGACCCGGATACACCCGAACCGCCAACTGAAATCACCGTTTTCGAAAAATGGCGCAACCCGCCCAAAACCTTGCCCCGTTTCCAGCCTTTGTCCGTCTGGGCCGAACTGGCCCCGCGCCTGCGCAAAGTGCTTAGTCAATATCGCGAAGGCCGGGCCATCGACCTGAGCCTGACGGTCCGCCAAATCAGCCGAGGCCATTTGTTGGAACGCTTTCCCCGCGAACGCCGCCGCCGCTGGGGGCCTGCCTTGCTGTTGATCGAAGACGACAGCCACCGGCTGGTTCCATTCCGCGACGATAAGCACTTAGTGCGCAGGGCCATCCAGAGCCTGTTGCCTCGGCATAGCCTACTGTGGGCACTGATGGACGAACAGCGGACGCGGCCCGAACGCTTGGGCCAAGGGCAAGCCGACTGGCCTCCGCTGCCCGGCACCTTGGTCTTGGCACTGAGTGATCTGGGGTGTTTCTCAAGGGCCGACGAAAGGCTTAGGCAACGCTGGCTAGACATCGGCAAGGAATTGCAAAAAGCCGGCTGCCATCCCATCGCCCTGTTTCCCGGCCCTTTAGGCCGTTGCATGCCGGAACTGGCCGGTGTTTGGCAACTCGTGCCTTGGGAACGCCCGCGCCCCGATGACGGCTGCACAGGGGACGAACGGGCCGAGCGCTTGTTGCGCCTTCTTGCCCCGGCCTCGCGCATTACGCCGGGTTTGCTTCGGGCCGTCCGCTTGCTGTTGCCGGAGGCTCAAGCCGACGCTGGCACCGAGTCCGATGTTTGGCAACACGGGGATTTCAACAGCCATTGGGTTGTCCCCAGCCTTGTGCCGGAACGCGCCCTAGCCCTACGCCGGGAACTGGCCAGCCAACCGGGCGAGGCAGCCCGTGCCTTGCGCGCCCGTTTGATCCGTTGCCTCAAAGGCTTCCGCTTTTTTCTACAGCCGGAAATTTGGTTCGACGAAGTGCTGAACTTCGACCCTTCCGCCCTAGACAGCCAGGAACTGGCGGAAGACCGCGAAGACGCGCAAGCCTACTTCGCCGCTTTTTGCGATGCAAACCCCGATTTGTCCAATCTGTCCATGCCGGGCGGCGACCGCGCGTGGTTCCTCCGCGTCAAGGCCCGTTCCCCCGAACTGCTCTGGTATGACGAAAAAGTCGGCAAGCGGCTGGCCCAACTAGCCCTAGCGTTGGAACCGGACGGCGCTCCGCCTGCCGGCATCGGTGCCCGCGACATCCCCCACGGAGGCAGACCTGAGTGCAAGGTCTATCTGGTGCAAAGGGGTTCCCAACTGGCGTTCAACGGTGACGCGGCGCAATCCCAAGGCTTGGGCAGTGCCTTAGGTCAAATGCCCAACCGCAACGGCTTGGTGGAAATCACGCTGGACGACAACACCTTCTGGGAATCTGGCCAGCCGCCTAGCTGGGCCGAGGCTTGGGGTTGGGATGAGTTTGGGGCTTGGGTTGAGTTTTCGGTGAGGACTGACAGCGCGTGGCGATATGAAGGAACCGTGAAACATGGACGCAAAGACAGCCAACGGGTCACCCAGCGCATGAGATGGATAGAACCGGGAAGTTTTCTGATGGGTTCGCCGGCAACGGAGGCCGAGCGTTTTGATTGGGAGGGCCCACAGCATGAAGTCAACATCAAAGAAGGCTACTGGCTGTTCGACACCGCCTGCACCCAGGCTTTGTGGGAAGTGGTCATGGGCAATAACCCTAGCCGTTTCAACGATGAAGATGGCAAAAAGCCCGTCGAACAAGTGAGTTGGGACGATGCGCAAAAATTCATACTAGCCCTGAACCAGAAGATGCCGGGGCTGGATTTGGGCTTGCCGACCGAGGCGCAATGGGAATATGCCTGCCGAGCCGGAACCACCACGCCATTCAGCTTTGGCGACAACATCACCCCGGAGCAGGTCAATTACAACGGCAACTACCCCTATACCGGTGGCAAGCAAGGCTTGTATCGGCAAGAGACGGTACCGGTTAAGAGTCTGCCCGCGAATCCATGGGGCTTGCATGAGATGCACGGCAATGTTCGGGAATGGGTGCAGGATGCGTGGCACGGCAATTACAACGGCGCACCGACCGATGGCAGTGTTTGGGAGTCTGCCGAAACTGGCGCGGCCCGTGTGGTTCGCGGCGGGTCCTGGTACTTCAACGCGAGGCTCTGCCGTTCTGCGTGCCGTTACTACTACGACCCCGTCTCCCGCGGCAACGGCACTGGCTTTCGTTGCGCCCGAGTTCAGGGTCGTGAGCCAGGCAAGCAGGAGGCGGGCCGGGGCAAGGCAGACGCGGAGCGGAGCGGAGCCAGTCTGCCGAGGCCCCGGCCTGCCGCGCCGGTATTTGATCGTTCCCACGCTCTGCGTGGGAACGCAGCCGATGGCGCTCCGCGCCAAGAAATAGGCCGGAATAAGCCCGCCCCGGCGGGCGTTTCCGGCAAACTGACTGGTTCCCAAGCAGGAGCTTGGGAACCAGCGCGTTTACTCCGCCTCGACACCACCCCTGTGGCAACCGCAACCTTGCCACAGTGCCGCGCCTTCGTCATCCTCACCGACTGTGAAAGGCTGACAGTGCGGCAAATCGTCAAGCCATCATGGGCCAAATCCATGGGCCGCGACCGCTTCGGGCTGTGGGCCGACATCGCCGTCGAAGCCAATCAAGGCGAGCCGGTCATCCAACGTTTACGCTGGATTCCGCCAGGACGGTTCATGATGGGTTCGCCGGATAAAGAGCCGGGGCGTTGGAGTCCCGAAGGTCCACAGCACCCAGTCACGATCAGCCAAGGTTATTGGCTCTTTGACACGCCCTGCCCACAGGCACTGTGGGAAGCGGTGATGCCTTCCAACCCTAGTTATTTCAAAAGCCCTTTGCGCCCGGTCGAACAAGTCAGTTGGGACGATGCCAAGACCTTCCTGCAACGCATCAATGAGAAATACCAAGGGCTGGCCTTGGCCTTACCGAGCGAGGCGCAATGGGAGTATGCTTGCCGTGCCGGGACCGAAACGGCCCTGTACACCGGCGGAATCGAGATTCTGGGCGAAAGAAACGCCCCGGCCTTGGACCCAATTGCTTGGTACGGCGGCAATAGCGGCGAAGGTTACGAATTGCCGGGAGGGTATGATTCATCGGACTGGAAGGCGATGCAATATCAAAACCCAAAGTCCGGCACCCGCGAAGTCGGTCAGAAACAACCCAATCCGTGGGGGTTGTATGATATGCTCGGCAATGTTTGGGAATGGGTGGAAGACCCGTGGCATTCAAACTACGAGTTAGCACCGATGGATGGCAGCGTTTGGCAATCTGACGAAGCTGGCGCGGCCCGTGTGGTTCGCGGCGGGTCCTGGTACTACGACGCGTGGGGCTGCCGTTCTGCGTGCCGTCACTACGACGGCCCCGGCGGCCGCGGCATCAACGCTGGCTTTCGTTGCGCCCGAGTTCAGGCGTGAGGCCGGAGGGCCAAGAGCGGAGCGCACGCAACCGGGGGCGGCCCGGCCGCGGAGCGGACAGGGCCGGGCCGCCCCCTGTTGCGTGGCGCGTAGGCCGGAATAAGCCCGCCCTGGCGGGCGTTCCCGGCGAAAAATACCATCATTGCCGGAACGACGAATGGCGTTCGTTCCCAAGCTCCCGTTCTTGCCGTTATACACAAGTGTTGGATACCCGTCATTCCGGCAGGGATGCCGGAATCCAGCGTCCAAGGACGGCAACCTCCCGGTTTGACGTTCGCCCGAAAAATAGTGTTGGACACCCGTCATTCCGGCAGGGATGCCGGAATCCAGCGTGCAAGGACGGCAACCTCCCGGTTTGACGTTCACCCGAAAAATAGTGTTGGACACCCGTCATTCCGGCAGGGATGCCGGAATCCAGCGTCCAAGGACGGCAACCTCCCGGTTTGACGTTCGCCCGAAAAATAGTGTTGGATACCCGTCATTCCGGCAGGGATGCCGGAATCCAGCGTCCAAGGATGGCAACCTTCCGGTTTACGTTCGCCCGAAAAATAGTGTTGGATACCCGTCATTCCGGCATCCCTGCCGGAATGACGGTTTTTTTCTAGTTTTCAATACCTTTATGCAACTGCGATTTTTCACGATACCCATTTATGGCGGCGGCGACACCGCCGACGAGTTGAACCTGAACAGGCCGCCCTCACGGTGTCGGTTCGCCGTCGCCAAAACCCAAAGGCCCCCGGTGTGCTAGTAGCGGAAGGCGGATGCCCCGCGAACGCTCGCCGGTGGGCCGCTCCATTTTGAACGGTTCGATACGATGCAAACCACACCCTTCATTGACACCGCTTGGCATCCACTGGCTTCCGGCAACCCGCCCGCATGGGCCAGCGAGTGGGGGCAGGATGAGCATGGCGTGTTTGTCGCCTTCACGTTTGGCGCTGTCACTCAACGCTTGCGCTGGATACCGCCGGGGCGGTTTATGATGGGCTCATTGGAGGAGGAGACTCGCGGCTTGGCGAAGGAAAGCTATGAAGAGGAATGGTTCAAGCGAGAGCATCCCCGGCACACCGTTTATATCACCAAAGGCTTTTGGCTGGCCGGCACCCCTTGCACCCAAGCCTTATGGGAAGCCGTGATGCATTCCAACCCCAGCCGCTTCAAAAGCCCTCGCCGCCCGGTCGAACAGGTCAGTTGGAACGACGTGCAAACCTTCCTGCAACGCATCAACGCCGAGATACCCGGCTTGGATTTGGTGCTGCCCACCGAGGCCCAGTGGGAACACGCATGCCGCGCCGGGACCGACACCGCGCTGTACTCAGGGCCGATTGAGATTCTGGGCGAACGAAACGCCCCGGCCTTGGACCCCATTGCTTGGTACGGTGGCAATAGTGGCGTAGGTTACGAATTGGATGAATTTTCCGATTCCTCAAGTTGGCCGCAGATGCAATACCTCAACCCCAAATCCGGCACTCGTGAAGTCGGCAAGAAGCACTACAACTCGTGGGGCTTGCATGACATGCTCGGCAATGTCTGGGAGTGGTGCGCGGATGGGTTGAGGGTGTACACCGAAGACACGCAGATTGACCCGGTAGGCCCGGTGGACGCTGGGGCGGACCGTGTGTTGCGCGGCGGATCCTGGCGTGACTTCGCGTGGTACTGCCGTTCCGCGAGCCGTTTCGGTTCCCCATCCGTCAACCGTGACTACTACGCCGGCTTCCGTTGCGCCCGAGTTCAGGCGTGAGGCCGGAGGGCCAAGAGCGGAGCGCACGCAACAGGGGGCGGCCCGGCCGCGGAGCGGACAGGGCCGGGCCGCCCCCTGTTGCGAGGCGCGAAGGCCGGAATAAGCCCGTTCTAGCGGGCGTACCCGGCGAAAAATACCATCATTGCCGGAACGACGAATTATTTGATCGTTCCCACGCTCCGCGTCACTCCCATTAAGTTAAGGGCTGATGTTACGCAGTTGGGTAAGCCGTAGCCCGGATGGAGCCGCTTGCGGCGAAATCCGGGTTGTGGCCAGATTCTCCCGGATTGCGCCGCAAGCGGCTCCATCCGGGCTACCACACTGTAATTCAACGGCACAAACCACGGTTCTGTTGTCGGCAAAGGGTTGCCGACCTACGGCGATTTGATTTGGAGTGTCAAGGCTTGCCTTGACAGGCAAAGCGAGCTTTGCCACTCCATGCGTAACATCAGTTAAGGGTTGCGATTAGCCAATGCCGGGAGTGCAAGGCTTGCCTTGCTAGGATTTACAGGTAGTTGGGAACCTCGCAAGGCAAGCCTTGCACTCCATTCGTGCTTAACTTAATGGCAGTGACGCTCCGCGTGGGAACGCATCCGAAGGCACTCCGCGCCTGGAAGTAGACGGCTGGAATGGGCCATGCCCACGATAAACTGCCTACAATTGCTGAGGGTTCAATCATTCGCGGGCATGGCCCGCCCCTATGCATAGTATGAAATATATTTATCAAGTAACTTAATAGAAATAGAAAACGCTGTAACTTAAAGCAGGCATGGGTGTCAAACCCGCCTAGGGCGCAGAAAAATGTTTGGCGGTGGATTCCCAGTGCTGGTGCAACCGACATAATTTGCGACTTCGTGTGTATATCCCGCTAACTTCCCGCTTTATCCCGCCCTAAATCCGGCTCGCCTATGTGTCGCAGGATGTGTTCGCGGGCCAAGTCGCGCAGTTGGATGGCGGCTTTCCAGGCATCGCCGCCATTTTCTTGCATTATGAGCGAAGGATGGCAAGGCTTGCCGATAGTCACGCTGATGATTCCCTTGCGCGGAAACCAACTATCGCCTCGGAGCATGGAGCGGGTTCCGCGCAAAGCGACCGGAATCACTGGCATACCCGCTTCAATGGCGGCGGCGAAAGCCCCTAGGTGGAACGGCATCAGGCCGGGGCGGCGGGTGAATGTGCCTTCGGGAAAAAACACCAGGGGGTTGCCTTGCTTTAGCGTCCCGACCAGTCGCTTGGCATCCTTCACGCCTTTTTCGGCCTCAAAGCGTTCGACGAATTCGGTGCCGATGCCGCGCAAGGCCGGTCCCAGTAGTTTATTGCGGCCTAGTTCTGCCTTGGCGACAAAGACTAGTCGGCGGGGCAGGGCGGCGGTCAGCGCATAGACGTCGAGGTAGCTGGAATGGTTGGCGACTAGCACGAAAGCTTGGCCCTCGGGCGGCAAATTTTCCAATCCCGCCAGCGAAACAGGGGTGCCGGTTGCCCGTTGCAGCCAGCGTATGCACATCCGCATGGCTTGCCAGCGCAGGTTTAGCGTTGGCAAAGTCACCGCCGAGACCCAAACGGCAGGGGCGAGCAGTGCGAAAAAACTCCAGGCATAGACGGCAAAAAACCATTCCCCGGACTTTATGATGCTGCGTCTGGTTTTTGCCAGCCAGCTTTCCATCAACAAACCAAGCACGTTTAGCCGGGTCGAATGCCGGGATTTGCCGATTCCGCCACGCTCGTAAAGTTCACGGATGGCGGCCCTCCGTACTTTGCCGCTGGATGTTTTTAACACAGATCCGGGTGGGGCGAGTACGATGTCATCGGGCGGTTCGCCAAGGAGGCTGGTGACAGCCGAGTTGATCTTGGACCGCAAGGCTTCGGATACTTGCAATTCCAAGCGCCGGGTTTCGGCCAGCACGATAAGCCGCTCGGTGCCTGTGGTCGGGTCGATGCAGCCAAACACTGCGACGCAGCCTTTGCGCACGCCTTCGATTTCGCTGACCGTTTGCTCCACCTCTTGGGGGTAGATGTTGCGTCCGGCGCGGATGACGAGGTCTTTGTGGCGTCCGGTGACGAATAGTTCCCCGCCGCTGATGTATCCGAGATCGCCGGTTTTCAGCCATTCCCCGTCGAATAATGCCCGGGTTTGCCCACTATTGCGGTAATAGCCGCTGGTGGAGGATGGCCCACGAAACTCGATGCTGCCTTGGCGGCGTTCAGGCAATTCGCGTCCGGCTTCATCGACCACCCGAATCTGGTGGCCGGGCAACGGCTGGCCGCAGCCGACAAAACGTAACACCGACTGGTCCTGGGCATCGGCGGGAGCCGCCAGTCCTTGTCGGCTGAATGTCTCGCGCTGGATGCGGTCGATCAACAGTCCCCGTTCCAGTGGCGGGAACCCCAAGCCCACTGAAGACTCGGCCAGCCCGTAGACCGGCATCATCGCCTCGGCGCGGAACCCTTGGGGCTTGAATCGCTCGATGAAGCGTTCGGCGGTCTCCGGCACCACCGCTTCCGCCCCATTGAAGGCCGCCCGCCAGCACGACAAATCCAAGCCCGCCGTATCTTTTTCTTCCAACCTGCGCAGGCAGATTTCATAGCCGAAATTGGGCGCGGCGGACAAGGTTCCGCGATAACGATGAATGGCATGAAGCCAGCGTTGGGGCCGGGAAATGAAGCTTAAAGGCGGCATGACCACTAAGGGGATGGCATGGTATAGGCTGCCCAGCCATGCGCCGATTAGCCCCATGTCGTGATAAAGCGGTAGCCAACTGACAAACACATCGTCGGGCCGGACACCGACGGCCACGCCCATGGCCCGGATGTTGGCCAATAAATTAGCGTGGGTCAATATCACTCCCTTGGGCGAGCCGGTGCTGCCCGAGGTGTATTGCAGAAAGGCAATGTCGCAGTTGCGAGGCAATCCGGTTAAATTAAGCTGATGCTCGTCGTTCCGGCATGGATCGCCGGAACCCAGATTCCATGGATGGTCCGGCCCCAGAACATCCCTGTAGCCTAGATTCCGGCGATCCATGCCGGAATGACGGCTTAATTCAACAGTATTGCCGTCGCCCTTGGCTGAACGGGAATTTATCGTGCCGGACAGCTCTTCGACGGAAACCAGTTGCGACAGGCTTCCCGCCAGTGAACACAGCAGTTTGGCGTGGCGTTTGCCTTCGGGCACGGTAATCATCATGGGAGCCGCGCAGTTGTCGAGAATCGCAACACAACGGCGGAGGTGCTCTTCAAGTTGGGACATGCGGGAGGGCGGGTACATCGGCACTGGCACTCCGCCGGCCAATAACACGCCAATGAAGCTGAAAAAATAGTCGGGACCGGTAGGCAGCATGATGGCGACCATTTGTCCCGGCTGCAAGCCCACATTTTGTAAGCCGGATGCCACTTTGACGGCTTCGGTATGCAGTTGATGATAGGTCAGCGTCAAGCCTTCATCGTTGTCGCTGTAAAAACGGATGTGCGGTCGGTCGGGATGCCGTGAGTTGTGCCATTCGAGGGCATCAACCAGCGTTTCGGCATGATTGGGGAAGGACTGGACCCCGCCAAGCATGAGGTTGGCAAATTCCACGGATTCCTGCCTGCCATCTGCCGGACTGGCTTGAAGCAAAGCGCGCAACAGATCGCGCGGGGTTTCCGCTTCGGCAAATAAGTTTTCCGGCGGAATCATGTCGAAACGGCGTTCGATGCGGTGCATCAGTTCCACCCGGCCAAGGCTGTCTAGGCCCAAATCTTTGTCGAGGGTGCTATCTAGGGAGATGGCTGTCAACGACCTGCCGGGGTGGAGTTCGTCAACTAAGGTTTGCAGCACCGACAACAGGGCTTCGGCGGTTTCGCGTTGACCTTCAAACAGCGTTTTCAACATCAAAATATTTACTTGTTGATTGTAATGGTCGTGAGAGTGGGTTTAATCAAAGGGTTGTTTGGTAGTTGTCATTTTTAGATGCCATTTGAAAATGAAAACGCTGTTATTCCGATAAAGTCCGGTAGCAACTGCGCGAATCAGTCCTCAACGCCCCTTTCTGCGTTCTTTGGAACCTGCCTTTTTGTTTTTGGCACGACTTTTCCATTGCCAGAAGCCAAGAGGGGCAATGAAGGTAGCCCAAAGCCACTGCCAATTGCCTTTTATAAACTGGCTCGCTTTCTGAAGGGGCGTAACCTCCACCTCGATAACTTTATCAAATGTTTTAACAGACCTCATCATGTCCTTTCCATCTACTTCGAAATGTGCGGTTAGCGATAGATAAAGCCACTGTGTCCCCTCCTTTTTTGGTACTACTTGCCATTCCCATGAGGTGATGCCCTTTGAGGCAATGGCCTGTTCTTTCGGAGTTATCGGCACAATATCAAAAGCAAGGCCAGTTAATGAAGCTTCCATTCGATCTGAAACTTTGATGTTAGCCCCCTCTTTGATGCCTAGCGCTTGGATTGTTGATTTCAATTCCTCAATAGACTGGTCGAGAGACAGGACAAGTTGAATGTTTTCAGTTTTATCCATTTCCATGGTGTGAGGGGCATTAAAGGCGATGTTCCCTAGATTAAGCTGATCTAAAACCTGATCTACTGCCGATTCCCTTGGTATGGTCAGTGGGGGAATTGGGAAGTCAGGAGGCTCCATCGACGATGGCACAGGCATCGGCGGTGCCACAGAGTTCATGTCAAATTTCCACATAGGTAACACTGTGATGCTGAGTATTACAAGAATGCCTATCGACGATATGAGCCAACCTGACAAACCGCTTCTGGAAGGTTCTTCGCGGACAAAAAAGCTTTTACCGCAACCGGGACAGACTGTGGGTAAATCCGCCTCAGAAAACATACGCCCACTTTTGGCAAAATCACAGCTTTCTATATTTGCACATCTATAATATGCCATTGTATTGCTCCCCTCACTTCATCACTTAGCTTTTTAACGTTGCGTCGTTGCGCCGTTGCGTGAGACTTTCTTTTTGCTTTTCTCGCCATGCTGCTGGGCTATTATGCCATAGGGCGAAGATTTGTTTGCCAAACGCAACGGCGCAACGTAAAAGAAGAAAGCAGGCAGCATGACATGACGGTTAGGAAAATTTTCGCTCTTCCCTGTTCATCCGGCAAGTCTCACAAGGCTTAAACGGCATATCCATCGTAGGTTGGGCTAGGTGCGCACATCAAGAAATTTGACTTTTCACGGCACTTTCCGCGCACCGTAGCCCAACGAACAGTTTGGACGAACGTCAATGGTGGGCTACGGTGCGCGTCAAGCCCTATGCTTAACTAAGAGATTCTTATAATGCGCACCTAGCCCACCCTACGTTTTTGCCTTGTGAGAATTGCTGTGTTTATCCGGGTTTGGAAGGCCGGGGGGCTGATATGGTATTCTTACGAATAATGGCAGGCCCATTAGTTGGTTTAACCAGCCGATAGTCTAAACAACTGAGGAAAATAGTATGAAATCCATTTTGACGGTTTTGGGGGCGTTGATTTTGATGCTGGCTTGCGTGGGGGACGCGCAAGCCGTCGTTTGTGCGCGGGGTGTTTATGGGGCGGGTTGTGCAGGGCCAAATGGGGCGGTGGTCGCCGGAAGGCCAATGCTCGTTGCGCCAAGCCGCCCCGTCGTGGTCGCACCGCGTAGGCCGGTGGTCGTCTCTCCGAGATATAGGCAGGGGCATTGTGGCTGGGTCAATGGGAGGCGGGTGTGCCGGTAAGGCGTTCCAAAAATGTTCCTGATTATGAAGATATGAAGATTCTTCAGCTTAACCGAACAGTGCGTCATACCGGCAGGGAGAGCGAAGCGAGGGTTCGCCGGTATCCAGAACACAGGGAGGTGAATCTGGATTGCCCTCCATGGCTACTGGATTCCGGCAATCCCTGCCGGAATGACGAATACGGTTAGTTGTTATGAATTGGCTGAACAATCTTGCTAATCAGGTTTTTTTTGGCAATCCACTTAGAACGCCGTTTCTGGCTGTTTCATTTATGTTTCAATGTTTCATTTTATGATGCGATGATGTTACACACGGGTCGCCAAATAATGGCTACACTCAAGCATTAAGTTTTTTTGTTGTTCAATATCAAGTTGTTGTTACGATGTCTTTGAGCTTTTTTAGTGTGGCATAATATATGCAATATACAAAAGATTAAGCAACTAGTGTCCACTTCAAAATCAATCAATACAACTGCCGGATTTAGGATCATAAGGGGAACCAAAACATGACCACCCAACGCATCGTCAGAATCGTCGCCGGTACTTTTGTTTTGCTGTCCTTGGCGCTCGGGGCGCAGGGCAGTCCTCTGTTCCACAGCGTGAACTGGCTTTGGTTCACGGCTTTCGTCGGTGCCAACCTGTTGCAAAGCGGGTTTACGCGGTTCTGCCCATTGGAGTTCTTTTTAAAGAAGGCAGGGTTCAAGGAAACCTGCGATTGAAGAATTGAATCTGGTCGAACATACAATAATTACTACTAGGAGAATCATCATGGCTAAAATCGTCGTCATCGGCGCCGGCATCGGCGGCATCCCCATGGCCTTTGAAATGAAGGAAATCGCCCGCAAGGGGGACGAGGTCGTTGTGGTCGCCGACACCCCCACGTTTCATTTCGTGCCGTCCAACCCTTGGGTCGCGGTCAACTGGCGCAAGCCTGACGATGTCAAAATCGAACTCGTCCCGGTGTTCAAAAAGAAAGGAATCACCTTCATCCAACAGACAGTCACCAAGGTCAAACCGGAAAGCAACCAGTTGGAGTTGGCGGACGGCAGCACGGTTGATTATGACTACCTAGTCATCGCCACCGGCCCGAAGCTGGCGTTCGATGAAATCCCTGGGCTTGGACCGCAAGGCCATACCCAGTCGGTGTGCCATGTGGACCATGCCGGGGAGTCCGGCGAGTTCTGGGACAAATTCGTCCAAGACCCCGGCCCGATTGTCATCGGCGCGGTGCAAGGCGCGTCTTGTTTCGGTCCGGCTTACGAATACCTGTTTATCGCCGAGACCGACCTGCGCAAGCGGAAGATTCGCGACAAGGTGAAAATGACCTACGTCACCTCCGAGCCATACATCGGCCACCTTGGCTTAGGCGGGGTCGGCGACACCAAAGGCCTGCTGGAAAGCGAGTTGCGCGACAAGCACATCAACTGGATTTGCAATGCCAAGGTGGACAAGATCGAAGCGGGCATGATGTACGTCACCGAAGTGGACGAACACGGCCAGGAAAAGAAGAAACACGAACTGCCCTTCAAGCACAGCATGATGCTGCCTGCCTTCAAAGGCGTGGATGCCGTGTTTGGCGTGGACAAGCTGGTCAACCCGCGTGGCTTCATCTTGGTTGACAAGCACCAGCGCAACCCGACGTATAAAAACGTCTATTCGGTAGGCGTTTGCATCGCCATCCCGCCCTCGGAACAAACCCCTGTACCCACCGGTACGCCGAAAACCGGCTACATGATCGAGTCCATGGTGACGGCCACCGCCCATAACATACGCGAACAACTGGACGGCAAGGAACCCAGCCACGAGGCCACATGGAACGCCCTGTGCCTGGCCGACTTCGGCGACAAGGGCGTGGCCTTCCTCGCCATGCCACAAATCCCGCCGCGCAATGTGCAATGGTCTTCGGGCGGACGCTGGGTGCATTGGGCCAAAATCATGTATGAATGGTATTTCATGCGCAAAGTGCGCAAAGGCGTTAGCGAACACACCTATGAGAGGGTTATGCTCAAGTTCCTGGGCATCATGCGGTTGAAGAAAAAGTAAGACTCTAAGTTTTTATTCTTTTACGTTGCGTCGTTGCGCCGTTGCGTGAGACCCTGTGTTTGGTTCTCTTGCAATGCGGTTTGGTTGTGCATCTGGGGGATTTTTTTCCTCACGCAACGGCGCAACGACGCAACGTTAAGAGCAAAGAGCAATATTTTGTTTGCTCGTTCCCAAAGCTCCAGCTTGGGAATGCAGACTTCAAAGCTCCAGCTTTCCGAAACTATGAGCAGGAGCTTGCGGATACTAGGTTCCCGAGTTGGAGCTTAAATGCCATTAAGTTAAGAAAAAGCTCGTCGTTCCGGCATGGATCGCCGGAACCTAGGCTCCATGGATGGCATAGATTGTTGGCATCCCTGCAATCTGGATTCCGGCGGTCCATGCCGGAATGACGGCTTAACTTAATGGCAGTGGAGTTGGAGCTTGGGAACCAGCGCAAACTTAATACGCTAGGTTTTTATTCTTTTACGTTGCGTCGTTGCGCCGTTGCGTGAGACCCTGTGTTTGGTTCTCTTGCAATGCGGTTTGGTTGTGCATCTGGGGGATTTTTTTCCTCACGCAACGGCGCAACGACGCAACGTTAAGAGCAGAGAGCAATATTTTTTTGGAGTAATTTGACAGTTAAGGATTTGGTCAAAAACAGCTTCCCGAAAGAGGTCTGGATGGTATCCAAGTTCCGGCTCTCGCTGATATACACAAGTCAGGGAAAGCCGTCATTTCGGCAGGGATGCCGAAATCCAGGCCATGGACGGTAATCAGCAGGTTGTGCAAGTGCTTGATTAAGGAGACTTGCCTAACCTTAGTTTACCGTCCGTGAATAAAATGGCATCTGTTGACCCACAGTTCGCCATCCTTGGACGCTGGATTTCGGCATCCCTGCCGAAATGACGGGCTTCTGTCTACTTGTGTATAACGATGGGAGTTCCTGCTTGACCGTTCTTCGGGAAGCAGGAGCTTCAAAAACCCCATTCCCAAGCAGGTGCATGGGAACGAGCAACAAGGAAGTTATTTTCGGCTATGTCCTAAAGATATGTCCAACTGACTTTCATGACTGAAAAGGCTAAACCATGTCATCCGTATTGAAGCAAAACCGCCTGACCCACGAAGAATATTTTGCGTTGGAGCAAGCGGAAGACCAACGTTACGAGTACCACGCTGGGGAAGTGTTCGCCATGGCGGGTGGCACGGAAAGCCATGCTCTTATTTCCATGAATGTCGGTGCTGCATTGGTCAGTGCCCTGCGCGGCAAGCCCTGCCGGGTTTATGGCGCGGACATGAAGCTGTATGTCCGCGACTATGACAAGTTCTGTTATCCCGATGTGCAGGTGTTGTGCGAGAAAGGCATCCGCCATGGAGTGTCTGTAGAAAATCCACTTCTGGTGGTGGAAGTACTGTCTGATTCCACGGAATCCTATGACCGGGGCCGGAAATTCCAACATTATCGCAGCATCGAAGCCTTGCAATATTATTTACTGGTCGACCAAAGCCGCAAGCATGTGGAATTATACGAGCGCGAATCGGCAAGCCGCTGGGTACTCAGCGATCCACAAGAACGGCTGGTTTTTAAAAGTTTGGATATTAGCCTGGACGTTGAAGAAATTTACCGGCAAGTGGAATTTATCTCTACAGATAACACCCCTTAGAGGAAAAAAAATTAGTTCATGCTAACTATGCACCGCTTTCCCCCCTTTTTTCTTTTGGTGGTTGCCACAGTGGTAACTCAAGCCGCCGACCCGCCCTCCATGCAGGAAAGCCCCCGTCTGGTTTCCGCCAAAGCCGCCGCGTTGGGCTTGGAGCAACTATTAGATTTGGCCTTCGAGCGCAACCCGGATTTGCAGGCCGCGCAAGAGCGCATCGGTCAGGCCGAGGCCCAAGTCGCCGAGGCTGCCGCTGCCTTTTATCCGAAACTCACCGGCGCGGTGGGTTATAGTTATACCAACAACCCGGCCTTGGCCTTCTCCGCCATCGTCTCGCAACGGCGCTACGAGCCGACGATGAACATCAACCAGCCGGGTTTTGTGGAAAACTTCCGCCCCGAGTTGATCGGAAGCATGTCTTTGTTTCGCGGCGGGCAGGATTACTACCGCAAAAAGGCGGCGGAGCTGGGTGTCGAGGCGGCGGAACTGGAACGTTCCGCGCTGCACAACCGCCTCGCCGCGTCAGTGACAGCGGCTTATTACGCCGTGCTGGCCGCCCCCAAACAGGTCGAAGCGGCGCGACACTCACTGGAAGCCGTTGACAGCGAATTGAAAAACGCCCGCATCCTCCACAATGAAGGGGCTTTGTTGAAGTCTGACGTGCTATCCTTGGAGGTCAGGCGCTCGCAAGCCAGGGAAACCGAGTTGAAAGCCCTGAATGCGGTCGAATTGACCCGTTCCGGCCTTAGAACCTTGCTCGGGCTGGACACCTCCGAAGCTTTGGAAGTCCGCGAATCTGCCGATAAACCTTATCCATCCCAACAAGACAACTTGTCGGGGCTGATTACCCAAGCCTTGGTGCAACGCCCGGAAATGCAGGCGGCGGCGCGTCAGATCGAAATGCGCGAAAAAGAGGTCAGGGCCGAGCAAGGCGGGCATCTGCCTAGGGTTAATGCCTATGCCGCTTATGGCATCAATAACCGGACCCCGGCGTTCAATTTCAACAACGACAACCTGACCATGGGGGTCAACGCCGAAATCGACTTGTTTTCCGGCGGGGCCACCGTCGCACGGGTGGCGGGTGCCGAGCGCAAACTGGCTGAGGCCCAAGCCATTCGTGAACGCACCCGGCTGGAGATTGAGGACGACGTGCGCAAGGCACAGGCCAACCTAGTCGAGGCCCAGCAACGCAAGGAAGTGGCAGAGGCCGCCACCCATTCCGCAAGGGAGGCACTACGTCTCGTGCGCGAACAATATCGCGCGGGCGCGGCCACCGTGACCCGTTACTTGGAAGCCGAAGCCGACCAAGCGCAAAGTGAAATTCGCGAGGTGTCCGCCAACTATGATGCCAAGGTGGCGACCGCCTTTTTGCAACAAGCCATTGGAACGTGGAAATAAACCCATGAGCACGGAAAATCATTCGTCCATCAGCAAACTCATTCAAGCCTTGGTTTCCATTGTGGGCTTGATACTTCTCTTAGTTTGGATGCAAGGCGGCTTCACGGCAAAAGTCCAGCCCGGAACGGCTCAAGCCGCCGAAAAAAACGAGCCGGTGCGCGGCCCCACTGCCAAGGTGATTCTAAAAGAAATCAAAGAAACCATGCTATGGCCGGGTACGGTCACTGCCCGGACGGTGGCCCGGATTGCGCCCAAAGTGCCTGCGCGGATTTTAGCCATCAGCGTCAATGCCGGCGATTTGGTCAAATCAGGCCAAATCGTGGCCCGGCTGGACGCGGAAGAATTGCAATCCCGCGTCAATCAGGCCCGTTCCGCGCTGGCGGCGGCAGAAGCACAGTCTGCCAAAGCCGGGGCCGACCTGCGCCGCACCCAAAGCCTGTTTGCCCAAGAGGCGGCCACCCAACAAAGCCTGGAAACCGCACAGGCTGCCGCACGCACCTCGGAGGCCCAGGTCGCCGAGGCGCGGGCCGCCATCGCCACCGCCGAATCCCTGCTGACAGAAACGGTGTTGCGCACGCCGTTTGACGGGACTGTGCTGAAACGCAACTTGGAACCGGGGGACATGGCCATGCCCGGTACGCCAGTTCTTACCATTCAGTCGGGGCAACGCCTGCGCGTGGAGGCCGCCATCCCGACAGCCTGCGCGGGCGATGTCCGTCTAGGCGATGAACTAAAAGCGCGTATTGCCGAACACAAATTTACCGTCAAAGTAGAAGAAATCACCCCCGCCGCCGACCCCAAAACCAGTACGGTCCTTGTCAAGGCCAGCCTTGAAAACCCCAACGCCACCAAGCCGGGGTTGTTTGTCTGGCTTGAACAGAACTGCGGCAACCGCAAAGCCCTGTTGATTCCATCCGCCGCCGTGAGCCGCTCGGGACAGTTGGAAGCTGTGCAACTGGTACTGGACGGCGGAACCCGGCTGCGCCACATCCGCACCGGCAAAGCCTATGACGGGTGGGTGGAAGTGCTTTCCGGCCTGAATGAAGGCGATGTGGTGTTGACAGGGGGCGGGAAATGATTCTTCCAGTTTCCATGAAGCGGGCAATTCATTGTTACGTTGCGTCGTTGCGCCGTTGCGTGAATAAAAAATGGTTGCCCAACTGCACAGCCACCCAGCATGGCGAGGAAGCAAAAAGAAAGTCTCACGCAACGGCGCAACGACGCAACGTTAAAGCCAACGCATTGTGGGTGATGATCGGCGTGGCGATTTTGAATCGGGGGCGTCAGGCATTTCTCAAGCTGGTCTGTCCCTTTGAAACGCAACCCCCGTCTCCACACCTGAATCACTACTTACCGTCCATGTCCCTTACTCCAGAAAAAAATGACGGAGTTTTTTATGTGGGGCATAGCCGATGAACTCGACAGTACCCGTCAAACGCGGCTTCACCGCCGAAATCGTCCGCGTATTCATCACCTCCAAACTTTCCCTGCTATTGCTCATCGCCTCGCTGCTGGCGGGCATGGCTGCTTTGCTGCTGACCCCGCGCGAAGAGGAGCCGCAAATCGTGGTGCCGATGGCGGACGTGTTCGTCCATATGCCCGGTGCGTCGGCGGAAGAGGTGGAAAAACTCGCCGCCTCGCCGCTGGAAGCCAAATTGCGCGAAGTGGACGGCGTGGAATATGTCTATTCAGCCTCCCGCGAAGGCGAGGCCATGGTCACGGTGCGCTTCTATGTGGGCGAAAACCGCGAAGACAGCCTGGTCAAGGTTTGGAACAAATTGATGTCCAACCAAGATGTCATCCCCCCCGGTGTCAAAGACTGGACGGTGAAACCGGTTGAAATCGACGATGTGCCGATTGTCACCCTCGCCTTGTCCTCCAGCAACCCAATCTATGACACAGCCAATCTGCGCCGACTGGCCGACGAGATCAAGGACAAGCTCGGCGGGGTCAAGGATTCGGGCAAGATTTCCGTGGTCGGCGGCGAACTGCGGCGCGTATTGATCTACCCGGACCCGGTGCAATTGGCGGCTCACGGCCTGACCTTGACCGGACTGATGCAAACCCTGACCGCCGCCAATGTCAATGTCCGGGCAGGCAGTTTCGATGCAGCAAACCGCTCCGTGCTATTGGACGCCGGCCCTGCCTATCATAATGTGGACGAAATTGCCGAAACCGTGGTCAAGGCGGATTCGGACCGCCCGGTTTATCTGCGCGATGTGGCCGAAGTGCGCGACGGGCCAGCCGAAGTGGAGACCTATACCCGCATTGGGTTCGGACAAGCATCAGCCAACAGCAAGACCCTCGCGCTTCACCTTGAACCACCCTCTAAAGAACTGAAAACCGACTCGGTCTTGAAGACCGAGTCGGTTTTGAAACGCAGTCAGAATGAGTCGGGCGTGAGTTTCGGACCGGAGCGCCAATCCGTCACCCTGGCCGTGTCCAAGCGCAAAGGGGCGAATGCCGTGGCGGTGGCCGAAGACACCATCAAGACCATGGAAGGGCTTTACGGCAAGCTGATTCCCGAGGATGTGACCGTCACCGTCACCCGCGATTACGGTGAAACGGCAAACCACAAGGTCAACGAACTGGTCAAGCATTTAGGGATAGCCATCGCCACCATCATCGTGTTGCTGGCTTTGGCCCTAGGGCCGAAAGAAGCCTTCATCGTCGCCATTGCCGTGCCGATGACTTTAGGTGTGACCTTGCTGTTCGATTTGATCTTTGGTTACACCATTAACCGAGTCACCTTGTTTGCTTTGATTTTGTCATTAGGGCTGTTGGTGGACGACCCCATCGTGGACGTGGAAAACATCTACCGCCATTTCAAGCTGCACAAGGAGCCGCCGCTGGAGGCCACGTTGACCGCCGTGGACGAGGTGCGCCCGCCGACCATCTTCGCCACCTTCGCCGTGATTGTGTCGTTCTTGCCGCTCTATTTCATCACCGGCATGATGGGTCCGTACATGGGCCCGATGGCCTTCAACGTACCCATCGCCATGCTGATGTCGCTGCTGGTGGCCTTCACCGTCACCCCTTGGGCCAGCTACCACTTGCTGCAAAGCGAATATGGCAAAGGCGATGAAGCGCCCTTCAACCTGAAGGCAAGCCCGTCCTACAAGCTCTATGACCGCATCCTCGGTGGGCTGGTGCGAAACCCTAGCCGGGCCAAGTGGTTCCTGTGGGCCATGGCCGCCGCGATGGTCGGATCCAGCCTGATGGCCGTCTACCGGATTGTGCCGCTCAAGCTGCTGCCCTTCGACAACAAAAACGAGTTGCAACTGGTCCTCGACCTGCCGCGCGGCGCGACGCTGGAAGCCACCGACGCGCTGGCGCGTGATCTGGGCCGCTATCTGGCATCCGTCAACGAAGTCACCGATTACGAGACCTATGTCGGCCTCGCCTCGCCGATGGATTTCAATGGCATGGTGCGCCACTATTATTTGCGCCAAGACGGCTGGCTGGGCGACATTCGGATCAATCTGCTGCCGAAGGAAAAGCGTGCGCAGCAATCCCACCAAATTGCCTTGCGCATCCGCCCGGACATCGAGCGCATCGCCAAATCCCATGGCGCGAAAGCCAAGATCGTCGAAACCCCGGCAGGGCCGCCGGTGTTGTCAACCTTTGTCGCCGAAGTGTATGGCCCCCTAGACAAGGACTATGCCGAATTGGCAGATGTCACCAAAGGGGTACGCAACGAAATCGAAAAAATTAAAGGTGTGGCGGACGCGGACGACAGGGTGGACGCACCCCAAGCCAAACTTAGCTTTCAACTGGACCGGCAGAAAGCCGCCCTGCACGGCGTGACGGTCCAAGACATCACCGAAACCCTCCAAGTGGCCCTGGCCGGGGGCATGGCGGGTACGGTGCATGAACCTTCGGAACGCCAGCCGCTGGAAATCACCGTCCGCTTGCCGCGTGCCGGACGCTCCAATACCGCCGACTTATTGGCCTTAAGGGTAAAGGCAAAGGAGGGTTCTCTGATCCCGCTGGGCGAGTTGGGGGCATTGACAGAAAACCAAGCCGACCTGACGATTTACCACAAGAACCTTAAGCGGCTGAATTACGTCACCTCGGACACCGTCGGGGTCAGCCCGGTGGAAGTGGTGTTCGATTGGTGGGACATTGAAAAAGCCAAGCCATTGCCTGCCGGTTACTCGGTGGACCTAGCCGGGGAAGGCGAATGGAAAATCACCGTGGATGTGTTCCGTGACTTGGGGTTGGCGTTTGGCGCGGCCTTGTTGATGATCTATGTGCTACTGGTGGCGCAGACTGGTTCTCTGGGGATGCCGCTGGTCATCATGGTGGCGATTCCTTTGACCATCATCGGCATCATGCCGGGCTTCTGGATTCTAAACTTGTTCACCAGCCCGGTGGCCGGTTATGCCAACCCCATCTTGTTTACCGCCACCGGCATGATCGGCATGATAGCCCTGGCCGGGATCGTGGTGCGCAACTCAATTATTCTCATCGACTTCATCGAACGCTTGCGCGAACAGGGCTTGGAGTTGGTCGAAGCCTTGGTGGAGGCGGGTGCAACCCGTCTGAGGCCAATATTTTTAACCGCCGGCGCAGCCATGTTTGGTTCCTTCGTCATCACCCTGGACCCGATCTTCTCAGGGCTGGCTTGGAGCTTCATCTTTGGCATTTTCGCATCGACGGCGTTTTCTTTGCTAGTGGTGCCGGTGGTGTATTTCCTGATTAACCGGGATACAGCGTTTTCAACATCAAAGAGTTACTAGATAGCTGGTATGATAGCGCAGGACATTCGATTAATTTTAAGGTTTAACTGAATATTCATTTTTAGGTAATTTTTAAACATGAAAACGCTGTAATATTGAAAGCTGGATCTTCCAAGACCGCATTCCAGAACTGAAATCATCGTTGTTGTACAAAAGTCTAACAATAGCTGAAATGCTGTCATTCAGTCATGGATTGTAGGAGTCTATAAGCCATGGATTATCACTATATACAGCGTTTTTATCTTAACAAAGAAAAATAGTAAAGAACACCCAATCAAACCATCAATTGTGTGAATGGCCTTGCAGAATAACATAAAGTAACGTAAGCGTTCACCCCCCCCCCGCTTTTTCCCGGCAGCGCGGCCATCTTGGCCTCCATTTCAGCGGGCGAGACGCCCACGCTCCCAGGGGGGGGTGAACGCTTACAAAGTAACAAGTAACCTGTGATATTAAAAATGCTGTATCAGAAGAACTAAAACATAAATGAAGAGGAGATAGAGACATGACCACCTTAACCAACCCTACACGCCGTAGTTTCCTGCAATATTCCAGCTTGGGATTGCTCACCCTGTCCACTTTTCCCGGCTGGCTGGCTGCCATGGAGGGGATGGGCAACATGCCCCCCATGCCGAAGATGGCACCCAACAAGGCATCCCCCGATTTCAAGCCGGATGTGGAAATCGAACTTACCTGCAAGCCCGGTTCTGTATCCATTTTGCCGGGACAGGCGACCCGCGTTCAGCAATATTCCGGCCGATTGATTAAAGGGCCGGAAAACGCCCTGACGACATTGCCGGACTCCTATCTTGGACCCCTGATGCGATTTCAGCAGGGGCAGAAGGTCAGAATCACCCTGCGCAACGAACTGGCCGAGCCGACCATCACCCACTGGCACGGCCTAAACGTGCCCGCGCTGATGGACGGCCATCCGGTTTACGCAATCAGTCAAGGCGAGGCGTTCGTCTACGAGTTCGAGATTCGCAACCGGGCCGGGATGATCCTGTACCACCCGCACACGCACGGGGTGACGGGGGAACAGGTCTACCACGGCTTGGCGGGTGCCATGTTGATCAACGACGCCGAGGAGCAGTCCTTAAAATTGCCCTCCGGCGAATACGAAATCCCCATCGTCATTCAGGACCGGCTGTTCGACGAAAAAAACCAGTTGGTTTACGCGCAGAGCATGCATGACCGCATGATGGGTTTCCACGGCGATAGAATCTTAGTCAATGGCCGTCCCGACTTCAGCCTCGACGTGGCTAGCCGCGCCTATAGACTGCGGGTGCTCAACGGCTCCAATGCGCGTATCTACAAACTAGCCTGGGATGATGGCTCGCCCGTCACCGTGATCGGCGTCGATGGCGGGCTGTTGGAGCAGCCGGTGGTCAAGCCCTATGTCATGCTCGCACCCGGCGAACGGCTGGACGTGTGGGCGGATTTCAGCGGGCGCGCCGTCGGCTCGCAACTCGTCATGCGCAGCCGGCCGTTCACCGGCGTGTTGCCAAAAATGGCCGAGCGCATGATGCGCGGTGAAATGGGCGGGATGATGGGCGGGATGGACCATCAAGGAGAAGGCGGCAAGAAGCAGGAAGGCGGTCAAGCCATGGGTGGCATGGGGATGGGCGGCATGATGGGCATGATGGGCGGCGGCATGGGCGGTCATCAGGGCGAAAGCGGCAAAAAGCCGGAGGGCGGCCAGGGCATGGGCATGATGGGTGGAATGGGGGGCATGCACGGGATGATGGGGAATAAAATCCCCGTCGGCAGCGACTACCCCATTTTCACGGTTCGCGTCACGCGCCAAGGGAGCGACAGCCCCAGCCTGCCGACCCACCTATCGAAAATAACACGCTATAAGCTCGAGGACACTGCCAACCCTGGCAAACCGGTGCCCATTGGCATTTCCGAAGGGCCCATGTCCATGCTGATCAATGGGCGGCCTTATGCCTACAACGACATTCAGCCCAACGAGCGCATTCCCTTCGATACCGTGCAACTGATGGAGATTTTCCATGCCCATGGCGGCGAAGGCGGACATGGCGGCGGTGCAAAAGGCACCCCCGAAGCTGCTGCGGGTGGTCATGCAGAGGGCGGCAAACCAGCCGAAGGCCAAACTGGTGCGATGCAACAGGGCATGATGGGCGGCGGCATGGGCATGATGGGTGGTATGCACGGTCAGGGCAGTGAGGCCAAAAAACAGGAAGGCGGCCATGCCATGGGTGGCATGGGCATGATGGGGGGCATGGGTGGTCAAACTACCGAGGGCAAACCCAAGGGAGAGGGTCAAGCCATGGGCGGCATGGCGGGTGGTGGAATGGGTATGATGGGAGGCATGGGCGGAATGGGCATGATGATGTCCATGGCCCATCCGATTCACCTGCACGAACAGCCCTTCCAGATCGTCAGCCGCACCATCGGCACCGAAGAAGCGGAGGACTATGCCACCGTGCATGAGGGCTTCATCGACAGCGGCTGGAAGGACACCGTGCTGGTCATGCCCGGCGAACGGGTGAAAATCATCAAGCCGTTCAAAGACTACAAGGGGCTGTTCATGGTCCACTGCCATAACTTGGAACACGAGGACATGGGCATGATGCGCGAGTTCTTGGTGGAGTGATTTGTCAACTTTGCCAATCAAAGATCGGCAAACTGGGAACGAATCGGGGAAAATACTGCCGTAAACACCGATATGGCTTGGGTTCTGTTACAACCGAGCCATTCGCAAACCTAACACTTGACCAATCGGAGGAATAACATGAGCAAAATTCTTGAAGAAGTACTGAGTGCAAACTCAAGCTATGTCGCCAGTTTCGCTGACAAAGGCGAACTAGCCCTGCCCCCGGCGCGAAGCTTCGCCATTCTCACCTGCATGGATGCGCGTTTGGACCCGGCCAAATACGCCGGATTGGCGGAAGGCGATGCCCATGTGATCCGCAATGCCGGTGGGCGGGCTAGCGATGATGCCATCCGTTCGCTGGTGATTTCCTACAAACTGCTGGGGACTCGCGAATGGTTCGTGATCCACCACACCAATTGCGGCATGGAATTGTTCACCAACGAAATCATGAGCGGCCTACTGGCCAGCAGCCTGAAAACGGCATCCATTGATGCGAATGGCTGGCACGACTGCGGCGAAGGCCCCGGCTGCACCGAAGGCAAGTACATAAACTGGCTGACCATCAAAAGCCAAGAGGAAAGCGTGCTTGAAGATGTCAAACGCATCCGCAACCACCCCTTGGTGCCGACAGAAATCCCCGTCTACGGCTACATCTACGATGTAAAATCGGGAAAGCTGATCGAAGTGCCGGAGGCAACCCAAGCAGGCAAAGGCATCTGAGGCCAAAGCCCCAACTTCCTTCCCCTCCGAAACCAAACACTTCGGCGGGGAAAGGCCAAGCCAATACTGTTGTATTAAGCACGCTCACGTTCCAAATCGTAGGGCGGCAACCCTTTGCCGCCGAGACAAACCGTATACCCAGTCGGCAGGATTGTTGGACTAAGCCTGCTGCCATCACTCCGGCAACAGGCCCTCCAGTGCCGTTTTGTCCAATTTTTCCTTTTCCACCTTGAGATAGGCTACCCCGTCATCGGCCAATACCACCGCTTCAATAACACCGGGTACTAGCCGTAATTTGGCCGATATGGCAATGGCCTCACTCGCGCTTAGAATGCCGAAGTTGATTAATAGGGAACTGAGATGGCGGGGCGGGGCCATGCGCAGGGCGACCAAAGCCCAGATTAGGGCTAGGATGGAGCAGAAGGCAAATACGTAGGGGACTCCAAAGATGCCGTAGATTGTGCCGCCGGTGACTCCGCCGACAAAAGCGCCAAAAAATTGGGCGGCGGAATAAACGCCCATGGCCGTGCCTTTCAATTCGGAAGGGGCGACTTTGGAGATCATGGAGGGCAGTGTCGCTTCCAGCAGATTGAAACCAGTGAAGAACACAAACAGCAGGAACCCAATGACATAGATGTTGTATGCCCCGAAAAACAGTCCGGCATCTGCGAGTGCGACGACGGCGATGAAAGAGACAAACACGGGCTTCATCTTGCGCTTCTTTTCCGCTAGGATTACAAATGGCACCATGCCGAACATGGACAGCAAGAACACTGGCAAATAAACCATCCAATGGCTGGCAGTTTCCAATTGCACCGTATCGCGCAGAACCAATGGAACCACCACAAAGGTGGCTGTGAGAATGGCATGGAGGGAAAAAATGCCGAAATCTAGCCTTAGCAATTCCGGGTTTTTCAGCACCTTGCCAAATTGTGCCGGTTGCGCCTCGGCATCGCGGTGGAAGCGGCTGACGACTGGCGTGGGTACGATGAGATAAAGCACGGCGATGCCGGCCAGTGCCAGGCAACTGATGACCCAGAAAATGCCCTTCACGCCGATCAGCCCTTCCAAGACCGGTCCGGCAACCATGGAAACGGCGAAGGAAATGCCAATGCTGATGCCGATTAAGGCCATGGCTTTGGTGCGATGCTCCTCGCGGGTCAGGTCGGCGGCCAAGGCCATGACGACGGAAGCCACCGCGCCTGCACCTTGGATGGAGCGACCAAGGATCACGCCGTAGATGGAGTCGGCCAAGGCAGCAACCACGCTTCCCAAGGCAAAGACAAGCAGGCCAAAGGCAATGACTTTCTTTCTGCCCACATGGTCTGACCAAAGCCCGTAGGGAATGCCGAGCAGGGCTTGGGTTAGCCCGTAGGCACTGATGGCGAGGCCAATCAGAAAAGGGGTTGACCCTTCCAGATCGCGGGCGTAGATTGAAAACACGGGCAGGATCATAAACAGCCCTAGCATTCTGAGCATGTAGATCCCGGCGAGGGAAAGGCTGGCGCGCAATTCTGCGCGTGTCATCGGTGTGTCAATTTCCAACGCCTGCTTCAAAGCGGCTACTCCTGAGATTTAAGTGGTTGTCGGATAGCTTACTAACTGATGTTACGTATGGTGTGGCAAAGCTCGCTTTGCCTGTCAAGGCAAGCCTTGACACTCCAAATCAAATCGCCGTAGGTCGGCAACCCATTGCCGACAACAGAACTAAGGCAATTTTTGGGCCTTGTCGTACTCGGAAAAGAAATTTTTCAGCCTTTCATTAATTTCCTGGGCGATGGGTTGCGCCAATGCATCCTGCCCACCCGCTGCGGCCTTGATGATTGTGCTTTCCCAGAGAATGGCATCCACATGTTGTGGAATGCTGGTGGGGTGTTTCGGCAGGCTGGAATCCTGCGGGCCAATTTCTGTTGCCCGGTTGATCGCATGGGCATAGTGAGCCAGCACACTGATGCGGGCGGTGATGGCCGAAGGTTCGCTGCCGGGTTCAGTGCCGACGACATCAATGATGACTTTAAGCCTGCCGGTCAAGTGGGGTAGCAGGGCGACATCATTGGCGTTGCGGGCTTTGTGGAACTTGACGTTATGTTCCACTGACTGGGCTTCCAGATTTTTATAGCTGTCTTGGCAGATTTGCTTCAATGCGTTTGATTTCGATTCCTCGGCAGGGCAGTAAAAGATCATGCCCGGCCACCCTTTGAGCCGACCCAAGTTGGCCCCCATCATGTGTTCGATGATCTTCTGTTCGGCGACATCGGACACGACCGGAACGTCTTTGTGATCAGCCGCTGAGGGTTGCGTTTCAGCCAGACAGAATGGCGCGAAGGCCATAAGTGCCAATACTAGCAGGGGATTGGCAAGGTGTGCGGCGGGGGTCTTGGTAAATTTCAACATGACATTTCCTCGTTTTTTACTTAAGTTAAATTGTAACGGACAAACATGATCAGCCCTATCGTTCATCAATGTCAATCTGTCCAGTCAGGCGGCGGCGAATGTGGGACCAGGACATCCCGACAGCAAGAATGAAGGCTACAGGAACCCTGTCCAGTTAAAAGTGTCCTTGTACATATCGGTGATTGCATTATTGTGGTTACGATTTAAGCATTTAATATAAGGAGAGTAGGTTGAGTCAAGAAAAACAGATGCAATTGTCATTTTGCTCCGACAAGTGCCTCTGCATAGAGAGGGCTGATGCCAAGTTTGCACCTGCTTCGCTTACTATCAATCTGACATGGCTTTGGTCATCGTTCAGCCCACTAAATATGGAGTGCGGCGACTCGTCGCCGCTTTCAGAACCATGCGGCGACGAGTCGCCGCACTCCCCAAACTCACCTATCGGGCTTAACGATGACCAAGGCCATGTGACATTACTCTGACAGCACACGCTATAATGACGACAAATTTTCATCACCATGAGTTTTGCCGTGCGTAAAGTGCTAGATGTAATTTTAGTCCTCCTGTTCATGGAGTTTTGTTTTTTTCTTTTTAAGCTGGCGATGCGATGGTTTCCCGCTTAAAGATCACTGTTCTTTTCAGAAATTGTTTGATTGAGGCCGTTGGATTAGCAGTTATCATTTTGGTAAAGATAATAAGGGCGGGTTTGGAACCCGCCCCTACGCAGGAAATATAATTAAAAATTATCGATGCATTATAAACGGGATGCGGGATGTCGATTCGTAGGGGCGGGTTCCAAACCCGCCCGGTTTTGTCCAAAATGAGAATTGCTGGCATTGGATCGGGCCTAAAAAACCTTTATTTTTGATGGTTCGCTCAGTGCGCGATTTGAAATGGGGAGGGATAGAAAGGTGGTTGGCAAGTGTCTATATTACGAGAGTATCAATGGTTGGTCTGCCCAGCCTTGAATTTGGCCTAATGGGCCATACATCAATTAACACCGCCATCGGCGGTTCGCAAATAGCGAGGTACGACATGGAAATTTTAATTACCGGCGGGACCGGTTCCATAGGCCGGGTGCTATGCCGGACATTGACAGAAAAAGGCCATCGGTTGACGGTGTTAAGCCGCAACCCTACGAAGGTTAAGGCAATTTGTGGCGAAGGAACGGTCGCTATTTCTTCATTAGATGATCTACAGGAATCAGATCATTTTGATGCGGTGGTCAATTTGGCCGGAGAGGCCGTCATCGGAGCCTACTGGACGGAAAACAGAAAACAAATACTCTGGAATAGCCGTGTTGCCGTGACCAGGCAATTGACAGATTTTATAAGTAGGGCGACTGTCAAGCCCCGCGTGTTCATCAGCACGTCTGCTGTGGGCTTCTACGGAAACGGAGGCGACAACATCATAAACGAGGATTCCCCCGGTTCGGGTGGTTATGCGCATACCCTCTGCCAGGGGTGGGAAGATGCCGCGAGTCGGGTTAAGGAATTTGGCGTAAGGCTTTGCATTGTCCGTTTTGGCCTTGTTCTTATGTCCCACGGCGGTATGCTAAAGAGCATGCTGCCTTCGTTCCGTGTCGGGCTTGGTGCGAGGATTGGCAGTGGGCAACAATGGATGCCTTGGATTCATTGTCAGGATTTGGTGTCCATGATTGAATTGCTTTTGGGCAATGCTGAATTGTGCGGCGTGTTCAATGGCGTTGCGCCAAATCCGGTCACTAACCGCGAATTCACTGTTAGTTTGGCCCGTCATTTGAAACGGCCTGTCTTTCTTTTCGTCCCTGAATGGCTGCTTAAATTGGGCATGGGAGAGATGGGGCAACTGCTATTGGATGGTCAACGTGCAATCCCCAAACGGTTTCAGGAGGCTGGATTCGTGTTCCAGTATCCTAGCCTGGATTCTGCACTGACTGAGATTATAGGTTAAAGCCGTAGCCCGGATGGAGCCGCTTGGCGAGCGAAAATCCGGGTTTTGTGGCGCTGTTCCCCCGGATTACGCCTGGAAGGCTCCATCCGGGCTACGGCCTCATCAGTGTATAAAATTTCATCCACAACACAAAGAGAGATTTATGAAAAAAACAAGCAGGTTTCTGCTAAGCATGTTGGTCGCATTTTGCTTGATGTCAGCATTCCTTGGCGAGGCTTATGCGGCTCGATTGGGCGGTGGCAAGTCCTTCGGGAGCCGTCCCTCCTATAGCACCCCTTACAACAATCGGTCGGGCGGATTTAACCAAGCAAGCCCTGCCCAGCAACCGGCCTATCAACAACCCGGCATGGCTGCCCAACGCAATCAGGCGGCCCGTGATGCAATGGGTAGGCGTGGCGGTCTGATGGGTATGCTAGGTGGGTTGGCATTGGGCGGGTTGTTGGGCGCGATGTTTTTCGGCGGCGGGTTTGAAGGCATCAATTTCATGGATATCCTGATTTTTGCAGGCATCGCCTTTGTGCTGTTTAAGCTCTACTCCGCCTACACCCAACGTGGGCAGCGGCAAGGAATGCCAGCAGGGCAGTCACCGGGCTATTCTGCGGGATCGGGTTACGAACCAGCCTATCAGCGTAATGCAGAGCCTGTAGAAAGGGTATCGAACAGGGCTGGGTTCAATACCGACGTGTTGTTCAATCGGGGTGGAAATGCACAAGCTAATGGATATAGGCCTGCCGCCCAGTCTGATTTGCCCGCCGATTTTGATGCGGCGACTTTCTTGAAAGGGGCCAAATCGGCCTATGCCCATCTCCAACAGGCTTGGGATACCGGCGATTTGGCTGAATTGCGTGGGCTATGCACGGACAAGGTGTTTGGCGAGTTGCAGGATCAACTGCAGCAGCGTGTCGGCGAAAACCGCACCGAATTGTTGAAAGTGGAGTCGGTGATATTGGCGGTTGAAGACGTGGGAGGGGATCGTGAAGTGGCGGTGTTGTTTGATGTGACACTGCGTGAGTCACCCGGACAAACGCCTGCCCAGGTAAAAGAAGTTTGGCATTTCACCCGTTCACGGGCAAGCAAACAGCCGACGTGGTTCCTTGACGGCATTCAGCAGATCGAAGAATAAGCGGCATGTGGCTAAAGGCGTTTCATTTGATTTTCATGGTGACTTGGTTCGCCGGCTTGTTTTACCTACCGCGTCTTTTCGTTTACCACACCATGACCTCCGACGTGGTCAGCATCGAGCGATTCAAGATCATGGAACGAAAGCTTTATTTCGGCATCATGATGCCTGGAATGGTGCTAACCTTGGTGTTTGGCATTTGGATGCTGGTTGACTATGCTTGGGATTTGTACCGGACTAGCCACTGGCTGCATTTGAAATTGACCCTACTAGTGCTGCTGGTGGCCTATCATTTTTGGTGTGGGAAATGGTTGCTTGACTTCAAACATGACCGTAATATACACAGCCATATCTTCTATCGCTGGATCAACGAAATTCCGGTGATTTTTCTGTTCGCCATGGTGCTATTGGCGGTGATTAAACCGTTTTGAGGAGAAGTGAAAAAATGCCTACTTACGATTACCAGTGTCAAACTTGCAAAAAAGACTTCACGGCCTTGCATAAAATCAGCGAGGCCGCACCGCCTTGCCCTGACTGTGGCGGCGAAGCAAAGAAGAAATTGTCCGCCCCGGCAGTGCATGGCGGGGGGCAGAAAGCCGCCCCGCCTCCAAGCGGGGGGTGCGGCATGGGTGGATGTGGGCATAGGCATTAATCGGAACGCCAAGCCCCAGCTTGGCATCAGGGTGTACCGCGCCAAGCTGGGGCTTGGCGTTCCGTCAAAGGCTGATTTGACGTTAACTTAATGGCCGTGACCTAGCGCCTTTACCGCGTTGCCCGCAGACGGACATCCAAGGGCGGAATAGGCGGTATTCCGCCGCATGTGTAGCCATTCGGCGCAATACGCGAGTACGCTATTGCGCCCTTACCGCGCTGTATTACCACGCGGGAGCGCTCGCCGTTATAAACAAGTCCCTTCGGACCAAAAACGCCGTCATTCCGGCAGGGATTGCCGGAATCCAGAAGCCATGGAGGGCAAACTCGTCGCAGAGCAAGTGTTTGATTTTGTTAATTTGCAGCCCACAGTTTCACATCCCTGTGGACTGGATTCCGGCAATCCCTGCCGGAATGACGTACCCCCTACACTTGTGTATAACGGCGAGCGCGGAAGCGTGGGAACGATAAAAAAAAGAGCAAAAAAGCCAAAGGGAAAAAGCACAAAGGGTTATAAGTCTTGGGCAAGACGGAAGCCGATGAAGTAGCTCCGGTCGTCCGTATCGTACCCGTAGCGGTGGGCCGAGCGGAGGTAGACCGGCCTGCTGTTCCAAGATCCCCCGCGAATCACTCGCCGGTCTGAGGCACATTCCGTGCCATCATCAAATATACCACCGTCATTGGGTGCGCCCTGATAGCTATCGTGATAGCAATCCTGCACCCACTCCCAAACATTGCCCAAGGTATTGTGTAAGCCCCAGGCATTGGGCTCAAAGGCATCCGCCGGGGCCGTGAACGGAAAATCATCCGAACATTTAAACGGTTCCCAGGTGATGCCGCCATAAGTGGCTTTAATCCTAGACTCATTGTTCTGGTCGAACACATTGGCATAGGTGCAGGCCGTGTCGGGTTCGCCTGGTGGGTTTTCGGCCCAAAACCGGGGCGTTGTCGTGCCGGCGCGGGTGGCATATTCCCATTCCGCCTCGGACGGCAGCCGATACCATTTTCCGGTGCGCTCGGACAGCCATTGCGCGTAGGCCACCGCATCGTCCCAACTGATATTGATGACCGGCCGATTGCCACGCCCCCAGCCTTGATCGTTCGGTTTGTCGCGGTCGGTGGCGGCGGCAAACAAATCGAACTCGTCAAAGCTGACTTCATAACGGCCCAGCGCAAAGGGTTTGGCGAATTGAACCGTGTGAACGGGTTTCTCGTCATCTTGCCCATTCGGATCGCCCATTTGGAAATCTCCTGCCGGTATCCTGACCATGGCCGGTTCGGTCAACGGCCAGAGTTGGTATTGAACCAATAGGGCTTTCGTTGCCAAGGCGGGCGGATAAAAAGATCGGCTGACATGGAAAAACAGGCCCAAGCCTAGAACCAAGCCGATGCCTGAAACGGCCCAACCGACTTGCATCCATCGACTTTTGTTGTTGCAGGCGGTCAAATAAGCTTGCGCGGTTGCCGAGCGCGGTTCGGCCGCTTGACTATAGCCCTTGAGCAGGTTCCCGGTGCGCAAGCCCGCGTCCGGCTTTCCGGCCTTGTCCCATTCATCGGCGACCCGTTCCAAATCGCGGCGCAAACGCAGTGCTTTGGCAGCGTCTAAAATCCACAGCCGCAAGCGGTCCCAGCCGCTCAACACCGTTTCATGCGACACTTCCAGCGTGGCTTGGTTTTGTTCCCCGTTGCCGGACACCAACAGCCTCGCTGTGGTCAGGGCGGCGGCCAGTTTTTTCATGTCCCCGGTCAGGTCTTTTTGTAGCGCACGGCGACGGGTGGCGACTTCCTGCTCGTTGACTTCGACCAAGTACGCGAACAGCTTGGGCAAGGCTGTGTCTAGGTTTAGGGAATTTTTCAGCCCGGCCAATGCGGTGTTGGCACGTTTTTGGATGGACCCGGTCACGCCGCCCAGGCTTTCATAGGCGGCGATGCTAAGGTAGTGCGAAGGCAGTTCCTGTTCGTATAATTGATTGAGCGTGTAAGCGATCAGTGCCATCGCCCCCGGTCCCCGGCCTGCCTCGTCCAGCAGCTTGGTTGCCAAGCCGTCTTGCAGTTCCACACCGGCCGCTTCGGCAGGGCGGGTAATCATTTGATGAATCGCGCCGGTCCCCGGCAAGTCGAGCGGGAAAGTGCCACGATCTTGGCGCAGAAGGTTGGCTAGAATGGGTTCGGTAATCGCGGTGGCGTAAAAATCGGCGCGTAAGGTCACTACCGCCCGGATGCGCGGCAGCGACACAACACGCTCCAACAGCTTAATGAAATCCCCCGTCTCACTGGGCTTGCATTGGGTAAACAATTCTTCAAACTGGTCGATGACCAGTAATAGCTCTTTGGCTGGCGGATGGTTTGTCAGCAAGGTGTCCAGATGGCGTTGCGCAAGCCGCCCGTCAGCTTGCAGCGAGCCGGCCAGTTCGGCTTCGGTTTGATCGGTGAGTTTCAGTTGGTTTTTCAGGGTAACAGCCAATGCCAGAAAAGGGTTGTCCCCTTTCTCGCCGGGTTTGAAGATTATGTCTATCCAAGGGGCATGGTTAATCAGGCCGGTGCGCAGGTGCGGCAACAAGCCGGCCTTAACTAGGGATGACTTGCCGGACCCGGATACGCCGACGACGGCGACAAAACGGACCTTAGTGTCGGCAAACTGATTCAGCAATTGATTGACCTCGCGCCCCCGGCCAAAATAAATCGGGGCTTGTTCCGGGGTGAATGCCTCCAAGCCGGGGTAGGGCGATTCGGTCCAGAGCGGTTTTACTAAAGGGTTGCCAGAAACATCGGAATTACTGGCGGGGGGCAAGGTTTCCAGCAACTTATCCAAGCGGTCGCGCAGAAAACGCTCGAATTGTTGGCTGAAGTCGTTGGGTGTGTCGTAGCGGTTAATCCCCCCATTCAGTGAGTTGTCAGGATTGGTGAAACCTGTAAAGAATTTTTGCAGTTTTCCCCATTGCTCGACGATGGTTGAATATTGCGGATCATCCAAAGCGGGTTTGGGGACTTCCATGCGTTGGAACACCCAGATATTGCCGGGTTGTTGCTTTGTTCTAAAGCCTTTGATCGCATTCAGGTACTCCCATTCGGTGCCGGACAGATACGGCGTGCCGTCTGCCTTTAATTCAAAGTCGGCAGGTATTGGCGTGCCGATGCGCGACCAGAGGATGACCACCACCAAATCGCAATCCTCGGGTTTGGGTAGCCCCTGGGCAATGGCTTGTTGCGGGGTCAACCCGGCTTCCATCGCCACCGCCGCACCGGGTTGGTCCCACGCGACAATTTCACACCCGATTCGTCCACGAAATCGCCGTTCGCCATTGATGTGGTCGATGGCTTCGCGGGCCAGCTTGCGTTCAAACGACACATCACCGGGTGAGGCGAGAAATATCCGAAATCGCTTCAAAAGATTGGCATCGGTCATACAGCGTTCTCAACATCAAAGAGTTACTTACAGCGTTTTCAGCATCAATTACAGCATTTTTTCTTAACAAAGGGTAATAATAAAGGACGATTAATCAAACCATCTTGCGTGTATGTGCCTTGCAAAATAATATGACCTAAAAGTAACTCTCTGATATTAAAAATGCTGTAGTTTCACCCGCCCAGTCCATCCAGCCCGACACCTACCTTTTGCAGTTCGGTAACGAGTACGGCAAGTGGTTCCGGGATTGCGCCGGGTTCAGCCTGCTTGACCGCCGCTTCCAGTTGGGCGGCAAGTTCACCGAGCAATTCCACTCCAAGGGTACGGGCCGTACCCTTCAGCGAATGGGCCAGCCTTTGGGCAGTCTGCCAATCGCCGTTATCCAGCGCCCCTTGGAAGTTTGCCTCGAAGCCGTGGCAATAGCTGTCCCGGAATTTTCGCAGTAGCCTGAAGTAAAGCGCCTGATTATGGTTGGTTCTGGCCAATCCTACCCTCACATCAATCCCCGGCAGTTCGGCTATTGGCGGTTTAGGCGGGCTGGGTTTGGGCGTGATAGTTTGAACTTGGTCAGAAACCTGCGGTTTTATATGGCGGACTAGCAACCTAATGAGTTCGGTCAAGTCTACCGGTTTAGACAGGTAGTCGTTCATGCCTGCGGCTAGGCAGTTGTCCCTGTCGCTACTCAACGCATTGGCGGTCAGGGCGATGATGGGCAAATCTGCAAAGCGCTCTTGGGTGCGTAGCTTCCGGGTGGCTGCGTAGCCGTCCATGACGGGCATCTGGCAGTCCATCAGTATTGCATCGGGGGGCTTGGCTTCCACTTCCCGCAATGCTTCCAGGCCGTTCACGGCCCAACGCACCGATAGCCCCAAATCGCGGAGAAGTTCCACCATCATCTCACGGTTGATTTCAGTGTCCTCGACCAACAGAATGTCGATTTTGCCTAGGCTCTTGGCCATTAAGGCTGCATCGCCTAATGCGGGTGTTACGGCTCGATCGGGCCCAGCCGATATACCACTGCCTATCAGGTCGATGATTCGCTCCTCAAGCCTAGTCATCGTGATGGGCTTGAACAAAGCGCCCTCAATGCTATCGCTGCGGTGGTGCGAAGCCAGTGGAATCAGCGGCAAACCGTTTTTGGCGGCCCACTCCCGGAGTGGGCTGGCATTTTGGAATTCAGGCAGTTCTTCGTCGATCAATATGCATAGATAGGGGTCGTTTTCAGTGAAATGTTCTTTCGTAATTGCATCCCACGAGGCGTAGGTTTCTGCCACCAGCCCTAGATGCCGAAGTTGACCTTCCAAAGCACGACGGGTAGCCAAGTTCTTGTCTATCACCAGTAACCGCCTGCCTGCATGATGGGTCAGGGCCGGATTGGCGGAGGAGTCTAAGTCGGCCACGTCCAGCCTGATGGTGAATTGGAAGGTGGTGCCTTGGCCAAGCTCACTGTCCACCCAAATATGGCCTTCCATCATCTCCACTAGCCGCTTGCTGATTGCTAGTCCCAGCCCAGTGCCGCCGAACCGGCGTGTGGTCGAGGCATCCACTTGGTGAAAGGGGGTGAATAGCCCTGCCTGTTGTTCTGGTGACAGTCCGCAGCCCTCGTCACTGACCGCCACCCTAAGCATCAAGGATTTCCCCTCCCATGATTCGACCCGGAGGCACACGATAATCGTACCCTGCTCTGAAAACTTGATGGCGTTGCCCACCAAGTTCATGAGTATCTGGCTTAGCCGCAGGGGGTCGCCAACCAAGCGGCGGGGCAGGTCGGCATCGCCGTCAAAGACCAACTCCAAACCGCGATTTGCAGCTTTGTCCCCCATGACTAGCCCCAAATTTTCCAGCACCCGATCCAGATCGAATTCCAATTCCTCCAAAGTCAGCATATCCGCTTCAATCTTGGAGAAGTCTAGGATGTTGTTGACGAGGCTGAGCAAGTGGCTGGAGGCTGTCTTGATCTTGGTCAGATAACCCCGCTGCCGTTCTGTGGGGCCGGCCCCAAGACCCAGGTCGGTGAAGCCCAGGATCGCGCTGACCGGGGTGCGAATTTCGTGACTCATGTTGGCGAGGAAGAGGCTCTTTGCTTCGGAGGCCGCCTCGGCGGCTTCCTTGGCCTCACGCAATGCCTGTTCAGCCAGCTTACGCCCGCTGATGTCCACCGCGAAGGCGATATGCCGCGCAGACAATCCTGCTTCAGATCCCTTATAGTGCACCCTCAACTCCACAGAAAAGAGTTGTCCGTTCTTGTGCATTATCACCGTGTCGAAACGGATGAAACTTTTGGCGCGGATTTCTGCGGCAATTTTGAGATAGGTTTCCCTGCTGATGCTGGGGTCGATGTCAGTGACCGAAAGCTCGGTCATTTCGTCTTGCGTATACCCTAGGAGATTGGATGCATGTTGGTTGACAGACAGCAACTGGCCAGTGTCTGCCTCGACCCATAAAATGGCTGTGCCGACGCTTTCCAGCGCGAAGACCGTATCGCTCAGCTTTTGGTTGGCGTTTCGCAGTTCCAAGGTTCGCGTTTCCACTGTTTCCTCCAAGTGATCGCGGTGCTGTTGCAGTTCAGCCTCGGCCTTTTTGCGTTCGGTGATGTCCATGCCCGAACTCAATACGCCTTTCAACTGACCGTGGTCGTCGGCGAGGTAAGCATTCTCCCAGGCAATCAAGCGTTCAGTGCCGTCAGGGCAAGCCACGGGTGATTCATCTTTAGCGACGACGGGTTCGGCAGCGCTCATTATGGCAAGAAATCGGGGATAAGATGTTTCCATGCCCGAAGGCTGGGGTAGGGCATGTTCAAACCAATTGCGTCCCAGCAGTTCGCTCTCTTCTCGCCCTAAGAGTTCACACGCTTTGCGGTTAATCATCGTGATGCGACCGGTATTGTCCAGCAACACCATGACGCTTTGCGTGTTATCGAGATAATATTGCTTAAGGTCATGTTCTTGGCGTATGACCCGCTCACGGTCAAGTAGCCAGTTCAGCAGATTCCAGCCAAACAAGGCAAAAATGAGAGAGTATGAGGAATACGTCCAAATGGTATTCAGCCAAGTGATGGGATGGTGGGCATAAATCGGGTAGTCCAAATCGAATTCCAGCCTATGCCGACTTGCCGCAATACCGATCATTATTATAGAAAGGATATTGACGGCTATGAGCCACCAGGCTAGTTGATTGCCCAAAAACAGCACGGCAATGAATGAAAACGAGACTACCAGTACCCCGGCCTGCGCTATTGGGCCAAACTGTATGAATCCGCCGGTGGAAACTATCCACAGTAAAGCCAGCAAACCCAAAATCCGTGTGCAATAAGAAATTAGGCGGCGGCCAAACCATAATGACCAAATCGAGACTAGCACCATGATGTGTAGTCCCATCACGGGTTTCCAGCCAATCACAAGGATTCTCGATACCGACAAAGCCACCCCTAGAGTGGTGGTTACGCTGATCCACAGGATAATGTCGTTGAGCAGCTCGTTTTTTAGGGTCTGAAAATTATCTGTGTGGGTGTTTTTCATGGGTTCGGCGATGCGCTCTACCACAGTGGCAGAAAAAGTTTAAGGGACTGGGCAGGGC
>QJPH01000358.1 GCA_003242955.1 Candidatus Methylumidiphilus alinenensis
GAAAAAGCCCTAGGCAAAGACCATCCAACCACTAAAACCATAAGAAATAATTTACAGGCACTAGACACTTCGGTACGGTCTGTCTAGTCGCCGAGAATAGCCGCCATAGACCGTAGACAAGAAAACCGCCACTTCTGGCAAGCTTCTCCATAAGTGCATTGAAAAATCGAAGCCTTGTCGACGCTAAGCCATTGAATGTTTGTCCTAGCTGGGGGATTGAGTCTTTTACGTTGCGTCGTTGCGCCGTTGCGTGAAACTTTCTTTTTGCTTCCTCGCCACACTGTTTGACCGTGCCGTTGAGCAAAGTTTTTTTGACTCACGCAACGGCGCAACGACGCAACGTTAAGAGCCATATACGATTTGCCTGATACTTCATTCGCTTCATGATTTTTGGTTTGGGGGTTTGGCAAATTGTGGATGCAAAAGAAACAATAGCATTGGCCCATGACATACTCACAACCTCTTGTTTAAGCCAAGCATTCTCGGCTACATTCAACAAAACCAACGCACTTTCGGAGTGGCTTGCACTTCTGGCGGTTTTTTATGGGCTCTACATGACTAGACAGACCGTGCCGAAATGTCTAGTAGGCTAAGTTTGCCCTGACATAATGAAACTGAGAAAATCGTCCCCGAGACTTGTTGTACGTTTCGACGCGAGTCCTTGTCCTGTCATCATCACATGAAGACCTTCTGTATTAACTAGGCCACGGGAAAAAAGATCACGCCAGAACTGATCATATATATTTCTACGTCCTCGCAACTCAGGAATATTTGATTCTAGTACGTTTGACAATGCACCCATATTTATATTCGGTGATATATTCGGCGACTGAAAGACAATTAGAATCCGAATGTGAAGCTCAGAAAGGGAATCAATGAAATCGAAGAACATATGCTGTACTGCTTCTTCTGGTGCTTGGCGTGTTGCTACGTTTAAAACTGCATTTCGAAGAGCTTCAAGTTTTGCAGGTACATGTGTGCGTATGGCAATTTGTGAAGCATGCATTACCGCAGATATAAACTTCTCGTCTGACTGAAGGCTTTCAAGATTGACTCCTTGATCTTCAAGCTTTCTCAATTTTTCTCCAATTTCAGCCATCCATTTTTCTCTACGTCTCTCAAGTGGTGGCTGAACAACAAATTGAAATAGTTCAACGGCAGGGCCACCGACTATAGGTATTGCCGATAACCCAGCCTTTGCTAAGGCGTGAGCAACGTCGCCACCAGAGCGTTCTGGAACTTCAAGCTGTGAATCTGACATATTTGAAATTCCTAACATGCTAATGCCAATACTTCGGCAAGCTTTTGTTTATAGATAAAATGAATCATTTTGTCTAGTTTATGAAAGCCCACACCTTGATTTTAGCGGGTTTGCGGGGCATCGAAACACCCGAAAACTAGACAAAAAGATTGACTGCCGTTTTGTTCTGCCCCATTATTGAACCATGCACCACCGCTAGTGACAACCACCAACCGAGAGTGAACCCATGCCAAACGACGAGGAAATCAAACAAAACCTCTTTGATGTTAAGAACGCCGTTGCCCAACAGCGGCTTGAAGGGCTAACGCCATCCCTTGACGTTGTGACCGACCTTGAACGCGCCGCCTATGGCGAAATGACCATAAGCGAGGTTATCGCCAACATTAGCACGAGGCACAGGGATGAACAAATACACGGGCAACGACCACTACCTTGATAACGGCGTTTTCAAGAACAGGCTGGGCAACCAAAACACCTCACCAGCCGAGAAATTGAAAAGCTGATAGCCGCCACCAAGTTGGCACAACACGAAGCGCGTGACCGTTGCCTACTCCTGCTCATGTCTCGGCACGGGCTTGCGCGTTTCCGAAGCCTTGAGTCTAAATTTATCACAGATTGACCTTGAAAACATGCTTATCGTCTCAGCAATTCTCATTTTGGCTAGATGGGTTGAGCTTGCGAACCCCATCAATAGCATGAGGAATGCGAACGCGACCGATGCGCCTCGTACCTCGGCCATCCTACTTTTTTATTGGATGTTCGTAAGGTAAAGGGCGCAATAGCGGCTTGCCGCGTTTTGCGCCGGATAGTTATCGGTTATCTTACAGCCTTAGTTTACCGTCAAATTTAACAAATCGCGTAATGAAAAGAATGGGGGTAAAGTGTAGAATTGATACATGCCACAGCCTACCATAACCCGAATTCGAGAATGCGTCCGTTCACTAAACTATGTTGTTTCCATACCTGCTTTGTGCCTCATGTGGACAGCCGGGGGTTCGCCTCCGAAAAGTGACCCGAAGTTTTGGGCGAGGTCCATCGCTCTTGGTGATTGAGGATATTCCGTTATGGACATGCTCGCATTGTGGTGAGTCCTACTTTACGGCTCAAACGCTGCATGAAATTGAACATATAAAAGCACTGTGCAAGTCTGTCGCCGTTGATCGCCCGATTCCTGTGGCGATGTTTCAGGCACCATGCGCCAATATTACAACATCAACCTAAAACAAAGGGATATGGCAAAGACAAATATTGACCCGCCTTGGCGAGCCATCGTCTGCCTGTTTGCCGTGCTTTGCCTGACCGCTTGTGTCCCGGCCATCAGGATAGCACGAGTGGACGGCCCGACGGCTTATCGAGAGATGACGCTAAACGCACTGTCCAGTGACCATGCCAGCGATTGGAGCCGCAACACGGCAAACGGATGGGGACTGTTGCAACGCTTCGACGAACAGCCGGAAATGGCGCTGGCCGAACTGCGTGAAATCGTCATCAGCGGGCGCGGAGGCCGTCGGGAATTGTTTGCGCTCGCCGAGTTCTCGTTCCTTCATGCCGAGGCGACAGGAAAGCGGCCTTACCACTTGGCAGCGGCAGTCTATGCGTATGCTTACCTGTTTCCAAAGCAGGGCGAAGACTCGGCAGGAAAACTCGACCCGCGCAGACGCATCGCCGCCGACCTCTACAACCGGGCCATCGCCACGGCGTTTGAGTCCGAAGAAGGCGGACATGTCGTTCTTGCTTCGGGCAAATACCCCTTGCCGTTTGGCGAGCTTGAGGTGACGTTCGACTCCGGGCAACTGAACTGGGGAGACCGCAAACTGGCCGATCTGACCCCGGTGACCGAGATAAAGGTCAGTGGTATGCGCAACCGGCATCGGATTCCGGGTCTGGGTGCGGCTATGACCGCCCGTGCGCTTCCCCGACAGGGGGTGGATGTGAAGACCAGCCTGATTGCACCCTTAGCCCAAGTGGCTGCCACGGTCATATTGAGGATACAAGATGTGGGTGCAGGGATAGCTAGTGGACGGTTGCGGGGATCGCTCGATCTCTACAAGGCGAGCGAGACCGAGAACATCAGCATAGAAGGGCGCGAGATTCCGCTTGAAATTGACGAAACCGGCCCTATTGCCGTCCAGCTTGCCGGTTCGTCAATGTGGAAGCAGGAGTTCTGGGGGTTCTTTGGCAGAACTGACACAGGGGTTCCCCTACCCGTTCTGTTATCGCTTGAACCGTATCGCCCCGGTAGGATTCCGGTCGTCTTTGTCCACGGCACAGAATCCAGTCCGGCACGTTGGGCCGATATGGCAAACGATCTATTGGCAGACCCGTGGATACGTCAGCATTATCAATTTTGGTATTTCTACTACGAATCCGGCAATCCAATTGCGTATTCAGGCATGTTGTTGCGCGACAAGCTCACGGCCGCGGTGGATCGCATGGACCCGAAGCAAAAGGATCGTTGCTTGCACGAGATGGTGGTGATTGGGCACAGCCAAGGCGGGATGCTCACCAAGCTGACGGCCATGGACACGGGCGACCGTCTCTGGAACAACGTTTTCAGCATTTCCCCGGACAAGCTGCCAAAATCCGATCAATCCCGCGAATTGTTGCAAAAGGCACTCATCATCAAGCCTGTGCCATTCGTGCGCAGGCTCGTCTTCATCGCAACCCCGCACAGGGGAAGTTTCCTCGCCAGAAACTGGGTCAATAATTTGCTTCGGGGGCTTATCCAGCTCCCCGCCACTATCGCCACATTGCCCGTGCAAGCGATGAAGGCAGCGGGGGCTTTTCGCAGTGAAACCGAATTCAGCAAAGGTGCCCTGCCAACGGCAGCGGACAACATGACCCCCGGCAATCCTTTCTTGGAGACGTTCGAGGAGATTCCAGTCGCGGGGGGCGTTCCCTATCACTCGATTATTGCCGTCAAGCCGGAATTCCCCGTCATAGAGGAAGGTGACGACGGGGTCGTGAAATATACTAGCGCCCACTTGGATGGAGCCGCCTCGGAGCTAGTGGTCCGGTCGTCCCATTCGACACAAGCGGAACCGCAGACGATTCAGGAGGTGCGCCGCATCCTGCATGTGCATGGCGATGCATTGGAAAACGCCGGCCTTGATTGCGGCCCAAGCCAAAACAAACAGGCAAGCGCCTTGCTTGGGAGTTTTCCGTAGTGCAAACCCTTGTCCGCATAGGTCAGGAAAACTGCCAGCGCCAGACAAGGGCAATTGTCTGGCATTAACTAATTTATAAAGACCTGCCGTATGGGCTGATTTCAACCTGACACATCACTGATATCGCTCAATCCGGCGGTGCCACCCCATGGGCGGTCATGCAAAAGCCTTGGGCAGGTACTCCAAGGGCAGCATTGAACTTGGCTGAGAGGTTCTGGTGCGAGGCGAGGGCGGCTAACTCGACGATGCCCTCGTCGCCAAAAGCCTGCCGCAAGCGTTCGATAAGGCTTGCATCAATCTCAATGCCAGTGCCTGTGATGGCTTCCGCATAGGCCAGGGCGGCTTTTTCTGCATCGCTAAACCGTGGCGAATCCTGAAAGCCAGCCAGATCCTGCAATTGCTCTGGAGTGACACCCCGATCCAGGGCATGGGAGGCGTTCAAATCGACACAGAAGTGGCAACTATTGAGTTGAGCAATGCGGGTGCGGACCAAGGCGCGCAAACGACCGTCCAATGGCGAGGTTTTACGTTCCAGCGTCTTGAGCATCAACTGGAAACCGATGAAGGCCAGCGGCATGCGCGCCCACAGCCTGACTGGCTCCGGCAAGCCGTGCAGGCGTCGGCTGAGTAGGGCCAGCACAGGCCGCAAGTACCAGGCATAGCGATAGTTATCGGGTGTATTGACAAAACTCATGATGGCTCCATTTTTGGCATGTGAGGTAAGAACGGGCCGAACCCGCGAACAGTCGAGGCGTGGAACGTTCCCACAGAGGAGTGTAGATTTCAATCCAAGTTTAGCAGCATTTTTCCCCACCGCATTCGGCGATCTGCCGGCCACCCTTGGTTTCAGCGGGTGGCCGACGGGTTCCGGGCGGTGCGCACCAAGCCAACGGTTCGGCGAACATCTTGGGTTCGATGCCTATGAAGTACTTTTGATAAGGGCCTTCAGTCAAGGTGCGGAAAGTCCGTTCACATACGGCTATGCGCTCACCACGTGGAAATAGGTGGCCCTCTTCGTCGCGCACTTCCGCGTAAGGCCCGCGATAGATCACCGCATGGCCCCGGTCCAGGCATTCCCGACCATAACCTTTATGTGCCACGAGGGTCACTGCGCGAAACTCGATCCCCTCGACGACCTGCCACGGCTCGGTTTCCCATTTGTCCAGGCACACGGCGATGAAGCCTGCCTGCTCGAAAGCGCGTACAAAATCCCGGTCTACGAACGCACCGGAAATGCATCCGCTCCACAGGTTGGGATCATCTTTCAAGTGTTGCGGTACCGGCTCGTCGGCGACGATATCGGAAATGGCAACCCTGCCCCCCGGTTTGAGTACGCGGAATATTTCCCTAAATAGTTTCGCCTTTTCGTCATCGCCTACCAAGTTAAGCACACAGTTGGAAATCACCAAATCCACAGATTGGTCCGCGATCAATGGCCTGACTTTGCGTTGTGCTGCCTGCCAGGTTTTCAGTGCCGTTAGCGTGCTGGCATCGATAACCGGATGAAGGGCCAGATAGCGCTCCATCTCGTCCACGTCCAAGGCTAGGTCTTGGATGTAGCCCTTGTGGAAACGCACCCGGTCGCCACCCAGTTTGGCCACCATGTCCGGCTGGTATTTCCGGGCCAAAGCCAGCATGTCGTCGTTCATATCGATACCGATGACCAGTCCATCCGGCCCGGCTAGTTGCGCCGCCATGTAGCAAATCTTGCCGCCGCCCGAGCCCAGGTCCAGCACGATGTCGCCTTTCCGCACATAGCGGGAGGGATCGCCGCAGCCATAGTCTTTGTCGATGATTTCCTTAGGCAGCAGCTTCAACAGTTCACGGTCATAATCCACCGGGCAGCACAAAGCTTCCTGCCGTTCATGGGCACCTTCGGAATAGCGTTCCCGTACCGAGTCTTCCACCAGCATGATTTGTTCTCCTCTCGTTGTAAAGCTTAATTTTCGTTCAAGGCCCCGCCGCAGGAACTGCCACAGCCTGCGGTGCACCCATAGCAATGGTCTGCGGTGGCGATGGATTGGTTCTCCAGCATGGCCGGGTCGATTTCCGTCACATGACACCGCCGCCCACCTAGCGGCAACCCCAGCATCTGGTTGAAATCGCAGTCGTAAACATACCCCTGCCAATCAATGCTGATCAGGCTGAGGCACATGACGTTGCCTAAGTTTTCATCGCGATGGGCATCTTTCAACAGCCGCAAATAAGGTCTGAATTGGCCCTTGGACACCAGTGTGCTGCCGAAGCGTTGAATGGGCATATTGGTCAAGGCGTGGAGCCGGTTGAATACAACGCCATAACGGGCTTGCAACTCGCGATGATAAACTCCTTCCAACTCGGCTTGCGGGGGTGGCAAGCTGGGTCCTTGAGGGTTATAGGCCAAGTGCAAAACCAAGCCGCTACCAGGGTGTCCATACCCTAGTGCGTTGAGTGTCTTAAGGGCGCGTAGACTGGCATCGAAAACGCCATTTCCGCGCTGCCCGTCCACGTTGTCTTCCAGATAACAGGGCAGTGATGCGGTGATTTCCACCTGCCAATCCGCCAGAAAACCAGCCAGCCATTCATAGCCGGGTTCTTCCACAATAGTGAGATTGCAGCGGTCGATCACCCGTAAACCCAAACCCCTCGCACTTTCCACCAAATAGCGGAAGTGCGGGTTCATCTCCGGTGCGCCGCCGGTCAAATCCAGGGTCGAAACTTGTGCACGGCGCAACAAGTCAAGCACCTGATTCACTGCATGCAGACCCATTGACTCTTTCCTTGTCGGTCCTGCATTGACATGGCAATGCAGGCAGGTTTGATTGCAGCGGTAACCTAGGTTGGCCTGCACGGTCTCCAGTTGGCCACGGACGATGGCCGGGAAGTCGCTGGATTGTAGCAAGGGAAGAACGGCATGCATGGTTTAATTTATGCCACTGTGGAAAAGTTAAAAATCTTGACTCTATAGTAGTCGCGTGATTGGATGCAATGGCCTTGGTCATCGTTCAGCCCAATTGGGCTGAACGATGACCAAGGCCGATGCAATCCTTACAGTAGGCTGAAGAAAAATAGTTCTGCCGCGAGTGTAAGTTTTCGCCTCGCTGTCCGACCAAAGTCGGCATTGTCTGAATTTTACACTAAGGAAACGCGCCATGAACCATTATCGTACCAGTCTGATCATTGTCCTCCTAGCGGGTGCCGTGGTTTTTTTCGCCCTTGACCTCCAGCGGTTTTTTACTTTAGACATGCTGAAAGCCCAGCAGGAAGCCATCGCCGACTATCGATTCGGCCATCCTGTCCTCGCCGGTTTTTTGTATTGCCTCATCTATGTGGCGGTCACCGGGTTGTCCCTGCCCGGCGCGGCGGTGATGACCCTGGCCGGCGGGGCACTGTTTGGATTGCTGTGGGGTACGGTTTTGGTATCCTTCGCTTCGACTGTGGGTGCGACCTTGGCCTTTCTCGCATCCCGTTTCCTGTTCCGTGACAGTGTCAGGGAACACTTTGGCGAACGCTTGAAGGTCATCGACGAGGGCATGGCCCGCGATGGCTGGCTTTATCTGCTGACCCTCAGGCTGGTCCCCGTGTTCCCTTTTTTCGTCATCAATCTGCTTATGGGCCTGACCGCCATCAGAACACGCACGTTTTACTGGGTCAGCCAACTAGGGATGCTGGCCGGAACTCTCGTTTATGTGAATGCAGGCACTCAATTGGCTCAGATAGACTCGTTGGCAGGCATTGTCTCGCCGAGTGTACTGCTGTCTTTCGCCTTGTTGGGAATTTTTCCATGGCTGGCCCGCCAACTGACCGACAGGCTCCACTGACGGCTCAACAGACTATAGAGACCGACGCTTGGCTGCCAGCAATTGTCGTTTTGGCAAAGATTAATAAAGGCGGGTTTGGAACCCGCCCCTACGCAGGTAGTTATTTTTAAATTATCAATGCATTATAAACAGGATACGAGACATCGAGTCGTAGGGGCGGGTTCCAAACCCGCCCGGTTCTGTTCAAAATGAGAATTGCTGGATGCCTGGCTGCGAGGCTGACTCCATGCCATTTACAGTAGTACAATAACCTTTGATTGTATTTCTTAGAATGTGGAGGACACGATGAACGCGGTTATTAAAGAAACCATTAAAACCATTCCTTATCAAACAGAAGCCACTCAATCTGTGGAAAGGCCAGAATCAGAAGGCGTTACGATGACCGAAGCAGAACGCAAAAAAGCAGAGGCTCTAAAACGCATAGACGCTTGCATAGACAGGCACGAATCTTTGCTGATGAAGCTGGCAAAATGAATGACAAACCTATTTGGCTTGATAAACAGTTTGTCCTTTGGCTGCATGAAAGAACTGTTGAAAGAATAGTAGGCTCTCAAGGTCTACGGGATGAGACTTTACTTGAGTCGGCCTTATCTCGACCACAAAACCTCTATTACAGCGTTTTTAATGTCGATTGATTACTTTGTTTGTCATTGGCGGCAGGGGGTTGCCGCCCTACGGCCCTTGTTACGCAGTAGGTCGGCAACCCTTTGCCGACATGGACGGACATTATGTAAGTAACAAATTGACATTAAAAACGCTGTAACTTTGTTGAATGCAAATGAGGACAAATTCTTATGAATAACTCCATACATAGTGATTTAACACACACATCAGTGCGGATATATTTAACCGTTCTACTGTATTTCTTTAGCGTATGCTGCTCTCTTTTTACCAGTAATCGGGTTTTGGCGAACCCGGCATGCGCCCCGGGATGGCAAGGTAATGTGTTGGCTGACACGGAGTCCCTACAAAACTGGACACTAGAAGGAGAAGGGTCGTCCCGTGACCTCCAGTTGGTTGCGGGGCAGTCTGGCCAAGCAGTGCAACTGAACTGGAATATCAGGGATTACGTGCAAGCCAAGTATACGTTCCCTCAACCTGTAGATCTTTCCGGGGCTGATCTTTTCGGTGTCAGTTTGCACGGTGATGGAGGTGGAACTGCCACTAATATGGCTATCATGTTTGCTGACGTAAATAATGTGTTTTATGGCTACGATATAATACAGGGTAGTAGCGGTATCAATCAGATCAATCGCTGGATCAATCTACCATTGCCTAAAAAGGCAGGCAAAGTTTTTTGGGGTGGCCTAGTAATTGATTGGTCTAGGATCAACCGGGTATTTGTGGTGGTAAAACAGCCTGCCGGGACAGGGGGAGCAGCAGGACAGCTAAGGATAGATCAACTCCAGTATGACACGGCGGCAAACTGGCCTCGGCAAACCTCGTTCGACACCACTCACGCTGCCTCCGTGCCACCCCAGGTGACGCAGAATGCTGTAAATTACTTACTGTCCGAACAACAATCGACTGGTTTATTTATTTCCTGGAAGGAAGAAGCCACCCCGTTAGCTCACCTGTACGACCAGGCACTGGTATTGCTCGTCCTGACCCGCGAAGGCATCTGGCAGCAGGGGAGTCCCATAAACAATGCAGCCCGTGCCGCACAAAGTCTGGTTGCCTTCATGGGCCGGCAGCAACAAAGCGATGGTCACTGGCCGAACACATGGAATCCTCTGACTGGAGCGGTGACGTCGAATGATACTTGGGTAGGCGATCAGGCTTGGTGGGTGATGGCCCTATCGTCTTATGCCGCACGATCTGGTGATATTGCAGCCAAGACTTCGGCCCAAAAGGGAGCAGCATGGCTGGCCGCCAAAATCGACACTAGTGGCAAGGTGCATCCAAGCACGGAGGGTAACGTGGATGTCTGGTGGGCTATGATCGCCACCAAAAGATTTGCCGACGCTGATCGCATTCAAGGCTACCTGCTGAATACAGTATGGGACACCAATCTGCATTATTGGTGGCAGGGATTTTATGATCCTAACATTGCCTTGGATGCTGCCACTTGGCTGTCGGCATTCAGCCGCCACTCCCGCGTCAATCAACCGCAGATGGGATTGTCCGCCCTCAGCTTTGTGAGACGCACACTGGTCACCGGGAGTGACGATGATAAATTGTGCGGATTGGATGGAACTGGACCAGTGAGTATATGGAACGAAGGAACAGCCCAGTATGTGGCGGCAGGGGGTGCGGATGGGAAAGCCTTTCTCGACAACCTAATTCTACAACAAAAGCAGGATGGCTCCATGCCAGGGTCACCTGACAACTGGGCTACTCCCTTGGGCTGGCTGACCCCTTGGAGCGGCCTGGCACCCACTAGCTGGCTCTATTTCGCGGTTAAAGGCTGGCCATTTATCAATACACTCAATGTCGTTAAAACTGGCAGCGGCACGGGTAGGGTGATCAGCGATGTGGATGGGATTGATTGCGGTGCGACATGCAGTGCGAATTTCGCCAACTGGACTCCAGTCAAGCTCACCGCCATCCCTATCAGTGGTTATCAGTTCTCGGGTTGGGGCGGGGGATGCAGTGATTCCGGGAATTCATGCACACTGACGATGGATGCTGCTAAAACCGTCACCGCCAACTTTGAGGTCTTCAAAAAACATCGTCCGATTTGGAAGCGGGCATTATTGATGCAATAACCCTCAGCGCAAACAGTGGCGGGTTTGGAAACCGCCAGTACGTTTGGATTTTGTAATAGAAGTTGGAACAACCCATGCCCCGCTTGTCGATTATCATACCCACACTAAACGAAGCGGAAGGGATCGTCGCACATTTGACCACTTTATCACCGTTACGCCAACGTGGTCATGAAATCATCGTCGCGGATGGGGGCAGCCATGACGGCACGACAGAACTGGCCCGCCCGCTGGCCGATGCCGTGATTGATGCGCCACGCGGCAGGGCCGCGCAAATGAACGCGGGGGCCGCTTGCGCACGGTGCGGGGTGTTGCTGTTTCTCCATGCCGACACCCGGCTGCCCGTCATGGCTGACGAACTGATCCTTGGCCATTTGGCCGTGTGCGGTTGCCATGAAAGTACGGATAACATCCCTGGGAGGGATGTTATCCGTGGGTTGCCGTATGGCGCTTTCATCGTCAGTGGCATCGATACGCATCGACATGGATGTTGGGCCTGGGGGCGTTTCGATGTCGTCATCGAAGGTTCGCATCCGCTCTTGCCCGTGGTTGCTTGGTTTATGAACCGCCGTTCCCGCTGGACCGGCATAGCCACTGGTGACCAGGCGATGTTTATGCGCCGGGAGGTATTTGATGCCGTGGGCGGGTTTCCCGACATCGCCTTGATGGAAGACATCGCCCTGTCAAAAATACTGAAGTCCATCAGCCCACCGCTTTGCCTAAAAAGCCCAGTGGTGACTTCCGGTCGCCGATGGGAACGGCACGGCGTATTGCGAACCATTTTGAAAATGTGGTCGCTTAGGCTGGCCTATTTTTTAGGGGGCGATCCGGCGCGGCTGGCCAAGGTTTACGGTTATGAACACCGAGACAACTGAATCCACAGCGATTGCGATATTTGCCCGTGCGCCAGTTCCGGGGTTTGCCAAGACACGATTGATTCCAAGCCTAGGCCAGGAAATGGCCGCAAATCTGCAAAGGGCGTTCATCCTGCGTACGCTCCAAACCACGTTGGCCGCCCGGCTCGGTCCAGTTTATTTATATTGCACACCGGATTGCGCCCATCCACTTTTTCAGCAATGCCGCAACGATTACGATATCACACTCTGTCCGCAGAACGAGGGTGATTTGGGCGAGCGCATGTTTGCCACGTTCTCGACGCTGTTTATGGATGACAGTGAAAGCAAAGCGGCTTACGATTGCCCCCACCCCGGTCCTCTCCCCAGGGGAGATGGCGTTTTGTGCTTTACTTCCAAAGCGCCCGATACCTTAGACGCGGTTTTGCTGATCGGAACTGACTGTCCCGCATTGACATGCGACCATTTACGGATGGCCGCAAGTGCTTTGCGGGAAGGCGAGGATGCCGTGTTCTTGCCTGCCGAGGATGGCGGCTATGTGCTGGTTGGGCTTAGGCGGGCCGAAGCCCGCCTGTTCACCGACATGCCGTGGGGCAGTGCCGAAGTCATGGCCGAAACGCGCCGCCGTTTGCTGCAATGCTCAATGCATTGGCGGGAGCCGGTTCTGCTTTGGGACGTGGACGGCCCGGAAGACATTGCGAGGTTGCGGTCTTCCGGGCTGATGGATGAATGGTTTTCCGAGCATCTGCTTGCCGATTTCATCCATGAACAACTTGACCAAGCCAGTGGCGGCGGCGTTGCCACCCTGGCATCGGTGCTTTCCAAAGAGGAAAGAATGGCCCATACCTTCAGCGCATTCAGACGCTTGGGCCTGGCCTGATTCGGCAACCCTTTGCCGACAAGAGTACTAATTATTTGCTTAGTTTATTGTCCTTGGAAATGGGGGGATGATAGGGGCGAAGCACCAGCCTTTCACCCTCGGCTTCACAGGTGCCCTGTATAGTCTCCCCCTTTGGGCTGACGAATTGTGCGATGCCGCCCGCTGTTTTTCCTACGCACGCCTGATAGGCTTCCGGCGGCGGTCCACGATGCCCAACATCCTGACTACCCGGTGGATGGTCAGGGCGAAGCACTATTTTCCCGTTGCCGTCGTTTTCACAGACACCCGCTACGGTATCACCATGCGGACTGGCAAATTCTGACCGGTTGCCTGCGCTTTTGCCCTCGCATGCTTTGAAAGCCTCGGGAGGGGGCCGAGAGGCGGCTCGCCGGCATGTTGGCCTGCCGCAGCCGGTTTGCCGGGACTTGGCACGGTAGCCGACTGTTCTTCAGCATTGACACAAAAAATGCAACAAGCCAAAGTTGCGCACAAAATGGCGCTAGAAATTGTTGGTGCATTCATAGCGAATCCTCCGTCAAAAATTAATAGCCACGACAGTATTCTCAAACTCCAGAATGACTACAAGCCGTGCAGCCGAATTACGGTTTTGTAATAGTCGGGCAGGCCTGTTATAGGCTATGCTGGAAACGGGAGGTACATTATACAGCGTTTTTAATATCGAATAGTTACTTGTTGGGTTACCATTTTGCAAAGCACAGACACACAGGATAGTTTGAATGAGTGTCTTTTATTATTTTCCTTTGTTAAGAAAAAACGCTGTACATGAATGCAAATCGGGACTCCTAGCGGTGAAAAAAATGGCACATAGGCCGTTTTGACGGTCAACAAAAGACGTTGCCAAAACGACGGAACAAGCCTGTTGCGCCCTACCGCGTTGAGGGAAGCCCATAAGTGCATTATTATACGCGTTTAAATGATTGGTTGGCATACATTTCTGCAAAAGGTATGTGAAGCATAGAGAAATCTTGATATACAGCATTTTCATCTTAAAAATATACCTAAAACAGACATTCCGTTAAACCTTCAGGTTAACCGAATAACCTGTGCTATCATACCCACTACCAAGTAACTCTTTGAGGTTGAAAATGCTGTAACGTACTGCTAGTTGAAGACGAGAAGAAGATAGTCGATTTTGTCTGCTGTGGATTCCGCGAACAAGGTTTCACAGTCGATCACAGTACAGACGGCAACGTGGTGGATGTATGCATCCAGCGCATCCGCAAGAAAATCGGCGCGACCGGCAACGGCGACTCGCCCATTGAAAGTGTGCGGGGCGTGGGCTACCGTTTCCGCAAACTAGATTGAAAGCCGTGGTCAAATCGTTCCGCATGCGTCTGGCCGTTTCGACTGCTTTGTTGGCTGGCGTGGCCTTGGCTGGTTTTGCCGCCATTGCCTGGTGGCAGATGCGCGATGCCAAGATCGGCACACTGGAGCGGCAAATCCGCGACCAAGCCGAGCGGGAAATATCCAGGCGATGGCTCGCCGACCAATGGACGCGCCACGAATATAACATGGGGCGAGTTTTTGGCACACTCACGATACAGCAGTCTTTATTGCTGGTGCAGGACAGCCAAGGCATGGTTTTCCGTTCCAAGCATTGGCCTGAAAATTTGGCCCCGGACAAACTGCCTTGGCCTCAGCCGGAAAATCGGCCAGAACCGTTAGAACCGCATGATACCGGGGTTTCCACCGTGGCATATCCGCCCCCAGATGGCATGGAACCGTCAAACATCCAGCCACCTCCGGGAATGGACGCGCAAGAGCCGCCACTCCCGCCGCCCGAAGACCTGCCGGGTGGATTATCGCCGCCCCTTGGTCCACCGCCTAGACCGCGCCTGTCCGCTTTCACGGTCATTTCGCTAGAGAGTGGAGGCAAGCATTGGCGTTTCGGCCTGGCTTCCACACCCCGTGAAAAGTTAGCCATAGGAGTTGATTTGGCGGTAATCGAAGCGGAAATGACCGAAATGCGCAACGCCTTCCTGCTTGCCGCGCCGCTGGCTCTAGGCTTCATCGGCCTGGGGGCTTGGTTCCTCTCCGGTCGTGCCCTGTCGCCGATACGCAGCCTCACTGCCACTATGGAGAGCGTCACCGCCAAAGGGCTGGACCAACGCGTCGCCTTAAGGCACGAAGACGAGGAATTCCGCCGACTGATTCAGGTGTTCAATGGGATGTTGGAGCGGCTTGAACGCAGCTTCCTACAAGCCACGCGCTTTTCCGGCGATGCCGCCCACGAGTTGAAAACCCCGCTTGCCATCTTGCAGGGGCAAATCGAGCGGGCCATGGCACAATGCGAAGCCGGTTCGCCAATTCAAACCCATCTGACCGATATACTCGACGAAGTGCAGCGGCTAGGCACTATCTCACGCAAGCTGTTGTTATTGTCGCTGGCCGATGCCGGACGGCTGCGCCTGCACGTCATCCGCTTGGATTTGTCGCAGGTTTTGGAGGATTTACTCGAAGACGCGCAAATGCTGGCCCCGGAACTGGATGTGAGCGGCTCCATTGCCCCCGGACTGATGGTTGAAGCCGACGCGGCATTACTCCGGCAAGTGCTGCATAACCTGTTGGGCAATGCCATCAAATACAACCTGCCGAATGGTTGGATACGCATCAGTGCATCGCTTGAGAATGGGCGCTTCGAATTGTCCATCGCCAATTCCTCGGCGGGCATACCTCAAGCCGACCACGAACGCATCTTCGAGCGTTTCTATCGCGCCGACCCGGCACACAACCGTCAAGTCGAAGGGGTGGGCTTGGGGCTTAGCCTATCGCGGGAGATTGTGCGGGCTCATGGGGGTGATTTGGTGCTGGCTGATTCAGGGGAGGGCGAGGTGCGATTCGTGGTTAGTTTGGCTTTGTGACACCAAAGGCATCCAGAGTTTCGATTATTTCGCTTGATTCGTTTGTTGCGATTGCGTAGAATTTATCTAGGCGATTGATACGCTTCGCTACCCAGCCCTTAATCTAGGAGTCTCGATTATGTAGATTTTACCTCGCACGATCATACCGCTAATATTTAACGCCCGATACGATTCATCGGGCTATATAGAGAAATACTGTAGATATAAACTATGAATACAAACGCAAAGTCAGAACTTCCTTCCGAAGCGGAAGCAACACTTGCACGGGAAAGCAGCCGACGGTTGTCTTTCTACCTCAGCACGAAAGAGGAAGCGCAATCGATTAGAGTCATTGACCAAACCGGCGAACACGAGCCTGTGAAGATACCCACTGCGGCTTACCGGTTATTGATCGATATTCTCTCTGAAATGGCGCAAGGTAATGCAGTTAGCTTGATACCTGTGCATGCCGAGCTAACAACACAAGAGGCGGCCGACATTCTCAATGTCTCACGTCCTTTCCTTATCAAATTACTGGACGAAAGCGCAATAACTTTTCACAAAGTTGGAACTCACAGAAGGGTGCGCTATCGGGATTTAATCGACTACAAATCCAAAATTGATAAGGAACGGAACAAGGCATTAGACGAATTAGCGGCCCAAGCACAAGAACTCAATATGGGCTATTAACTTAATGACCAGTTCCGTTGTTTATGATGCATGTGTGCTCTATCCCCCTCCACTGCGGGATTTTTTGATGCAGTTGGCACTCACTGACCTCTTTCGGGCTAAATGGACGGATGCCATTCATGATGAATGGATGCATAATCGCCAAGCCGCTAGGCCGGATATTAAGCCAGAAGAACTCCAACGCACTCGGCAATTGATGGACAGCGGTGTCCGCGATGCCTTGGTGACAGGCTATGAATTTCTAATCCCTACCCTTTCACTTCCCGACGAGAATGACCGCCATGTTTTAGCTGCAGCAATTCACAGCCAAGCAAGTGTAATCGTCACATTTAATCTAAAAGATTTTCCAGAAGAATCACTTGCACAATACCATATTAAGGTCACACATCCAGATGATTTTATATCCTATCTTTACCACATCAACGCGGCAAAAGTGCTACAAGCTGCCGCAACACATCGGCATCGCCTCACAAATCCAAAGAAGACTGTCGAGGAATATCTTGATACCTTGCTAAAACAAGGCTTGCCACAAACCGTCAATCTGCTAAGGGAAATGGCTACAGCGATATAGGTTCGTTAGATGGGGTGCGCCGACGAAAGCGGCAGATTGCTGCGCTTCGTTCACGGTATCCGTTGCAGCAACAGTGAACCAGCCAGTGCAGTTCAACGATAGAAGCACCGGACAACCGACAGCGTGGCAGTGGGCCTTCGGAGACGGTGGAACCAGCGCAACCCAAAACCCGAGTCACGTTTTTCTCACGGCAGGTTCCTATGACGTGACTTTGAAGGTAAGCAATGCATCGGGTACCAGCATTGCGAGCCAGACCGTGATTGTCAGCCAAAATGCTTACACCTTGGCCGTGACCCTATCCGATCAAGCCCAACTCACGACCTTGGCTTTTGACGGACTCGGAATGATGACCGGGAACTTGGATGCCCAATCCTTCTTCCCTCCGGGCAAGGTGGCCGATTATGCAGGCTTTCAGTTCTTGCGAGACAATGATCCCGACAACATGGGTCATAACACCGACTTTTTGACACGGGTTGCCAATAATGTCATTTATATCCTAAATTACAGTCAGCTACAGAAGTTGGTAAGCCTTGCCGTCGCCCAACAAAGTCAAGTCAATCAATATGGCTACCAGCGTTATCCGTTGATGATGGCATTCCGCCGCCAGCTTACAGGTAACATTCCCGTTGGTTCCACAGGCTTGAACTTAGATGCGGTGAAAAAGGCATCCCATGCGCTTTACCTTATCGACGGCCAGATCAGCTTCGACCGTGCGATGCTCTATGCAAGCATTTATAACTCCATGGACTCAACTCAGAAAGCCTATCTGGATGCGATGAAGGGCAAGGGCTTTAATTCTTGGCCGAATATCACCTACGGCCAGATTGCCGCCAAGATGAAAGCCCTGCCCCAAGGCTCGGCGGTTGCCGTGATGACTTATGCCAGCGACATTTTCAGTTGGTATGCCGGTTCATTGACCGCAGATGTTTATTTTTGCCCCGAACGCCATGGGACTTACTATGGCTCTTTCTACTTGAAAGACGCGCCAGCCGTCGGTGTGGCCGGATATAGCATCAGCGAACAGCTTACCGCCACAGCCGGGGGTGCCCTCAGCAACAGTGCGGAGGGCTATGTCACCCCGAGTCAGGCCGCGTTGGTGGCTGGCCTAGTGAATACCCAACGGGCCAATTTGTATGCGTCGCCCACATCCAACATTGTGCAGACAAGAACGCAAATCGCCACCTTGTTGCGCAGTCTTCTGACATCGACCGCATCAGCGGCTAATGTCAAAGCCCAAGTGCTTTCATTGTCAGGCACTTACGGCGACTTGGACGGTGCAAACAACTATGCCTATGCCACCGTCTTTGCGCAGGTCTACCAAAGCTTGACAACAGCGCAGTTGAACCAACTCGCGGCTCTGCGGAAGTCCATCCTAACCGGGACCTATGCGGACGGAACCCCCTTCGACTTTACAGTTGCCACAGTGCCTTACCTGTATTCGGATGCCATTACTGACAGCCAGATCGCACCATACATCGGCAACACCGACTATCTGTTCTTCGAACCTTAGAACGGGGGAAACTCAACAGCCAGTCTGGGTTTGTAACCCGGCTGGCTGGTTTGCAGTCTTTACCGACTACAAAACGCAAGTGGCGGGATTGCAAGTCCCGCCACGCTTTGTTATCTCTCAAGCCACTCCGTGTGCGGCTTTCATCACCAGTAGTTGTAGGCAACCAAGTCCGATAAAGTCTAATGTTTGAATGAGATAATTATCAAAGTTGTAATATCAACCTTGAGTTAGTTCAATGTGCCTACTTATTCCAAGGGAAGGTTGCTTTCTCTCCAAGCACCTTCTCCCCCCCGAAGATTGGTTAAGTTATGGTAGCCTAGTTCATAAAGAGACCTTGCCGCCGCATTCCCCATAGGCCCGCCTTCACAATACAAATAGATGGCTGTGCTTTTATCTTTAGGAAGTTTGTCTTGGTATTTCTCGATTTCGTTATAAGGAATAAAAAGGTCTGTTCCTTTTATATGCCGCTGTTCGGGCGTATGAACGTCAATCAGAACTATATCCTCCTTTTGCATGAGCTGGTTTAATTCAGTCGCGGTTATGACTTTCACATAGTCTGGCTGTTGAAAATTGCAGCCTGTAACGATGACAATAAAAGCTATAAATGAATAAATTTTTAGTTCTTTTTGAATTAGCATAATAACTCTCCTATGAAATTTGAGGACGTTGAAAAAAATTAAACTATATAGCGCCTGGACGAAAAGTACTATTACCATTACAAAACAATGTGTTACAATGCTTTTGTGGACTTGAAGATTCTCGTCCAAAAGGCTTTGACCGGCTCATTTTGCCCTACCCGAACCGTCTTTTCCACTACAAAACAGGCTGATACGCACACAAGCCGGACAGCCCCCGAGAAATCTTCGTCACGCGAAAATCCCCATGCGCACCGTGTTTGACCCCCAAATGACCTTCGGCCAAAATTTCAGCAAACCAGAAGCTTTACCTCGGAAGTTTTATGCCTTTGCTTCGGTTGATGTATTGAAACTATGAGTCTGATCCGGTCAACTCCTCCATCGGAGGAGTTGCTGTCAACGGAAAATGCCTGCCGTTCGCCGTAACATCGGCTAGGGTGAACTGATCCAAAACCGTCATGAAAGCACGCCTAGCTTCGTACAGGGCAGACTTTAGCCCGCAGCCACGGATTATCCGGCATTCATTGGATTTCAAGTCGAAACACTCAACCAGATTCATGTTCGTCTCGGTCGCCCTGACAACTTCGCCTAGGCTGATCATGTGTGGTGCTCGGGCCAGCCTAAGCCCGCCGCCTTTGCCCCGGGTCGTTTCGATAAAACCATGGCCGGCCAAATTGTTGACCACTTTGATTAGATGATTGCGGGAAATTTTGTGGTATTCGGCAATTTCGCTGATCGTGGCAGACCCCGGTTCCGGCAATCGGGCGAGGTAAATCAACACTCTGCAAGAAAAATCGGTGAATTGGGTCAGTTGCATGAGTTAATTCTATATGAACTTCAATCGAAGTAAAGCTTTAGATCATGCCGGGTACAGCCCATTCTAGGGGTGAACAAAAATCGCCTTGACATAATTCTTGACAAGCTTTAAGTTGTATACTGCATATTTGTTTAAAAACAAAATGGCCAGCAATACTGGTCATCGGCACAAAAATAAAGATAAACCACCTACAACATTTTTGGAGAGAATCCATGGCTGAAAAACAGACCTTAGCGTCTTGGTACGACGAAAAATACGGCAAAATGCCCAACGCATCCCTCTTCGAGCAACTGGGTGGCACCGCCGCCGTTGACGCGGCTGTTGATATCTTCTACCGCAAGGTGTTGGGCGATGACCGCATCAACCGTTTCTTCGAGGGTGTGGACATGGAGAAACAGGCTGCCAAACAGAAAGCCTTCTTGACTATGGCCTTCGGTGGCCCGCACAACTACACTGGGCAAGACATGCGCAAAGGCCACGCCCATTTGGTCAAACAAGGTCTGAACGACGGCCATTTCGATGCGGTAGTCGAAAACCTAGGTGCCACATTGAAGGAATTGGGCGTAGCCGGTAATTTGATCGGCCAAGTCGCAGCCATTGCCGAAACCACCCGCAACGACGTATTGGGACGCTAATTCCGAAAATTGACGGGTACGCCCCATGACTAACATCCATTACGACAATAAGCACTACGAACTCGCTGAAAACCAGTCCGTGCTGGAATGTCTAATCAAACAGGGTGTACCCGTCCCTTCCTCCTGCCGTAGCGGTGTTTGCCAAACTTGCCTGATGCAGGCCACAGCAGGCACCCCACCGCCTTCCTCCCAAAATGGATTGAAAGAAAGTTTAAGATTGCAGAACTATTTTTTGGCCTGCGTCTGCCAGCCGACAGAAGACCTTGAAATTACCATGCCGGACGACAGGCACATATCCGCCCATGCCACCATCCGTAAACTGGAACTGTTGACTGATGAAATTATGTTGGTGGAGTTGGAGTGCGCCAGCCCCATCAACTACCGGGCAGGGCAATTCATCAACCTGGTTCATGACAGCAGCCATGTGCGCAGCTACTCCATCGCCAGTGTGCCGCGCTTGGACAAACACATTCAACTGCATGTGCGCCGCCTGCCGCATGGCCGGGTCAGCGGCTGGATTCATGATGAGCTTAGCTTCGGTCAGCGTGTCGAGATGCGCGGTCCGGCTGGTGATTGCTTCTATGTGTCCGGCAAGCCAGAGCAAGCCTTGCTGCTGATCGGCACAGGTTCCGGTTTGGCTCCGCTTTATGGCATCCTGCGCGATGCCTTGGACCAAGGCCACCAAGGCCCGGTTCGTCTGTTTCATGGCAGTCGGGATTTGCATGGACTCTATTTGATGGAAGAACTCCGCGAACTGGAAAGTCGCTTTCCCAATTTTACCTATCATCCTTGCCTATCCGGTTCTGAAGTGCCTGATGGCTTTGCCGCTGGTCGAGTGCATGAAGCCGCATTAGCAGAAACGCCTCAACTTAAGGGTTGGCGGATATTTCTCTGCGGCCACCCCGAAATGGTCAAAATGGCTCGAAAAAAAGCCTTCCTCGCCGGTGCCTCATTGCAAGACATCCACGCCGATGCCTTTAATGTTAGTCACGTCTAAACGCTAATTCACAGGATATCCCATGGACACTCAAACATTGATGAAAGAAATTGCCTTAGGGTCCCCTAATTGCGCCCGTGTACTCGACACGCTAGGCTTGAATTATTGCTGCGACGGTGGCGGCAGGCTGGGCTTGGAACAGGTCTGCCTTGCTGTTGGACAGGATACGGATGAGGTGCTCGCCCGTCTAGAACAAGCCCAGATACCGATCACTCCGTCGAAATGGGATGGAATGTCTGCCACCGCGCTGATTTACCATATCCGCGATACCCACCATGCCTTCACCCGTGACCAATTGGCGCATTTGGCAATCATGCTGGAACGCTTGGTCAGACGCCATGCGGAGGCGCGTCCCGAGTTGAATGGAGTCTGGTCGGTCTTGCAAGATTTGCGCGATGACCTGATCCCGCATTTGATGAAGGAAGAAAACATCCTCTTCCCGTACATCGAAGCCTTGGAGAAACATAAGTTGGAAGGGACTCCCTTGCCCCCGGCCTGTTTTGGTGTCATCGACAATCCCATTCGGCAGATGGAAAGCGAACATACGGCGGTGGCCGGTTTGTTGCAAAAACTGCGACAGGCCACCTCGGATTATGCTCCCCCAGGGGAACTCTGTACAAGCTACCGCATCGCCTTGCAAGCCATGGAAAACCTGGAGGCCGATCTGCTGCGCCATATTCAACTGGAGAACAAGGTTCTGTTCCCGCGAGCGCTGGCTTTGGCGCAAACGGTTTGATCATAGCCTTGAGTACTCTATGATCGAGGCTAGGCCAAAACCCGGTAGGCAGACCTTGTTTAAGCTACCCCAAGCTTCCCCGCTTAGCCATCGTGAAAAAATCCGCACCGCCTTGGTGGCGGGCGTGGCGATTTTCCTAACTGGTTGGCTTGCCAGCTTAACGATTGACGGTGGGGGCTTAATAACCTTACTAGCATCCATGGGCGCGTCCGCAGTAATCCTGTTCGCCATGCCCCACAGCCCGGTCGCCAAACCTTGGGCCTTGGTGGGCGGGCATCTCATTTCAGCGAGTGTTGGCATCCTCTGCGCCCGATGGATTCCGCAGCTTTGGGTGGCGGCGGCTTTGGCGGTTGGGCTGTCGATATTCGCCATGCACCTGGCCCGTTGCCTGCACCCGCCGGGCGGGGCTTCGGCCTTGATCCCGGTGCTGGGCGGGGAAAGCGTTAAAGTGCTGGGTTTTCAGTTTCTGTTGATGCCTCTGTCGCTCAATCTCGCGGTGATGTTGGCCATGTCCCTGGCTTACCAGCGCCTGTTGCTACCCAAGCCCGACCTAGCCCCACAAACAGGATTGTCCGGCGGCAGGCCGACAGAGCGTCTCGGCATACAGACCGATGATCTGCGTGCCGCTCTGGCCGAAATGGACGAATTCATCGATGTGGGCGAGTACGAATTGAATGAAATTTACAAGCTGGCCACCGCACGCGCCTTCCGCCGCAATTTCGGCGAAACGACCGCCGCAGAATTGATGACACCCAATCCCTTGGCGGTGGAGTTCGGCACGGAATTGGAGGAGGCTTGGTCGCTGATGCAAAAACACCGCATTAAAGCCCTGCCGGTCATCGACCGGGGCCGCCATATCATCGGCATCGTCACCCAGAGTGATTTTTTCCGCCACGCCAGCGCCAAGCAATTCAACAGCCTGGGGAGAAAACTGAAGGAGCTTATCAAGGCCAGCCCGACCGTCACCTCGCAAAAACCGGAAGTGGCAGGCCAAATCATGACCTCCCCCGCCGTCACCGCCGCCGTCACCGAACACTTGCCCGAGCTCGCCAGGCTCCTGACCGAGCGGGGCATCCATCAAGTGCCCATCGTTGACGCACGGGGCAAGCTGGCAGGCATGATTACCCAGACCGATCTCATCGCCGCCCTTTATCGGAACATGACCGGCACACAGGACAAACACGAGGCACAATAAGCAACCCCATGATCGAACCCGTCGCATTGAAAGATTTCTTTATCACCTTCTTCTCCGCCGCATTGGTCATTCTGGGTGGGGCTGGCTACGCGGGCCTTTATGCCTGGGCCAAGCTGCGCGGAAACCCAAGGCTGTTGCTATGGGCCTATGCCTGTTACGCCGTCCTCGCAGGGGCGACATTTCTGCTGGCGCGGGCCACTCATTTGAACGGCCAGTGGCAAATATTGGTGGGCTTGATGTTGACCGGCTACCTGCTGGCACCGCTGGGCATTTGGAAGCTGTGCGTAGCCAGCCATGGCAATTAATTCCCCAAAGCCTGATTAACAAATGAAACGGTAGGGGCGGGTTCCAAATCCGCCCAAGGCAAGATGCCCCTAAAGCCTGAATAGCAGCTATATCATAAACCACACGAGGTAAAACATGAGTCAAACAACACCAGCATGGGCCTCCGAAGCCCGGTGGAAAAAGATCGCCATCTGGGTGACAGCAGGCAGTTTCGTCCTGCTGATCTTCCTGACTTTCGACACTTTGTCGAAGGTTTCGGTTGGCGGCGAACGGGTGCGCGCCTACAGCGTCATCAACCAAGAAATCGACTATCGTTATGATGAACAGAAAAAACGCTACCAGCCAGTTATTGGCAAAGGCGCGCCGCTGTTTGGACGGGTATTTAGCGAAGAAGAGGCGGAAAAGCTTGTGACCCTGGGCAAGAAGACCGTCCAGGCCAAGAACTGCATGAACTGCCACACCCTGCTGGGCAACGGTGCTTACTATGCGCCGGATTTGACCAAAGCCTGGCTGGACCCAGGCTGGATCGACGCGGCCAACCGGGAGAACCTGATGCTGGCCTTCCTCAAAGACCCGGTTAGCAATGCCCGCAGTTTCGGTTCGGGGCGGCGCATGCCCAATTTAGGCATCACCGACGAGGAAGCCCATGGCATCGTCGCCTTCCTGAAATGGATGTCGGCCATCGACACCAATGGATTCCCCAATAACTTCAAAACCCTCAACGCGAAGGAGTAGCCCATGAACTCTATTGTCTCAGCCCTGCCCGGCAAAATTACTTCCCTGCGAAGGAGTAGCCCATGAACTCTATTGTCTCAGCCCTGCCCGGCAAAATTACTTCCCTCTTCGGCAAGCTCGACAGCCCTTATCTCAACGGGGGGCAGCAACTCGCAGTTAAATATTTCTCCGTGGCGACGGTGCTGTTCTTTGCTCAATTGCTGTTCGGCCTGCTCGCCGCCATCCAATTCGTCGCGCCGGGTTTCCTGTTCGGTTGGCTGGATTTCAGCGTGAACCGCATGATCCACATCAACGCCATGGTGGTGTGGCTGTTGTATGGGTTTATCGGCTCGGTGTACTGGTTTTTGGAGGAGGAAAGCGGAACTGAAATTGCCGGCCTAAAGTTAGGCAATATCGCCTTCTATGTGCTGACTGGTGCAGTGACCATCGTGGTGTTGGTTTTCCTGCTGATCCAGACCGGGCCGGGCAAAGACACCACCATCTGGTTCATCAACGAGGGCCGCGAATACATCGAAGCCCCGCGCTGGGCCGACTTTGGCATCGTTGCGGTGATGCTGGTGTTTTTCTACAACGTCGCGGGTACTTTTGCAAAAGGCCGCTGGTCGGGAATCTCAGGGGTTTTGACCTTGGATTTGATCGCACTGGCGGGTTTGTATTGCGCCGGCATGTTTTACCTGACCAATATAACCGCCGACCAATATTGGTGGTGGTGGGTCATCCATCTGTGGGTGGAGGCGACTTGGGAAGTGCTGGTGGGCTGCATCATGGCGTGGTCGCTGATGCATCTGATCGGTGCGCGACGCAAGATCGTGCAGACTTGGCTCTACATTGAGGTGGCCTTGATGTTCGGCTCCGGCATCCTGGGGCTGGGCCATCATTATTTCTGGATCGGCACCCCGGATTACTGGTTTTCCATCGGCGGCTTTTTCTCCGCCTTGGAACCCATCCCGCTGGTGGCGATGGTGGTGCATTCGGTCTATGATGCCGGCGTGCATCAATTCAAAAGCCGCAACCACCCTGCATTGGCCTGGATCATCGCCCACACCTTCGGCAATTTCCTAGGGGCCGGCGTGTGGGGTTTCATGCACACCTTGCCGCAGATTAATTTATACACGCATGGCACCCAATGGTCGGCTTCCCATGGCCATCTCGCCTTCTTCGGTGCTTACGCCACCATCAATATCGCCTTCTTTTACATGGCGGTGCAGAAATGGCGAGGCAATGTCTGGATGGGCGGCGAACTCCCCGGCAACGGATGGAAGTGGAAATGGGCCATGGCACTGCTCAATGTCGGTGTGTTGGGCATGACGGTTGCGCTGCTGATCGCAGGCTACGAGCAATCCTTCATCGAACGTGCCATGGAAGGCTCGACTTGGAGCGCTTACTTCAGCGCCCAGAACCATCCCTGGTTCCAGCAAGCCATGCATTGGCGGTTGCTGTTCGGCCTCATCACCATAGCCGGGCTCGTTTTGCTGATCTGGGACTTGGTGACCATCGGCAAGGGCGAAACCCGCCCTGCCTTGCAATTATTGGAAGCGGAGTGACCGGCTACAAACTGGATGCCCGCCATGACACGGTGACGGGAAAGATTCAAGTACCGGCCGGTAGCCAGCCCCATGGATTGCGCATCGCCCCGGACGGATCAAAAGGCTATATCGCTTTGCTGCAAGGCAAAGGTCTGGGGATTTTGGATTTACCCAGTGGCAAGCTGGAAGTCGTCCCTTTAAATGGCGCAGCCGTGCAAACCGCCATCACCCCCGACGGCAAAGTACCCAATGGCATCAGCCTGTGGAATCGCCAAAGCGGTGGAACCCCCTAAACCTCATCGAATCTTATCAGCCCCCAAGGAACGCCAGAACGTGAACGCTATCGACACTTCCCATTCCACCCGCGCATTGACCGCCAGTACAGTGGCCTTCACGGTTTGCTTTGCGGTCTGGACGATTTTTTCCATCATCGGCCTGCAAATCCGTCAGGACTTGCAGTTGAGCGAAACCGAATTTGGGCTGTTGGTTGGGATGCCGATTTTGACCGGCTCGCTAATCCGGCTGGTGCTTGGCATATGGACCGACCAATATGGCGGACGCTTGGTCTATGTCGCCGTCATGCTATCGGCAGCGGTTGCCACCTTTTTGTTGACGAATGTCAGCACCTACCCGATGTTCTTGGTGGCCGCATTGGGGATAGGCATCGCTGGCGGTTCGTTTGCCGTTGGCATCTCTTATGTTTCGCGCTGGTTCCCGCCGGAACGCCAAGGAATCGCATTAGGTATATTCGGCTTAGGCAACGTCGGCGCGGCGGTGACTACGTTCATCGCGCCTTTCGTCATGGTCGCGTTTGGCTGGCATGCAGTGGCGCAAGTATGGGCGGCGGCGTTGGTGGTGATAGCGGCAGTGTTCTGGTTCACCACCGAGGACGATGCGGTGTTGAAACTTCGCCGTTTGGCGAACGCATCGCCGGAGCCTTTTTTAAAGCAACTGGAACCGCTGAAGAACCTCCAAGTTTGGCGTTTCTCGCTTTACTATTTCTTCGTGTTTGGCGCGTTTGTCGGTTTGGCCCTTTGGCTACCGCGCTATCTGACCGGGGCCTATGGATTCGATGTCAAAACCGCCGGCATGCTGGCCGCACTGTATTCGATCCCCGCCAGCTTGTCACAGACCTGGGGGAGTTGGCTGACAAAGCACCTCGGTGCGCAGTCGATTATGTATCAGACTTTCATCGTATCCGCCGTCTGCACCTTCATCCTGTCCTACCCACCGACAGATTATGTGGTGCATGGCATCAAAGGCAATATTGTGTTCACGTTGGCGATTGGCCCTGCCCTATTCATGGTATTGATGCTTGTGTTGGGCATATTCATGTCCTTGGGCAAGGCGGCGGTTTACAAGCACATCCCCGAGTATTACCCGAACCATGTCGGCGCAGTCGGCGGCGTGGTGGGCATGGTCGGTGGCTTGGGCGGTTTCCTGCTGCCGTTGACCTTCGGGATGTTGTTAGACCTCACCGGCCTGTGGACAAGTTGCTTCATGCTGTTGTTTGTGTTGGTGACGGTTGCGTTGGCGTGGATGCATTTCACCATTCTCCGAGCCGAACGCTGCATCGCCGCGCCTTTTGTCACCGAAACCTCAACCGATTTGCCCGAATTGGCCCATCCTTCGCCTTTGGTGTTGACCGAATGGAACCCGGAAGATGCCACGTTCTGGGAGAAGACCGGCAAGCGCATTGCCGCAAGAAACTTATGGATCAGCATCCCCTGCCTACTGCTGGCCTTTGCGGTGTGGATGGTCTGGAGTGTGGTGGTCATCAACCTGCCTAGCATCGGTTTCAAATACACCACCAACGAATTATTCTGGCTGACCGCCTTGCCGGGGCTTTCCGGCGCGACGCTGCGGATTTTCTATTCATTCATGGTGCCGATCTTCGGCGGGCGGCGCTGGACCACGATCAGCACGGCATCACTGCTAGTACCGTCTATCTGGATTGGTTTCGCGGTGCAGAATCCGCAAACGCCTTTCTTGCTAATGCTGGTGTTGGCCTTGTTGTGTGGCTTTGGCGGCGGCAATTTTGCCTCCAGCATGGCGAACATCAGCTTCTTCTTCCCGCAAGCCAAGAAAGGCGCGGCCTTGGGCATGAATGCCGGACTCGGCAATCTAGGTGTCAGCACCGTGCAATTCGTTGTGCCGCTGGTCATCACCGCCAGTGTCTTTGGCTGGTTCGGCGGGGAACCGCAAACCTGGGTCAAGGATGGCGTCACCAAGTCACTATGGCTTCAAAACGCCGGTTTCATTTGGGTGCCCTTCATCATCGCCACGTCCGTTGCGGCATGGTTCGGCATGAACGACATCGCCTCGGCAAAATCCTCGTTCAAAGATCAGGCCGTCATTTTCAAGCGCAAGCACAATTGGCTGATGTGCTGGCTGTACACCGGCACTTTCGGTTCGTTCATCGGTTATTCGGCGGGCCTGCCGATGCTGATAAAAATTCTGTTCCCGACGATGAACCCGACCCAATACGCCTTCCTCGGACCCTTGGTCGGGGCATTGGTGCGCCCGGTCGGCGGTTGGTTGGCGGACAAGTTGGGCGGGGCCAGGGTGACGTTTTGGAATTTCATCCTCATGGGACTGGCGGTGTTTGGCGTGTTGAATTTCATGCCGCATGCAGGGGTCGGCGGAAATTTCCAAGGCTTCCTCGGTATGTTCATGTTGCTGTTCATTACCACCGGCATCGGCAATGGCTCGACCTTCCGCATGATTCCGGTGATATTCCTAACCGAACGCAGACGCGAAGCGGCAGGCGAGGGGGAAGCCGCACTCGCACTGGCCCGCCGGGATGCTGGGAAAGAATCGGCAGCAGTGCTGGGCTTTAGTTCTGCGGTCGCGGCTTATGGCGCTTTTTTCATCCCAAAAAGCTATGGCACGGCGATAGCCCTGACCGGCGCACCCGATGCGGCTTTGTATGGATTTTTGGTATTTTATGTCAGTTGCATTGTCATGACGTGGTGGTTCTATTCTAGAAAGAATGCGGAGATGCCGTGTTGAGGGCAATTCCACGCGAAAAGGATTAAGCTAATCGGGTTGATATTGAAAAAATTGGAGACCGCCAACCATGAACGCACCCGTCCGCAAACTCGCCACTTATGAAGACCTGTTCGACCTGCCGGAAAACCTCGTCGGTGAAATTATCAATGGACGCTTGATTACCCAGCCACGGCCCGCGCCGCGCTGCGCTTATGCTAAGTCTTGTATGGGAGTGGAAATTGGCGGTCCATTCGACATTGGCAAAGATGGCCCCGGCTGTTGGTGGATACTCGACGAACCCGAGTTGCATAGTGGCGGGGACATTCTGGTTCCCGACTTGGCGGGCTGGCGGCGGGAACGGATGCCGCGCCTGCCCGACACGGCTTGGTTTGAAACCGTGCCGGATTGGATTTGTGAGATTTTATCGCCCTCCACCGCCCGCGATGACCGCACGGAGAAGATGCCATTGTATGCCACGATGGGGGTCAAACACGCTTGGCTGGTCGATCCCACAATACGGACTTTGGAAGCTTACGAAAACCAGCAGGGCCGATGGTTGTTATTAAACACTTTGGCGGATGGTGCGAAGGTGGCTTTGGCACCGTTTGATGCAGTGGAATGGGAATTGGGGGTTTTGTGGGCGGATTGATGGTATAGAATGATTTTTTTTCGTTTCCACGCTCCATTGCTCGCCGTTATTCACAAGTGTCAAAAGCTCGTCATTCCGTCAGGGATTGCCGGAATCCAGTCCACAGGGATGTGAAACTAGGGATTGGCAATTCTCCTTGATCGACCATTGTGCCACCGAAATGTCGTCACCATCCATTTTGGTCATTAGGAATGGAATAACTCACGAAGGCTAATTATAAAAAAAAATGACGAGCAATTTCGTGTTTTTTATACGCAGGGTTTAAATGGGCAACCCCTTCATGAACACCCTGAAGATATATTTGTTTTCATGATTGCTTACCATGATGGACAGCAATTCTTGGTTGGTGTGGCTGGCGAGGCTACCAGCCTTTTCGACAATGATGAAGAACGTGAACGGTTAATGGGGCTACTTGAGCATGGAGGAGCAAATTGGAGGGAAGCGTGGGCGATTCAAAATGTTAAAAATTGCTATGACAATGACATGAACGCTTTTCGTAGGGACTGGGATTGGATGCCAACATGGAAATGCCCTGCCAATTTGTTTCTTTGGCTAGAAGAGCCTTTACTTCTAAATCCTAGGGAGATTACCGGAAGAGATAAATTTACTATGATGTTTGCCGCCTGCCAGATAATGACTCGTAAAATTGCACTATATATCTTGACTAACATAAATCAGGATAATGATGCCGATATTATTGAAAACTTGAAGGCGCGGTGTACTGATGAATTAGGTATTCCAAAACCACTTCGTATAGTTCCAAATGCAGCGCAATTCAACTATCTTGAACAATATCGCCAAACACTGAGGTAACGACCATGCAACCCGCCAAACAAGAAGCCATGCAAACCATTGCCAAATTGCCGGAGAATGTTGATATGGAAGAAATCATTTACAGGCTGTACATACTAGAAAAAATTCGCAAAGGTAGGGAAGATGTCGCCCAAAGCAGATTTAGCACGGCGGATGATTTAAAGCGCGAGATTGAACAGTGGTAATTTGGTCTGATGAGGCAAAATCCGATCTCCGCCATATTTTCGATTTCATTGCCAAAGATTCCAAACATTACGGACTGAAAGTCGTTCAAGACATCTCAGCCAAAGCGGATATTTTGGACGAATTACCCCGCATCGGTCACATTGTGCCTGAAATATTTGATGAAAATGTCAGGGAGATTCCAATTTACGCTTATCGAATAATCTATGAAATCATAGGACAGAATATTTCTATTCTTGCCATTGCGCATAAACGCAGGGACATTAAAACCGAAGATATTAGAAGAAAATAGGGATGTTAAACTTTGGTTTTACTTAAGACTTGCAGTAACCCGAAGATTGCCATCCATGGACGCTGTATTACTGTGTCATACCCCTATGAAATCTAGCCAAACGCACACTTTTTGCTATCTTTGAAGAAATAAAAATTATGAAGCACATCATCATTTTGTTTGTAATCCTGCTCGGTTTGACAAATCCTGTGGATGCCAAACCACCCACTGACAAAGCGACCCCCGCCGCTGTCAACACCGCCACAAGCAATACGCGCAGCAGTACACAAAGCCAAACCTGCCTGAACTGCCACAAGGCGCTCACCGGTGGCATTGTCAATCAGTGGAAACTCAGCAGCCATTCCAATAAAGGCGTTGGTTGCTACGAGTGCCACCAAGCGGACAAGGGCGATTCTGACGGCTTTGAGCATAATGGCTTTTTCATTGCTACGATAGTCTCCCCCAAGGATTGTTCCCGTTGCCATGAAAAAGAATCCAAGGAATTCCAGGCCAGCCACCATGCCGAAGCCGCTAAAATTCTCGGAAGCTTGGACAATGTGTTGGCAGAGGTGGTGGAGGGCAATATGCACCACGACTCGCCCGCCGCCGTCAGTGGGTGCTGGCAATGCCACGGTTCGGAAGTCAAGGTGTTGGCGGGCGGCAAGCTCGACCCGACGACGTGGCCTAATACCGGCGTGGGCCGTTTGAATCCCGATGGTTCCAAAGGCTCTTGCTCGGCTTGCCACTTCCGGCACAACTTCAGCCGCGCCCAGGCGAGGATGCCGGAAAACTGCGGTCGCTGCCACATGGGTCCCGACCACCCGCAAATTGAAATCTACAACGAATCCAAGCATGGCATCGCTTTCGCCGCCAATCGCACCCGCTTCGAGCCATTGATGGAAAAGAAGGACTGGATCCCGGGCAAGGACTACGAACAAGGACCAACCTGTTCCACTTGCCACATGAGCGCAACCTCCACTCTGCCGTTGACTCATGATGTTGGCTCGCGCATTTCTTGGACGCTGCGACCCGCCATTTCGGAAAAAATCGACGCGGCAGCGATTGCTTCTGGCAAAAAAGTCAAACCGTGGGAAGAACGCCGCGACGATATGAAGCAAGTCTGCTTGGCTTGCCATGCCGATCAATGGGTTGGCAATTGGTATGAGCAATTCGACAAATCGGTAGGCTTGTACAACGACAAGTTTGGCATCCCTGCCACCAAGCTCTACAAGATGGCTCGCGCCGCCGGACTCATCACCAATGACATAGAGTTCGACGATCCGTTGGAATTCACCTATTACTTCCTGTGGCATCACGAAGGTCGTCGCGCCCGCCATGGTGCATCGATGATGGGACCAGATTACACCCAATGGCATGGCAATTACGAAGTGGCCCACCGCTTCTATATGGAGTTCGTGCCGCAATTGCGCGAGGTCATCGAAAAGGGCTTGAAATCCACCGACCCGGCCAAGGTGGAGGGTGCCAAAAAAGTACAGGCTGAACTGGACCAAGTGCTGAACTCTGAGAATCACCGTTGGTTCATCGGTAAAATGACCGCAGAGGAAAAAGATGCCCGTAAGAAGGCATCAGAAGAGTTCCGCAAGCGTTATGCGCAGTAATCCCGGTCGCGCTGCTTTTCTCGTTCCCACGCTCCAGCGTGGGAATGCCAGCCGTGCAGTCGTGCCGTTTTGCTAACCGCTGGAGCGGTTAAAAGGGGTTCCCACGCTGGAGCGCGGGAACCAGTTTAACGATTATAAAAAAGAAAATTCCATGAGCCATTTCTTAGACCGCTTGATGTTCTTCAAAAAGTCCACCGAAACCTTTTCCGGCGGACACGGCATACTCACCGACGAAAGCCGAACTTGGGAGGATGGCTACCGGCAACGCTGGCAGCACGACAAGATTGTCCGCTCCACCCACGGGGTGAATTGCACGGGTTCATGCAGTTGGAAAATTTATGTCAAAAATGGGTTGGTGACTTGGGAAACCCAACAAACCGATTACCCCCGCACCCGCCCCGATCTGCCCGATCACGAGCCGCGTGGCTGTTCGCGGGGGGCGAGTTATTCCTGGTATTTATATAGTGCCAACCGGCTTAAATACCCGATGATACGCGGACCGTTGGTGAAGTTCTGGCGCGAAGCGAGAAAAACCCTAGGCCCGGTTGAGGCGTGGGAATCCATCGTCGAAAACCCAGAGAAAGCCAAAGCCTATAAATCCAAACGCGGTTTGGGCGGATTCATACGGGCGGAATGGGATGAAGTCAATGAAATTATTGCTTCTGCGAATATCTACACCGCCAAGCAATACGGCCCGGATCGGATTATTGGCTTCTCGCCGATTCCCGCCATGTCGATGGTGTCGTATGCCGCAGGCTCAAGGTATCTTTCGCTGATTGGCGGTGTTTGCATGAGTTTTTATGATTGGTATTGCGACCTACCGCCTGCTTCACCGCAAACCTGGGGCGAACAAACCGACGTTCCGGAATCTGCCGATTGGTATAATTCAGGTTTTATTATGCTTTGGGGTTCCAATGTGCCGCAGACCCGTACACCCGATGCCCATTTCATGACTGAGGTTCGTTACAAAGGCACCAAGATCGTGACGGTGTGCCCAGATTATTCCGAAGCCAGCAAATTCGCCGACTTATGGTTGCATCCCAAGCAAGGCACGGATGCGGCCTTGGCGATGGCGATGGGCCATGTGATTCTGAAAGAATTTTATATTAACCACCAGTCTGAGTATTTCACGCAATATGTGCGTGAAAATACTGACCTACCCAATCTGGTTTTATTGAAAGAAAAGGATGGCGTTTATGTGCAAGACCGTTTCTTGCGAGCTAGTGATTTAAACGACCAGTTAAACCAAACGAATAACCCCGATTGGAAAACTGTCGCCATTGATGAAACCAGTGGCAACATCGTGGTTCCGAAGGGTTCCATCGGTTTTCGCTGGGGCGAGACTGGGCAATGGAATATCGAACAAAAATCTGCCGACGGTCAAACGGTGCAGTTGCGTTTGAGCTTAATCGACGACCGAGATGACGTAGTATCGGTTGGTTTCCCCTATTTTGGTGGGGCCGAACATCCGCATTTCACCTGTTCCACCCATGATGTCATTCAACGCCGTAACGTACCCGTCAAAAAAATCACCTTGTCCGATGGTTCGCAAGTATTGGCGGCGACAGTGTTTGATCTGTTGGTTGCCAATTACGGCATTGATCGCGGACTAGGCGGCGGCAATGTCGCAAGCTCTTTTGATGAAGATGCGCCTTACACCCCCGCTTGGCAGGAGAAAATCACCGGGGTCAGTCGCAATCAGGTCATCGCAGTAGCCCGCGCTTTCGCCGAAAATGCCGAGAAGACCCAGGGCAAATCCATGGTGATCCTAGGCGCGGGGTTGAACCATTGGTATCACATGGACATGAACTACCGGGGCATCATCAATATGCTGATGCTGTGCGGTTGCGTGGGTCAGTCCGGCGGCGGCTGGTCGCATTATGTCGGTCAAGAGAAACTGCGCCCGCAAACCGGTTGGCTGCCCTTGGCATTTGCCTTGGATTGGAATCGCCCGCCTAGGCAGATGAACAGCACCTCATTCTTCTACGCGCATACTAGCCAATGGCGTTATGAAAAACTGACGGTCAACGAAATCCTCTCGCCGCTGGCCGATGCCTCGCAATGGTCGGGCAGTCTGATTGACTTCAATGTCCGCGCCGAACGCATGGGTTGGTTGCCGTCTGCGCCACAATTGGGGGCCAATCCTTTGCACATCGCCCAACAAGCAGAGCTTGCGGGCAAGAACCCGGTGGAATATGTTGTCGAACAACTGAAATCCGGCGCATTGAAATTCGCTTGCGAAGACCCGGATAACCCACAGAACTTCCCACGCAATCTGTTTGTTTGGCGATCCAACCTGCTTGGTTCGTCCGGCAAGGGCCATGAATATTTCCTGAAATATCTGCTCGGCACTAACCATGGGCTTCAAGGCAAAGATTTAGGGGCGGAAGGCGGCATCAAACCCGAAGAAGTCGTCTGGCATGAGACCGCAGCCGAGGGCAAGCTGGATTTGCTGGTGACGCTGGACTTCCGCATGTCCACGACTTGCCTGTATTCGGACATCGTATTACCCACCGCAACATGGTATGAGAAGAACGATCTGAACACCTCGGACATGCATCCGTTTATTCACCCCTTATCACGGGCTGTCGATCCGGCTTGGGAATCCCGCTCGGATTGGGAGATTTACAAAGGCTTGTCGCGGAAATTCTCCGAACTGGTTCCGGGGCATTTGGGGCTGGAAAAGGACATTGTTACCGTGCCGACCCTGCACGACACACCGGGAGAACTGGCCCAAGCACTGGATGTGAAGGATTGGAAAAAAGGCGAATGCGAGCCAGTTCCCGGCAAGACGATGCCCACGCTGGTAGTCGTCGAGCGCGATTATCCCAATGTCTATAAGATGTTCACCTCGCTAGGGCCGCTAATGACAAAAATTGGCAATGGTGGGAAGGGGATAAGCTGGAACACCGAGTCCGAGGTCAAGCAACTGGCCGAACTAAACCGCACCGTTACCGCCGAAGGCATCAGCTTTGGCTTGCCGCGTATCGAATCCGACATTGATGCCGCCGAAGTGGTGTTGATGCTGGCCCCGGAGACCAACGGTCAGGTCGCGGTGAAGGCTTGGGAAGCCTTGGGTAAGAACACTGGCTTGGACCATACCCATCTCGCCAAACCCCGCGAAGACGACAAAATTCGCTTCCGTGATGTGCAAGCGCAACCGCGCAAGATCATCTCTTCCCCGACATGGAGCGGCGTGGAATCCGAGCATGTCAGCTACACCGCCGGCTATACCAATGTCCACGAGCGCATCCCGTGGCGCACACTGACCGGACGCCAGCAGTTTTACCAAGACCATCCGTGGATGCGGGCCTTCGGCGAAAATCTCTGCGTCTACAAGCCGCCAGTGGACACCCGTTCCATTGCCCCGGTTTTGGGCCAAAAGCCCAATGGCAATACCGAGGTCGTACTGAACTTCATCACCCCACATCAAAAATGGGGTATTCATAGCACTTACACGGATAATCTGCTGATGCTCACGCTGTCGCGGGGCGGGCCGATTGTCTGGCTCAGCGAAATTGATGCGAAGCGGGCAGGCATCATCGACAACGACTGGGTGGAAGCCTACAACGTCAACGGCGCGTTGGTTGCCCGTGCCGTGGTCAGCCAGCGCGTACCGGAAGGCATGACGATGATGTATCACGCCCAAGAGAAAATCGTCAACATGCCGGGTTCGGAAACCACCGGCCAGCGTGGCGGCATCCATAATTCAGTGACGCGGGCCACGTTGAAGCCCACCCATATGATAGGCGGTTATGCCCAACAAAGTTATGGCTTCAATTACTACGGTACGGTGGGTTCCAATCGGGATGAGTTTGTGATTGTGCGCAAGATGGATAAAGTGGATTGGTTGGAGGAGTCGAAATCATGAATGATCTACAATGGATTTGCATCATGGTTATATGATGGGCAATCGTCTTTTAGCAGCAGAGGAATAAAAACATGGCAAAAATTGAAGGTTTTCGCATCAAGAACTTTCGGGTACTCAAGGACATAAGTATGGGAAAGTTATTTAACTTGCCTAAAGCAGAACCATTGACACCGATAACGGCTGTGATCGGTAAAAATGGCTCGGGAAAAAGTTCCCTGTTCGATGCGTTTGGCTTCCTAGCTGATTGCCTTAAGCTTGGGGTCGAAGAAGCCTGTGATGCTCGTGGGAGAGGAGGTTTTGAACGCCTACGCTCAAAAGGAGAGAAGGGAAGTATACAGTTTTTAGTTCGCTACAAAGAAGATAACAATGCTCGTGCCATTGACTATAGTCTTTCCATTGGTTTGGATTCATCTGGGCGCCCAACTGTACAAAAAGAAGTTTTAATAGAGGGGGAGGGAACCCAAACCGCTGGGCATGGGTTGAGAATTCTTTTGTTTAGGGATATACATGGCCTAATTTGGATAAATAGCGACAGTGATAAAACTTCCCAATCCTACATACCTAAACAATTTAGCCAAACTATTAATGAGTTAGAGTCCAATGAGTTAGAGTCGAGAAATCCAGACTCTGAATTAGAGGATATGCGTAAACTCGGCATAGCCACGCTAGGATCACTCAAGCAACATCCAAGAATCTCGGCTTTCCGGCGTTTCATTGAAGGCTGGTATCTCAGTTATTTCACTCCCGATGCGGCAAGAAGCCTACCACTTTCTGGGCCGCAAAAACATTTGAATATACATGGTGATAATCTTGGTAATGTCGTTCAGTTCATGGAGCGTGAGCATCCCAAAAAATTCAAGTCAATTTTAGATCGGATAGCCGAAAAAATTCCAGGCATCGACAAGATTGACACCGAAAAAACTGCTGATGGTCGATTATTGCTACGATTCAATGACAAGGGTTTTGTCGATCCATTTTATGCTCAACAAATGTCGGATGGAACTCTTAAAGTTTTTGCCTATTTGTTGCTGTTGGAAGACCCCACCCCGCCGCCATTTTTATGTATCGAAGAACCCGAAAATGGGCTTTACCACAAGTTATTAGAAAGTTTGGTACAAGAATTTCGGCAACACGCAACCGGCACAAATGGAGGTTCTCAGGTATTCATTACTACCCATCAACCCTATTTAGTCGATGCGTTATCCCCGGAGGAGGTCTGGATATTATCAAAAGGTAATGATGGATTTTCAACGATAACTCGTGCCAGTGATGATCCCCTTGTCAAAAACCTAGTTGACCAAGAACTACCTTTAGGTGGGCTTTGGTATAGCGACTATCTGGATGCGAGGTAAATCTATGCATTTCGATATACTGGTTGAAGATCAATCGGGGAAAAAATCTCTTGATTTTTTAATTCCGAAGATTATTGGAAACGGACATACATTTACAATTCATTCATATAAAGGAATTGGAAAAATACCTAGAAATATGAATATAAAAAAAGATTCAGCTAAAAGAATATTGCTTGAACAATTACCAAAATTGCTGCGAGGCTACGGAAATACATACTCAATTTATCCCAAAAATTATAAGGCTGCTGTTATTGTCGTATGTGATTTGGATGACAAATGCCTCAAAAAGTTTCGTCAAGAATTGCTAGAGGTACTTGATGCATGCCATCCAAAACCAGAAACTCGCTTTTGCATAGCCATCGAAGAAGGGGAAGCATGGTTTTTGGGCGATCTGCAAGCTGTGCGTACCGCGTACCCAACAGCTAAAGCTAATGTTCTTAATGCCTATATTAAAGACAGCATTTGCGGCACATGGGAAACACTAGCCGATGCCATTTATTCTGGCGGATCAACTAATCTTCGTAAACAGCATTGGACAACGATTGGAACCGAGAAATCTAAATGGTCAGAAACCATTGCTCCAAACATGGACGTAGAAAACAATCAGTCAGGCAGTTTTTGTTATTTTCGTGACAAGCTCCGCGAATTGGCAAATTCGGATAATTAATAAGCACTCATATAATTCTAAAAGCATAGGCTCGTCATGAAAATCCGCGCACAAATCGGCATGGTGTTGAATCTGGACAAATGCATCGGTTGTCACACTTGTTCGGTCACTTGCAAAAACGTCTGGACTTCCCGCGAAGGGGTGGAATACGCTTGGTTTAACAATGTGGAAACCAAACCCGGATTGGGTTTCCCGACTGAATGGGAAAACCAGAAGAAATGGAAGGGGGGTTGGAAACTGAAGCCCAACGGCAAGTTGGAACCGGTGCAGGGTGGCAAGCTGAAAACCCTACACAATATCTTCGCCAATCCCAATATGCCGGAGATTGACGATTATTATGAACCGTATGATTTCGATTATGCCCATTTGCAGAACGCCCCGGAATCCAAAGCCGCGCCCACGGCAAGGCCGCGTTCGGTGATTACCGGCGAGCGCATGGAGAAAATCAAAGGCGGGCCAAATTGGGAGGAAATCCTCGGTACCGAATTTGAATCGCGTTCCAAGGATGTGAATTTCGAGGCGGTGGAAAAGGCGATTTACGGCGAGTTTGAAAACACCTTCATGATGTATTTGCCGCGCCTGTGCGAGCATTGCCTGAATCCCACTTGCGTTGCCGCTTGCCCGTCAGGGGCGATTTACAAGCGCGAAGAAGACGGCATCGTATTGATCGACCAGGACAAATGCCGGGGTTGGCGCATGTGCGTGTCGGCTTGCCCGTACAAGAAGATTTATTACAACTGGCAAACCGGCAAATCGGAAAAATGCATCTTCTGCTACCCGCGCATCGAAGCCGGCGAACCGACCGTCTGCTCGGAAACCTGCGTGGGCCGCATCCGTTACCTCGGCGTGTTGCTGTACGATGCCGACCGCATCGAAACAACCGCCAGCGCGACCTCCGGGCAAGATTTGTATCAAGCACAGTTGGATATATTCCTAGACCCGTTTGACGAAACCGTGTTGGCCGAGGCGAGGAAAGAAGGCATACCCGAAGCATGGCTGGAAGCCGCGCAAGCCTCGCCGGTTTATAAAATGGCGATGGATTGGAAAGTGGCCTTCCCACTACATCCCGAATTCCGCACTTTGCCAATGGTCTGGTATGTTCCCCCTCTGTCGCCGATTCAAGCCGCTGCCAATAGCGAGTTGATTGGGCCGGATGGTGCAATCCCCGATGTGAACGCCTTGCGCATCCCCGTTCGCTATCTTGCCAACTTACTCACTGCCGGTAAAGTAGAGCCTGTCGTGCTGGCTTTGCAAAGGCTATTGGCGATGCGGGCGTATATGCGCGGCAAGACGGTGGACGGCATCACCAACACCCAAGTTTTGGAACAAGTCGGACTAAGTCAATTACAAGTCGAGGAAATGTACCGCTATATGGCGTTGGCAAATTACGAGGATCGCTTCGTGATTCCCACCAGCCACCGTGAATATGCCAGCGCGACGTTTGACGCTTATGGCGAGCGTGGCGGTTGCGGTTTCAGCTTCGGCAATGGTTGCGGCGGCGGTTCCAACCCGGTGGACTTGTTCGGCGGCAAAAAGCTGACCCGACACGGCGGCGAACCCATCAAATTCTCGCCACGCAAGGCAGGTTGACCATGCTGATACTGAAAGTGGTTTCAGCCTTGTTGAGCTATCCGCAAGCCGAGTTACTGGGTGCTTTGGACGAGTTAGCCGCCGTGGTCGCAGCGGATGCCGAATTACCCAATCAACAGCAAGCCGGATTGATATCGTTCATCAACATCCATAAGCCTATGGATTTGATCGAGTGGCAGCAGCGTTATGTGGAGTTGTTCGACCGGGGCAGAAACTTGTCCTTGCTGATCTTCGAGCATATCCACGGCGAATCCCGCGACCGGGGACAGGCGATGGTGGATTTGCTGCGAATCTACCGGGAACACGGGTTTGAACTTGCCGCTAAAGAATTGCCGGATTACATCCCTCTGTTTTTGGAATACCTGTCACAACGCCCCAAGGACGAGGCCCTAGACTTGTTGCGCGGCGCGTTGCCGGTGCTGCACCTACTGGGAGCGCGGTTGGCGGAGCGGGGTAGCCCTTATGCCGCGCTGTTTAATGCCTTGGTGGCATTGGCCGGTGAAGCCCCAGCCTCCGAAGGGCTACGCAAGCAAGCCTCCGTCGAAGACCCGGATGAAACGTTGCTGAGGATGGATGAAATCTGGGAGGAGGAGGCGGTCAGCTTTGTGGGCAACCCCAAAGCTTGCCAAACCCAGGCAGTGGACCAGCCTTTGCGATACAGCCCACGAACCAGCGTCAAGGGTTAAGCCTTGTCATTAAATTTCGTCGTTCCGGCATGGACCGCCGGAACCTAGGCTCCAAGGATGGCGCGGCTTGCGAGCATCCATGCAATCTGGATACTGGCGATCCATGCCGTTATGAGGGATTATCTTAATGGCATTGACGCAGGCGAGTGTAAACTTAATAAGCTCAACATTTTGAGGACAACATGAATTATCTCGATAACTTTCTTTTTGGTTATTACCCCTATATCGCCATGACTTCTTTCTTGCTCGGTAGCTTGGCCCGCTATGAGCGCGGTCAATTCACTTGGCGTTCTGGTTCCAGCCAATTGCTGCGGACCAAGGATTTGCGGCTCGGCAGCAACCTGTTCCATGTTGGCATCTTGCTGTTATTTGTCGGCCATTTCGTCGGATTGTTGATGCCACCCTGGCTTTACCATGCCATGGGGTTATCCACCTCAGCCAAGCAAGTGTTGGCAGTCATCGCCGGCGGGGTGTTTGGCGGCATTTGCGCTTGGGGTTTGTACATCTTGCTCAAACGCCGTTTGACCGACCCACGCATCCGCGCCACCAGCAGTCGCATGGATATCGGCATATTGTTTTTGATCGCCGTGCAACTGGCCTTGGGGCTGTTGACCCTGCCAGTTTCTCTCTACCATCTGGATGGCAGCAATATGTTGCATTTGGCGGAATGGGCGCAACGCATCGTCACCTTCCACCCTGGAGCGGTGGAAGTGCTGGCCAATGTGGGCTTTATCTTCAAGTTACATTTGTTCTTTGGCATCACCTTGTTCTTGGTTTTTCCTTTCAGCCGTTTGGTGCATATTTGGAGTGTGCCTGTGGGGTATGTGGGGCGGCCTTATCAAGTGGTTCGCAAGGGTTGATGGCTAGCCATGGTACGCTTGCCTTGTCCGTGTAGTTAATCGCTCGCTAAGCTATTGCGCCAATACTGGCTTTCCTTCTCGAACAGACGGTTCGCTTCCGCTGGTCCCCAAGAGCCTGCTGGGTAGGTGTGGATAAAATCGCGTTCCACCGCCCACACCTTTAGCACAGGATCGACCGCCCGCCACGCCCAGTTTTCCTCGTCTGAGCGCAAAAACTGCGAAGTGGCCGCCGGAGCGGCTCGCGGCCATGGAGCGGCTGTGCAAAGGCGAGTTCGAGCGTCGCTTCGCTCCAACCGCTTGGCCGAATGGTCGTGGATTGGGTGGCCGGATGTCCGTGGAATGGCTGGCCGAATGGCGTGGAATACGCAGGCATCGCCATTCCATTGACGGAAATCTACGCCAAACTGGAGTTTTTGGAGGACTAGTAACGTCAGAACTCCTGATGTCTTGGATTTTACGATTATCCCACATTGTAAATTAGCCTGAGATTGGTCCTGGGAAACAGGGTTTCGGTCTCGTTCAACTCGTCGCAGAGTTTCTGGATCACCGCGTCCGTGCTCGCATTTGCCGAGTGGTGCAGGCGGACGGTGAGGGTGCCTGCCTCGTGGTCGGGCAGGATGTCGGCCTCGGTTTTGTAAAGCGCCTGCAACAGGCTGCGCGCCTCGTCGGGG
>QJPH01000456.1 GCA_003242955.1 Candidatus Methylumidiphilus alinenensis
GCAAACAAATCGACTTTGGCTTCCAACAGTTCACCGACCAAGGCATAACCGGATAGCAGATTTTCCACGACCTCGTCGTCCATCCGATCACGGGATAAGCTCAATCCCTGATGATCCCATGGGAAATCATGCTGAACCCGTCGCAATGATGCCTCGATCAATTGAAGGTTAAGGCATGGGCTTAATTGCTGCTTGTAAACTGGACTTGCCATACCCAACAGCATTACCGATTATTGGATAGTCTCCAAAGCCTGACGCGATCGCAATACGATTTCATCGGGCAGAGGCATATAGCCGAGTTCGCGGCTGTAACGCTGTCCTTCGACCAAACCGAATGCCACAAACTGCTTGAGTGCGGATGCCTTTTCCGGGTTCGGATAGTGTTGGTAAAGCAGCAGCCAGCTTAGGGTCAGTATCGGATAGGCATCCTCGCCTTCGGGGTCGGGTATCAGCAAGCGCAGATTCTCGGGCATTTGCTGCGCATTACGGGCCAGCGCAGCCACACCGGTGCGGTCGTTCGGTTCGACGAAACGCCCGGCTTTATTCTCCAAGCTGGCCATGGGTAGCCCAAGGCGTTTGGCAAAGCCGTATTCTAGATAACCAATCGTTCCTTCGCTGTTTTTAATGCGCGATGCCACGCCTTCGTTGCCGTGGGCCAGCATGGCACTGCCCCGCCAAGCGACTACCTTGCCGATGCCGGGTCCACGGTCACGCCAATCTGGACTCACAGCGCCTAGATGATTGGTAAAGGCATAAGTAGTGCCGCTGCTATCCTGACGGACGACAAGGGTTATGTTCTGGCTTGGTAGCTTTGCATCGGGATTTGCCGCCTGGATTCTGGCATCGTCCCACCGGGTGATTTTCCCGGCAAAAATGTCCTGATAAACAGCCCTAGTCAGTTTCAACGGGCCGGATAGGCCATTGACATGATAGGCAAGCACGATGAGCCCCGCCGTCGCCGGCACCAGCCGGACCCCCTTTTTGACTTGTGCCATCTGTTCATCGCTTAGGGCCGCATCGCTCCCAGCAAAGTCCAACTCCTCCGCGATGAAACCACGGATGCCTTCACCGCTGCCCATTGCCGCGTAACTGATCTTAACATCAGGGTTGCGCTTGCCGAAAGCGTCGATCCAACGTTGGTAAAGCGGTGCAGGAAACGTTGCCCCGCCCCCGTGCAATTGCAAACTCCCGGCTTGGGCGATGGTTCCCCAGGCAATGCTTGCGATGGCGATAACGAGTTGCACTAATAAGGATTGATTACCAAAACGGGTTTTATTGTTCATCGGTTCGACTCCGCCAAGCTAACTAAACTCGCCACGGATGTATTCCTTGGTCAATTGTTGCTGTGGGTCTTCGAATATTTGCCGGGTATCCCCTAATTCCACCAAATAACCGGTGCGCCCTCCTGCCGATATATCGACTGAAAAGAAGGCAGTCTTGTCGGCAACCCGGGTCGCCTGTTGCATATTGTGAGTGACTAGGGCAATCGTGAACTTTTCTTTCAGTTCGACCATCAACTCTTCAATGCGCCGGGTGGCGATGGGGTCCAGCGCGGAACAGGGCTCGTCCATTAAAACCACCGTGGGTTCGGTGGCGATGGCCCTGGCGATGCACAACCGCTGTTGCTGTCCACCCGAAAGCGAAAGGCCGCTGGCCTTGAGTTTGTCCTTGACCTCGTCCCAAAGTGCCGCTTTCTTCAATGCCTTTTCGACGCTCTCTTCGACATCGCCTTTGAAACGGTTTAGGCGCAACCCAAAGGCGACGTTATCGAAAATGCTCATGGCAAAGGGGTTGGGTTGCTGGAACACCATGCCGATGTAACGCCGCACCACCACGGGGTCCACAGTGCTCCCGTAGACATCTTGACCATGAAAATGGACGTTGCCTTCAAACCGGAAACCTTGCACCAAGTCGTTCATGCGGTTCAGGCTGCGCAGGACGGTACTCTTGCCGCAGCCGGACGGGCCGATGAATCCAGTAATCTGGCCTTTTTTGATCGGCACATGGCTGTCCCTGACCGCCAGAAAATCGCCGTAATAAACCTTGTCCAGTTTGCAGTCGATGACGACTTTAGCTTGCGTGTCAGGTTTGACCTTCACATTTCCTTGTTCGTTAACATTCGCTTTCATAATCGTTTCCTCGAAAAATTCGATATTTTGTAATGTACATCAGTTATGTAAAATAATAACTAGACTTTCTTACGCCCTAGCACACGGGCAAGAATATTGAATAACAACACCAACATGACCAGAACCAGCGAAGCGGTCCATGCCAATTCGATCTGATTGTCATAAGGCATGCCAGAAAAATTGTAGATCAACACGGACAGCGAAGCGATGGGAGTCATCAGATCCGCTTTGCCGTTTTCGACAAACCAATAGCTGCTGAATAAGGCGGTGAAAAGCAGTGGCGCCGTCTCCCCGGCCGCACGGGCAACCGCCAGCATGACACCCGTCAAGATACCGGGCAGGGCAGTCGGCAGCACGATTTTCCAGACGACTTGACTACGTGTGCAGCCCATTCCGTAGGCAGCATTTTTCATTGGTGCAGACACCATCCGCATGGCTTCCTCAGCCGTAAGCACCACCGTAGGCAGCATCAGCAAGGCCAAGGCAACCCCCGCCGCAGGGGCAGAGTAGGTGCCGGTCGTTAACACGACCATCGCATAAGCAAACACACCGGCCAAGATCGAAGGCAGACCCGTCAAGGTCTTGGCGCAGAATCGCGCCGCATAGGCCACTTTGCCGTTTGGTTCCAGTTCCCCGAGAAAAATGGCGGCCATAATGCCAAAGGGGATGCTAATCAACGCACCGATCCCCACCGTCACCAGAGTTCCCACGATGGCATTGCCGAAACCCCCGCCTTCCTCGAACCCCGCCGGCGGCAGTTCGGTGAAAACCTCCAAGCTTAGCCGATGCCCACCGCGAACAATCAGCCCATAAAGCACAGAGAACAGGGGAATGCTGGCAAACATGGCGGCGATCCATGCCGCACCGCTTAATATTGTGCTGAGCAGTGCGCGGGGTTCGACTAGTGATCGTTGTAAGTTAGGATTTTCGTTTTCCGTGAACAGGGGGTCTTGCGCACTCATTTACCGCTCCTCATTTGTCTGGAAGATAGCGACATGATAGCCGTGCCGATCATATTCACCGCCAATGTGATCAACAGCAACACCAAAGCGGCATACATCAAAATCGGTATTTCGCGTTCGCCCGCTTCGGGAAAGTTAAGTGCCAACAGGGCGGCGAGCGTATTGCCCGGCGAAAACAAGGACAGACTAAGTTGGTTGGAATTGCCGACTAGCATGGCCAAAGCCATGGTTTCCCCGAGTGCCCGACCAAACCCGAGGACGAGGGCACCGAAAATACCCGCCGAGGCAGTGGGAAGTATCACCTTCAGGATCGCCTCCCAGCGGGTCGCGCCTAGACCGAAAGCCGCCTCTTTGATGCGATAGGGTACCTGCCTTAAAGCATCCTGCGACACGGCGGCAATGGTCGGCAGGATCATGATCGCCAGCACCAAAGAGGCCGGTAACATTCCCGGCCCACTCAGGGTCGTGCTGAAAAACGGAATCCAACCAAATTCGGCATTCAGCCAGTCGGCTACAGGGCGGATGAAGGGCACTACTATAAAAATGCCCCAAAAGCCATAGACGACGCTAGGAATGGCCGCCAACAGATCGACGATGGTACGGAACACCAAGGCGAGCCGGGCCGGAAGAAAATCCTGGGTAAGGAAAATCGCCATGCTGACACCGAAAAAGCCACCGATGGCCAAAGCCAAGAACGAACTGTAAAGGGTACCCCAGATTTCTGGAAGTATTCCAAAAACCTGCTTATTGACATCCCATGTGGTTCCCGTCAGAAAACCGAGATGGTATTCCCGAATGGCAGGGATTGCTTTATAACCGATTTCCCAGAGCAGAAGCCCGACCACGCCTATGATAAACCAGGCGCAAACCATGGCTATTCCTCGGAATGAGCGATCCATCAGGTAATCGCTCTTTGAGGGGGGGCCGGAGATTTCTTCCCCGGTTAGGGCTTCTTCAAATACCTTCATGACTCGCAGATTCCACTATTGAATTTTCTTGGAGGCAGCTCGCACTGCCGAAACGACATTGTCGGGGAGCGGGATATAGCCCATCTTGGCGCTAAGTTTTTGCCCCTCTGTTAGGCCATATTCTACCACGTCGCGCAGGATTTTGGCTTTTTCGGGCGTGGCATTCTGTTGGTAGAACAGCATCCAGGTGAACGTCGCAATCGGATAGGATTTTTCGCCTTCGGGATCAAGTACCCAGGCAATCAGGTTTTCCGGAAGTTGCGCGTTGGCCAGTGCCGCAACGCCACTCTCTGTACTCGGCATCACGAATTTTCCGGTTTTATTTTGCAACGCGGCCATCTCGACTTTAGCACCGATGGCATAAGCATATTCGATGTAGCCGATGGCACCGGGGGTTTGCTTGATCGTCGCGGTGACACCGTCGTTCTTTGGCGCGGCGACGAATTTGTCACTGCCGGGCCAGTTCACGGTGGTTCCAGCACCGGGGCCACTCTTCCAACCGGGACTGATTGCGCTGAGATGGTTGGTAAACACAAACGTCGTGCCGCTGCTATCGGCCCTGCGCACCACAGTGATGGGCAGGTCAGGCAGTTTCATGCCTGGGTTTGCACTTTGAATGCGCGGGTCGTTCCATTTGGTGATTTTACCCAAGAAAATGTCCGGGTAGACATCCCTAGGCAACTTCAAGCCCTTCGGGTTGCCAGACAGATTATAAGCGATCACGATTTTGCCCGCCGTCATCGGCAATAGTACAGCGCCACCTTGGACTTTGGCGATTTCTTCGGGCTTCATCGCCGCGTCGCTGGCCGCAAAATCAACCGTACGGTTAATGAAGTCCAACACACCTGCGCCGCTGCCTTTGGCCTGGTAATCAATATTGGCATTTTTGTTCATCTTGCTAAAGTTCTTGAACCAAGCGGAATAGAGCGGGAACGGGAAACTGGCCCCAGACCCTGTCAACCTCAATTTCTCATCCGCAGACGCGAGGTTGATGAAATACAAGTTGACCAAAACAAAGAGTGCTAACGACATAAAACCGAGTTTTTTCACTGGATGACCCCACGCTTGCGAAGATAAGGAAATTGCAGACTTACAATTATTTGCTAAAGAATAACTAAGCTAGATGACAAAACGATGACCTATCCTAGCAAAACTGTTACCTTGTTTTGAACCATGCCGATGTTTTGCCTCAGTCATCGAATTGAAATAAACGGCTCATAAGCTTTGTGGGGCCAACCCACGAATTTAAGCCTGCGTTATAATGAAAATGTAGAATATTCCCGTTAAACCGTGCATGTTTATGAGTAGATTAATGAAATCCTCCAATCCTTCGACCAAAGCTGGGGCATCCTTTGAAGAAATCCCGGATACGTCCGCCGGAATGGAGATCAGTCACCCGATTGATTACGCCGAACGATTTAAATACCCTGGGTTGGCGTTAGGGCTGTCCTTGGTAATTGGACCCATGGAACTGGCCGCTGGCTCCGTTCTAGTCGGTGTCGTCGTCGCACGGGCATCGCTTCCGACCTTGAAACGCACCTTGGCAAGCATCCAGACCACCGGCCGACCCTCGGTCGATCTGCTCGATACGCTATGGATACTTTTCCACACAGTGACCGGCGAACTGCTCGCGCCCGCCCTAGCCATTTGCCTTACCGAGGCCGGCAACACACTCCGCGACCTGACGGCAATGGCAGGACAGCGTCAAATGCCCGAACTGGTCCCGAACCGCCAGTATTGGATCGAGCGAAACGGTCGCAGAAGGCTGGTGCTATTAAAGCATCTGGCCGTAGGCGACCATGTCCTGTTGGGTTCGGGCGATCTGGTCCCCGCCGACGGCACGATGATAAGTGGACAGGGGCTGCTGGACCAAAGCGCCCTGACCGGGGCATCCGGACTGCTGTCCCGCTCGACTGGCGACAAGCTTTTTGCCACCACCGTGGTAATTAAGGGGCAGTTGGTTCTCGAAATCAAGCGGCTGGGTGGCGAAACCCGCGCATCGCGAATGGCCGAAAAAATTGCCGACAAATCGCAGCAAGACACGCGGGTCAGCAACCTGATGGAAGAGATGGGCAACCGGGCGGTGATACCGGCCATCGCAACGGGTGCATTTCTGTTTGCCGTCACTGGCAACGTCCACAAAGGCCTGGCACCCTTGCAACTGGATTTTGCCCAAGGCGTCGGCATCGGTGCTCCGATCCCTGTGCTCACTTCCATGCAGGTATCCACAACCAACCAAGTCCTCGTCAGGGGTGGTCACGCTTTGGAACAACTAGCGAAAGTGGATGCCGTGTTATTCGACAAGACCGGGACGTTAACCGAGCGTGGCACCGAAATCGTGGATGTCCATGTCGCAAACGGCTCGGTGTCGGTGCAAGAGATGCTCTATTGGGCCGCGTCCGCAAGCTATTACGTGCTACGCCCGTTCAGTGTTGCCTTGGTCCAACATGTCGAGCGCCAAGGGATTGTGCTGGAACCCTGTGACCCTTTGGACTATTCCGACGTAGGCGTAGTGGCGAGGGTCAAGGACAGCGAGATCACGGTCGGCTCGATCCATTTTTTCGAAGAGCGGGGCATCGCCGTCGATGCCGAATACCATCGGATGCACAAAGGGGTCATCCTCGACCGGTCCATCCGCTATGTGGCGAGGGACGGCGAACTGCTGGGGACGGTTTTCTATACGAATCCACTGCGGCCCGAGAGTGCCACCGCCATCAATGCCCTGCACGGACTTGGCATTGAGTGCTATCTACTAACCGGGGACAACAGCAAGGCGGCAAACGCCGTGGCCTACAAACTTAATATCAAACCCGGCAATACTTACGCTGAGGCATCCTCCAAAAGAAAGGCCGAGTTGGTCAACAAAATACGCAGCCAACACCAATCGGTCGCCTATATCGGTGACGGGACCAACGACTTGCCGGCCATGGCGAGTTCAGATGTTGCCATATCTTTCCGCCATGCCAGCGACCTGGCCAGGGAGTCCGCCGATGTGGTTCTGCTTGATGACAGTCTTCTTGGTTTGCCTTATGGAATTACGATGGCCCGACGGGCTATGCGCATAGTCCATCAGAATATTGTCATCGTCACGGTGGCAAACGTGGCCGTGGTGGCGGGTGGTATTTTCCTCGACCTAAGCCCGCTGGTGTCGGTCATGGTGAACAACGGCTCGACCCTGTTGGCCGGGCTGAATGGGTTGCGTCCGCTACAAGACGCTCAACGGCAAGACCCCGAAATCGAAAACGCCATGAATCGTGATGACAAGGGATTGTTAGGGATACCCTGGCGCAAGCGCAAACGTGACGGAGTGGGGCAGCTACTGACAGGGCGTGGGTAGTGAATTCCATCCGTGTGCTGTTTCCATGCATTTTTGCCCTAGAAATCATTTTGGCGGTCAGCCTGACGGCTGCAATTGGCTACACCAGCCAGATGAAGGAGGCCCGCGAGACCGCCGCAGATTTTTTGGCGTTGATTGGGGGCATGATCGAAGACCAGCTAGATAGGCATTTGACAGCTCCAGCAAGCCTAGTGCGGAATTACGCCAAGGAAGTGCGGAAACGCCCCGATCTGCATTTCGACGACCTCCTCAAGCCGACGCTGGTTCGCAATATGATTGACTCCTTCCAAACACAAATCCATGTTTCGCGGGGGATGAATCTGAATTTCGCCAATCCCGCCGGCCAGAACCTTATGCTGGACCGGCGGGGCTACAGCAAGCCTGTCGTAAAACTTTCCGATTTTGGCAAGGGTGGGGTAATATCGTGGTATCCATTCGACACCTTCGGCAATGGCAAGGAACCACAAGAAACCCTGCGTGTCGATTACGATCCCCGCAAGCAGCCGTATTACATCGCTGCCGTCACCGAGCAGCAACCGATTGTCTCGTCGGTTTATTTCAGTCCGTTGGTAAAGGGCGAGCCAGTCGTCACGGTGGCGGAACCCGTGTATGATGCACGAGGGCGGTTGAGGGTCGTGGTTTCCTCCGACATTGATTTGCGGCTTATCAGCATCTATCTGCAGGGATTGCGCCTGCCAGACGGCACCGTCGTCGTCATGTTCGATTCCGACGGATACTTGATTGCCAGTTCTCTCCGGCAGCCGGTGACCCCTAACGGCCAAGCAATAAAAAGGAGTTTGCCGTCGATTCTCGAAAACCAGAATCCCACGATCCGATCCATGGCCGAGTCCATGCGAAAACAGTTTGGGTCGTTTTACCTCCCCGAATCCAAGCAGTTTCAGTTTGACGATGGGGAAGGCCGGCATTTTGCCTATGCGACTCCGCTGGCTGAAAAATTCGGGCTGAACTGGAAATTCGCCGTGGTGATCCCGGAAACTGTCTTGATCGACAATTTGCTTCAAGGCATTCGCTCGACGTTGTGGGTTTCCCTAGTGCTACTGATAATCGCCATTGCCGTCGGGTTGTTGACTGCTGCCTGGATGATAAACCCCATCTTAACGATGGGTGCCGTCGCTTCGGCTGTAGAAAAGAACGAAATGACCGAGCCGCCCCTGCCAGCCAGTCAGTTGCGAAGGGACACGCACCGACGCAATGAGTTCGGACAATTGGCACAGGTGTTTTTGCGGATGATCAACGAAATAAAATCCCGCCAGAGTTTGCTTGAGGCGCAATTAGAACAGCTTCGGGTCGAAATCGACCATGAACATACGCATGCCCAAGTTCGGCAGATTTCCTCCACCGAATTCTTTCGTAACCTGAAATCCAAGGCACGCAGGCTTCGTGAAGAGCGGGGGACCACTTAGGCGATTTCCAATAATGAATCCACTAAAAACATTGTCCACGAAAAACACGCAAGGCACGAACAAGGCATGCTTTTGTTTGGCTGGTTCCCAAGTTCCATATCTCATCGTTGGGCCTAATATGTTGTTGGTTATATGAATAATTATATAAGTGATCAAATAAGCTTTGTTGAAGCTCAAAAATTGGTTACATCCCAGATGGGAAGGGATTTATTTTGGCGGGGCCACTCGGACGACTCATGGAAATTAAGACCAAGTGCTTATAGGGAAGGTGTATTAGATACGGAGAATAACTTATCAGCGCATTTTTATCAAAGAGCACCATCTAGAATGGTAAACCCTCCTAAATCGGATAAGTTCCAATCTTGGTTATTTCTAATGCAGCATCACGGGTTACCTACCAGACTATTAGATTGGTCAAATTCTCCTTTGGTGGCTTTGTATTTTGCAGTGCAATCAGAGCCTGACAAAGACGGTGCCTTGGTGGCTATGGACCCTTTTTCTCTAAATAACTATTTCTTCGGACAAAGAGTAATTTTATCTGATCACTCTAGTGATGTTATTCAATTGTTTAAAAATCCTCTTCACAATAGCGTAGCTAATGTAAATAAAGTAGCTGCAATCTCTTCAACTGAAAGGAATCAGAGAATGCTTATGCAGTCTTCAAGATTTACAATTCACGGTATAACAACAGATCTTTATGAGGTAGATGAGTTAAAACCATATATCATGTCTATATTTATTAAAAAAGAGGCAAAGGAACTATTGATGTCTTGGTTATATGATATTGGGATCAGGAAATCGTATTTATTTCCTGATTTAGATAATTTAGCAGACGAAATTAAGTCATTATCTCGAATAAAGGCATAACAATCAAAGGAGTCAAACTCGATTGATTGTTAGCAATTTTGAGGGGAAATGCAAAAGCCATTCAATCCCGGTTTCTTCCCCTAAACAGCAGCCCAAACCGGCGCTCAAGGGGACGCGGGGTTACGCTTTGGCCTGTTTTCCACTAGTTTGGTCCGCCCGCGCCCCTTAGCTCGGGCGTTGTACACAAGTCCATCCATGCCGAAATGACGGGCCTCCAACACTTGTGTATAACGGCGAGAACTCCAGCTTGGGAACGAGCTAAAGTCTTCTTCATCTAATAATTTGAGGCAGTGATATGGGAAAACTTGTTGTGGTCCATTCTTTTCGGGGTGGTACCGGAAAATCAAATATAACCGCTAATTTGGCGGCTCTTCTCGCCAGCCGTGGCAACCGTGTGGGAATAGTCGACACGGATATCCAGTCGCCCGGCATCCATGCGCTGTTCAGCCTTGCGCCCGACCATTTCAAGTTCGCGTTGAACGACTATTTGTGGAAGCGTTGCCGCATCGAGGAAGCGGCCTACGATGTCAGCGATATACTGCGGAAATATCAGCCCGAAGCGTCAGGACACATTTATCTGATTCCGGCCAGCATGCGCACGGGCGAAATAACCCGCATTTTGCAGGAAGGCTATGATGTCGGCCTGCTGAATAATGGGTTCCAGCAGTTTATGGAAACGCTGGAATTGGATTATCTACTGATCGACACCCATCCGGGTGTCAACGAAGAAACCCTGTTGTCGGCGGCAATTTCGGATGTCCTTGTGATAATCCTCCGCCCTGACCGGCAGGACTACCAAGGCACCGCGATCATGGTCGAATTAGCAAGGCAATTGGAGGTTCCAAAGATGCTTTTGCTAATCAACAAGGCAGTCAACCAGAAAGACTTTGCCGCGTTACGACAACGGGTCGAGTCGATTTACAGCGTTGGCGTGGCTGGTGTGATTCCGCTTTCAGAGGAAGTCGCCGTTCTTGGAAGCACCGACTTATTTTGCCTATTGCATCCCAGCCACCCGATGACCTTGGCGTTGCAATCTGCCATAGGGGAAATAATCGGTTCGTAAGGCGGTGATTACCCAGCAATTCTCATTTTGAACAAAACCGGGCGGGTTTGGAACCCGCCCCTACGAATCGACATTCTGGATCCTGTTCATAATACATTGATAATTCAAAATTAAATTGCTTGCGTAGGGGCGGGTTCCAAACCCGCCTTTACAATCTTTGCCAAAATGAGAATTGCTGGTGATTACCGGTGTCATGGGAATGTAATAATCCTATCGTATGATTTTTTTTAAAAATAGCCTCTGGGAGTTTTTGCCCGGAGTGGGTGCATCGAAATTCCTTTACTTAAGATGGCGAAACTAAACGCGCTACAAAGTGATCCACTGGCCGGTCCCTACGAAACGGGTCCGTCTCAACCGATGTTTGTCGGGATAGTCCATCAAGGACCCCCTGGCCGGATTCGGGTCAATGTATTCGGATTGCAACGCTGCGAACCTTTTAAGGAGGAGGTCGAGCGATTTCTGGTTGAGCTGGACTATGTGCAGTCCGCCCGAGCCAATGCGCTGACCGGCAATGTGCTGATCCAATTTCACTCGCGTGTGGCCGTAGAGCGGCTAATCGACGAACTGGAAAGCCTGGCCCGCCGGGCCAACCACGGGCGTACCCCAAATCTCGGGCGGAATGCCGCGATTGTTGGAAGCGAAAGCACACAAGTCTCGCGTCCAGCGAAACTGCGGTCCGCCCGCGCTAAGAATTCCCTTCCGACCACAACAGCTACTGCGCCCAAGGGCGACTGGCATCTGCAGACAGAAGAACAGGTCGTGCAGCGTCTAGCCAGTTCCCCGGAAGGACTGCCGGTCAGTGTGGCATTGGCCCGTTTGTCGGAGTATGGGCCGAACGCCCTCAGTGTTGCCAAGCCGCGCTCCAAATTAGGCTTACTGCTGGAGCAGTTCATGAGCCCGCCAGTCGCCCTATTGGCGGTTTCGGCTGGAATATCCATCGCGACGGGAGGCATTGCGGATGCCGTCGTCATCGCCGGGGTCGTGGTGATCAACGCCGTCATCGGGTACACCACCGAAACCCAGGCCGAGAAGACCATCAACGCCTTAGGCAAGATGACACCCTTGCACACGCGGGTGCTTCGTGGCGGTCAGTCTATGGAAATCGCCGTTGAAGACGTTGTAGTCGGCGACGTGTTGGTGTTGGCACCTGGCTCATTCATAGCGGCCGATGCACGGCTGTTGACGAGCAACCGTCTAACGGTGGCAGAATCCGCACTGACCGGCGAGAGTGTGCCCGTCAGCAAGCGTTACGACTCCCCTGTCCACGAAGACACGCCTCTGGCGGACCGGAAAAACATGGTCTACATGGGTACCATCGTATCGGGCGGCAGCGGGTTGGCGATGGTAGTCGCCACTGGTCGCGACACCGAAATCGGCATGATCCAGACACTGGTGGGCGAGGTCGAGACACCTGATACACCGATGCAGAAGCAACTGGACCAAATGGGCATGCAACTAGCCTTGATGAGTACGGGGCTCTGTGCCCTTATGTTCGGAATGGGCATGATGCGCGGCTATGGCTGGTTACAGATGCTAACCTCCTCGATTTCACTGGCAGTGGCGGCAGTACCCGAAGGATTGCCGGCAGTGGCGACTAGTACCCTCGCGCTTGGAATCGGCGAAATGCATCGCCAGAAAGTACTAGTGCGCCATCTTCCGGCGGTCGAGAGCCTTGGTTCGGTCCAAGTCATCTGCTTGGACAAGACCGGCACCTTGACCATGAACGAAATGAAAACGGTGGAACTGCGTACCCCGCAGAAGGTCATTGCGATTGCAGAAGGCCAGTCGTATTGTGATGATCGGCCGGTTGACCTCTCTAGCTTAGGCGACATCGTGCAAATGTTACGCATTGTAAGCCTGTGCAGCGAAGTCGTCGTGACTGGCAGCCCCGGCGACTACAAGCTTGAAGGCTCCCCCACCGAGGGTGCGCTGATTGAGGTCGCCTTGGCCGTAGGCGAGGATGTCAATAATTTGCGGTTGCAATTGCCCACCGCCAAGGTCATCCACCGTGCCGAAAATAGGCCCTACATGATTACCCTACACCCGGAGGACGGACGCTATTTCCTAGCGGTGAAAGGCAGTCCGGCGGAGGTGCTGGCCATGTGCAGCCACCAGCGGGTGGACGGCGGGACGGAAGAATTGAACGTTCAGCAGCGGACCAACGCCATCGGTCAGAACGAAGAAATGGCTGGCAAAGCACTGCGCGTGTTAGGGGTGGCCTACGGGTATGCCGACACCCTTATTGAGGATGGGATTGCGCCTACCGATTTGGTTTGGGTCGGACTGACCGGAATGGAAGACACCCTTCGCTCCGGCGTTGCGGAACTCATGGACCAGTTCCACGAGGCAGGCATCGAAACGGTCATGATAACCGGCGACCAGAGTGCCACTGCCTTTTCGGTGGGCCAGCGCTTGCGTCTTAATGGCAACAAGCCGCTAGAGATCGTCGATTCCTCAAGCCTCGAAAAGCTCGATCCAGAAATATTGAAGAACATCGTTAAAAATACGACGGTATTCGCCCGCGTCAGCCCTGCCCACAAAGTGAGAATCGTCCAAGCCCTGCAAGCTTCGGGACGGGTCGTCGCGATGACTGGCGACGGCATCAACGACGGCCCCGCGCTCAAGGCCGCCGACGTGGGGGTCGCCATGGGTAAGATGGGTTCGGATGTCGCCCGCTCGGTGGCTGATGTGGTGCTGGAAGACGACAACATCAGCACCATGATAACCGCCGTACAGCAGGGCAGGACCATTTACGGCAACATCCGCAAAAGCCTGCGGTTCCTGTTGGCATCCAATATGGGCGAGGTCGAGGTGATGCTGCTTGGCACGGCCTTGGGCATGGGGGAGGTGCTAAACCCGGTGCAGCTTTTGTGGATCAACTTAGTCACTGACATTTTCCCCGCCATGGCATTGTCCATGGAACCACCTGAACCCGGCATTCTAAAACAGCCACCACGTGACCCGGATCGCCCCATACTCGACCGTGCGGACTTCATGACCATGCTGCGCGAATCGCTGGTGATGTCGGCCGGAAGCATGGGCGTTTATGCCTACAGTGCCGCCCGCTACGGCATCGGACCCCAAGCGAGCACCAACCTGTTCATGACCCTAACCGCCACGCAGTTCCTGCACTCCATCGGCTGCCGCTCCGAGCGCACCACCATTTTCGATGCCGGGGGGCGGCCATCCAATCCCTATTTGACGGCTGCTGTGGTCGGTTCCTTCGGAGCCCAACTACTGGCAGCGACCTTTCCGCCGTTGCGCACACTATTGCGTTTGACACCCATCGGGCCGGCAGACCTGCTGGCAATTGCCGTCGGGGCCGTCGCACCGATGTTGGTTAACGAATCCATCAAGAAAATCCAATCCGCCACCCGCGAGGAATGAGGAAGCCACCAATGCCAAAACTTTTCCTATTCACGTCCGAATCGGCGACAATAGGGCATCCTGACCGACTGTGCGATACCATCAGCGATGCGCTTGTGGACCAATTCCTCAGGCAGGATCCGTATTCGCGCATCATTGCCGAATGCGCGATCTCGAAGGGCATGGTATTCGTTGCGGCCCGCTTCGCCTCGAAGGCCACGGTGGACATCGCACAAGCGGCACGCTCGGTGATTGCAGGTGCGGGTTATCGCAAACAGGAATTTGACACGGAAGAGTGCACAGTGGTAACCAGCCTAATTGCCATGCCCGTCGAGCAGCGCATACAGGCGGACGAAGCGGACTTGGCCACCGCAGAGTTGGACCGTTACACAGTGCATAACCAGACCACTCTATTCGGGTTCGCCTGCACCCACACCCCCGAATTGATGCCGCTGCCGGTCACTTTAGCCGGACGGGTGGCGAAGGCTCTGACCCTAGCCCGCAGCGAAGGCCGGATGCCCTACCTCTCGCCCGATTGCACGACTCAAGTCGGGGTTGCCTTCAAGGACCGTAAACCGGTTCGCATCCATAGCATCACCGTCATTGCCGGGTTGGAAGGGCCGCAGCCGCCCGATGCTGCCGACATCCGTGCGGATCTCCATCAGGAAGTCATCGGTCAAGTTTTTGCTGACGACCCTATCAAGCCGGACAAGGATACGGAAATTTTCATCAATCCGCGCGGTGCATTCCCGAAGAGCGGCCCGATGTCACACTCGGGCATGACTGGCAGGAAAACCGCCGCCGAAACCTACGGCTGCTATGCCCGCCACAGTGCCTCCGCCCTTAGCGGCAAGGACCCGTCGCGCATCGACCGGGTGGGTACCTACGCAGCCCGCCATGCCGCAAAAAACATAGTCGCTGCCGGACTTGCGGACGAGTGCGAGGTGCAGCTTAGTTATTCCTTGGGCCATGCCGAGCCCGTGAGCATCCAAGTGCAAACCTTTGGCACCGGAAAAGTTGGGGATGACATCATTCTGCAACGGCTGGAGGAAAATTTTGATTTCAGACTAGGCTCGATTATCCACGACTTCAACCTGCGTCATTTACCGGCGACAAGCAAATCCGGGTTTTACCAACAACTGGCCGTCCATGGGCAACTGGGCAAATCCTTCGGCGAACTCCCTTGGGAAAAAACCGACCGCGCGGAGCGGTTGCGCTAACCACACCGTTTATTCGGCATTTTGGGCTGGGCCACACTGGATAATAGCCCTGTGTAGGATTTCATGGTGTTTCGCAAAGGCAGCATGGTGTTGCCGGTAATTGCGATGCCGGCAAGGAGATTGAGTGCGGCCATGGCAGCGATGCCACTGTGGAACAGTAAAACACTGCCGATGATGCCGCCCCCGGCGGCGACACTCATTTTGAAGCTGGTGTCTAGGTTGGAATCCAAACGATGAGACAGGTCGATAAATAGGGGCAATTGCGTCAGGTTTTGGCCCATCAACACAACTTGTGCAGTTTCTTGTGTGGCGTTAGTGAAACCCTGCAGCGAAACCGAGACATTGGCTGACTGTAAGGCGATGGCATCGTTGACACTGTTTCCCAAAAAGCAGACCGAGTGGCCCTCGTGCTGCAAGCGCTCAAGCTGGTGGGCCTTGTCTTCGGGCAGCATGCCGGCGAAGCATTCTTCGATTCCCAGGCGTTGTGCGATCTGCCTTGTGGCTCCGACGCGATCATCGGAGAAAATGGCGAGCTTGATGTTGTGCCGCTTGAGCCCGGCGACTACTTCCAACGCCTCGGGGCGCAATGCCGGGCGCAATTCCAATGCGCCGACCAAGGCATCGTCCACTGTCACAAACACAAGGGAATGGCCTAGCTCCGCACACTGCGTTTGCACCTCCTCAAGCTTTGGGGGCAGGGTCAGCCAACCGTCGCCGACAAAGAGTAGGCTACCGATGCCCACCCTTTTGCCACCGAGCCTGACTTGGATGCCAAAGCCGTCATCGCAATGGATATTTACGGTGTCAGGCAGTTTCAATCGACACTGCTTCGCCTCTTCCACAATCGCTTTGGCGATGGGGTGGCTTTGCAATTGACCAGCCGCTGCCGCGTGGGCAAGCACTTGCCAGTTTTTAAGGTTTCCGCAAGTATGGACGCTAATCACTTCAGGTTGCTCTTGCGTCAAGCTGCCGGTCATGTCGAACACCACCGTGTCGACGGTGTGCATCAATTCCAAAGCGCGAATGTCTTTGACCAAGATGCCGTGTTCTGCGCAAAGATAGATGAAATTCTCCAGTGCCAAGGGTGCTGTACAATTCATGTCCATGCCAGGGCGGGCCAATAGCGCCGCAAGGGCGCTGTCAGCCCCTAGCAGGGGAAGAATCGCGATGCCCAAAACGGCAATGGGCATCACGCAATCCCCCGCCAGTTTTTGTCCGCGGCGTTCGGTGGACAGGTGGTAATGCGTTGCATGGCCTATAATCTCGGTAAGCTGCATCGCCACCGTCTGCTTCCCTAACCGGTCCACACGCAAATGCAGCCAACCATGTAGCACTAGGGTATTGGCAAACACGCGATCGCCTGGACTCTTTTCAACCGATTTTGCCTCCCCGGTCAAGCAGTGCTGATCCACGGATGCATTGCCCGCGATGATGGTTCCATCCACTGGGATTGATTCGCCGGCGTAGGCGACAACGATGTCTCCGGCCTGCACTTCATGGAATGGCGTTTCGACCTCCGCCCCGTCAACTAATAGCCAGATGGTTTGCGGCTGCTGGCCAAACAGGTGGCTCAGTTTTTGCCGGGAGAGCCTGTAACTGAGTAAGTTGATTTTTCGAGAAAGTAGAAAAGCGAAAAGGGCAAAGGCACTGCCTATGTAAAAGCCGGTAATCCAACTACCAGTCAAGACGATGGTCGTCAATCCGTTGGCTTTAAGGGTGTGTCGCTCGGTTAAGTCGAACCAGGCTGCTTTGATCCATGGCCATTGCAGAAACGCTATCAAGGGTGTGATAGCCAAGGCCAAAGGCAAGGGGGTGAGGTAGCGGATCGTTAAGACAGTACCCAGGACCACTACACTCCATTTTAGGTTGGTTTGGCAATTCAATTCTTCGGCTTTGGCTATTTCCCCGGCACTGGGCCGAGGCTTGGCAAGCATTTGGGCCAAATTAGGCTTGGCTCGCGCAAGCGACTTCATGCCAACAATTAAGGCGGCGCTGCCCGTAAAGACAATTATCGGTAACAACATGCTAATCGCCCTTTAACAGTTGACTGCGCCATGGGTTCCGGTTTGGCGTTGACAGATGGATTTAAGAGAATAGTAAAGGGTTACTCCTGTCCCTGGCACTTCCTTATCGTAGAATTCCAGAAAGTTGGGAAGGGTGTGCTGCCCTGCTTAAAGCCGGCAGTCAGCACCCTACTCGACTTGTAAGGAGGCAAGCCTGAAGCTTATTACGCGACCTTGGCCGAGGCGGAATCATTCGCTGCTGCGGTTTTGGCCTCGGTCTTGCCGTTTTTCAGTTCGCGCTTGAACAGAGCCTTCATCTTGTGCGGGTCGAAATCCAGCAAAGTGCCGCCGGATTCGAAGTGCCGGGTGAAAACCTCGCCGGTGGCATAGGTTACGGATGCCGCGGTGACCGCGACACCACCGCCGCCGGCTAGGCTACCCAATAATGGGATGGTTTTGGCAAGGCTGGCTAACCCTAAGATGCCGATGACCGAGGATGCGCCGGAAAGCAGCGAGGCCAGCAGCGATTTCGTGATGTTCTCTTTGAACGGCACCCCGTACAGTTTGGCAAGGCCGTGCACCAGCTTGATTTGCAGTGCCATGATACCGGCCAAGTCGGCTAGGGGCAAGGGTACTAGGCCAATGCCGGCCGAAGCGAGAATATAGTTTTTGGTGAGACTGCGGGCACGAACCAGTCGTTCCGCACGGGCGGCCGCAGTGAGCGTTTCTTCAAACGAGGCTTCGGAATCAAGTATCGCCATGGTGGTCTCCAGTTAACTTCAAGTTGAAAGATCGAGAGTTTAGGGGGTTTTGTCCTGGCTATCCCCGTTTAGCATTAATTGTATCATTTGCCAAGTCGTGTTGAACATACAGATAAAACCAGACACATCCTACCGCGATTCCTTGCTGTGCCAAACGCGCGTAATAATCACATCCTGATTCTTACTCTATGCGGTAACGAAGTACATAAGCGCCATGACCGAATGGTGCGAATAAATCACCACACCGCCGGCTGGAACTCGGCATCATTGCGGATTTCCAAATGCTCGCCGCTTTGACCAATCACAAACAAACCCTTGCTGTAGGCGTACCGTGCCACATTGTCGGGGATCACCATCGCCGCGACCGCGCCCATGACCCGCGAGTTGGCATATTTCGGCAATAGCCGTTTGATTTTTGCTAATCGCGCCAGATGTTCGTCCACATCTTGCTGTTTTAGATTACTTTTGCACTCGACGGCGACTAGATCCAAATCATTGACGATCATCAAATCCACTTCAAGACCTTCATCACCGCGTTGCACGCTGACATTTTGTTGCACCTCATGGACTTTAATGCCCCTTTCCCGAAACAGGCGCACGGCGGCGGGACGAACCGCGTCTTCGATGAAATCGCCGAGCCGGTTGCCTAATTTACCGATGCTGGCGGTTACTTCTTTGATTTTTTGTTCAGTTTCTTTAGCTCTACGGTCAGTATCTTTTTGCGATTCGGCGAGTTCATGTAAAATCGCCCAAATCTCTTCGGCGGGTGAGGACATGGCTATGCTCCCTGATTCATTAACTGATGTTACGCACGTTGGTGGTCAAAAACTCACACTAGGCGTAAACCGTGGGACAAGGATACTCCGAATACATCCGGCATCCAAACTACTTGAAGCTTGTCGAAGGGAATGGCAAGCTTCAGTTTATGGCGGACCTTGTAGATTCTGCTTTGCTCTTAACGTTGCGTCGTTGCGCCGTTGCGTGAGACTTTCTTTTGACTTTCTTGCAATGCAGCATGCCATTCAATGGGCAAAGATTTTTTGTCTCACGCAACGACGCAAAGGCGCAACGGATCGTAGGGGCGAGTTCCAAACCCGCCCTAGAACTCGCCCCTACAACATCACTATTCCGCCTTAGCCACAGCCTGCCCACCCTTGCCAGCCAAACCGGAATACAAGGCATGCGCCCCAAACCGCATCTGATGCGGACGGCCCAGCTTTTCGGCATGGAAGTCGATGGCGAACTGCTCCTTCAATTCCTTGCCGTCCCAGTGGAAGAGTTTCAAGAATTGCTCGTTGTCCTTGCCTTTCTTGTCCCAGTTAGCGAGTAATGAAGTCGTGTAATACAGCCGTTTGCCGTCCCAACTCGAAGACACCATGTTGACCTGGGAGCCAATATGCTTTTCGTAGATCTGTTTCGGTTTGTCGGGGTTGGAAATATCAAACAAACGGGTATTGCCGTCCATGAACGTGTTCACCCATAGGCGCTGATCGTCGTTGGAGATGGAAATATCCACCGGCAAGGGTATTTTGGACGGGTCGCCGATGTCAGCCACGTCTTTGGTCTGCCATTCGCCCTTGGCATCTTCGTGGATCAACCAGATTTTCGAGGTCAACGCGGTGGTGGTGAAGCAATAGTTATGCGTCTCGCCCCACGCGCAACGTATTTCCAGCGGCGCACCCGGCACGTCGAAGACTTTCTTCGGTTGCTTGGTGTGCAAGTCCCAAGTTACGACGGTGTTGCCGAAATGTTTCATTGCTTCCGGGTCGGCCAACATTTTGCCAAAATCCATCATGTAATTGTTCCAGCCGGTGAAGGATGAGGTCACCAGCAAGTTTTTGCGGGGCAGGGCGCGGACATCATAATTGTAGCCGTCGGCATATTTGCCGGTCTTCACCGCGCCACCTAGGTCGCTGTCGGTGGGCATCCAATAGGTGGCAATGTATTCGCCTTCGTTGGTGTACTCGACCAATGCGGTGCGCCCACCATGGTCTTTATTGTTGGACAGCCCAGTGATGATCATCCGCCCTGGGAGCGCGTACATGGTATGCGGGCCGACCACGCCGCCCGATTTTTCAACAAAGTTGCTGATGGTTTTATGCAGCTTTGGCTTGGATGGGTCGGTTTTCACGTCAAAGACAAAAATTTTGCTGGTGTCCAAGCCACCGGCCCACAGGTACTGCCGATCATCGGTGAAATCGGAATGGTGTGCCTCGTTGCGCCCACCGACGGAAAACTGATGGACGACCTTGCCGTATTGGTTCGATTTCGGATTGACATCGACTGTGACCAGTTTGTCCTGCTCGTCGCCTATGCCTTCCTCGCCCAAGGTCCAGACATAGACATAGTCTTCTTGTCCGGTGATTTTCTTCATATAGGGCGAGGCGCAGGTTTCGTCTGCCATTGACATGGATGGGAGGGCTGCAAGCCCCAATAGACCGGCGACAGCGAAGCCGGTTAGTAGCCCGCGCATCGTCTGCGTAATTTTCTTGTTCATTTTTGCATTACCTCTCTTCATTTTTATCATAAACCCGGCTACCAACTTAAGGCGGGGCAGTTTAAGGTTACGCCGTTCGTGGTGAGCTTGTCGAACCATGAACGGCTAAACCGTTCACCCTTCGACAAGCTCAGGGCGAACGGTTAAGCCTTTGGTATAAGTGCCCGCCTTATGTTGGTAGCCATAAACCCGAGTGACCGGGTATCATTCTGCCGTGCAAGGGTCTATCTTCGTCACGATTTGACGAATGCTGTTGGCCGGAAATCCGCCTTGCTCGGCATGTTCCCGGATCATGGCTTCGTCGGGGGCAATGTACACGCAATAGATTTTATCCTGCGTGACGTAGCTTTCCACCCATTGAATTTGGGGTCCAAGGTTTTTCAGAATTGAACAGGACGTTTGCGAGATGCCTTGCAATTCTTCTGGCGACAACTGGCCTGCACCCGGAATTTCCCGTTCGATGATGTACTTCGGCATTAAGCATGTTCTCCTATGTTGATTGATGTTATAAATACGACTGGTCGTCTTGAAATGGCCCAAAAATTTTTATACCCTGAAATACCCCCGCAGTATATTCTTACAACAGGCTTCCAACGGTCGGGTGGATCGCTCGATCTTCATGCGAAGCAATGCGCCTTGCCATGCATCGGACAGGAAGTCAGCCATATCTTCGGCTTTTAGATCCATGCGAAAAACGCCTTCGCGCTGACCGCGTTCAATGCCTTCGCTCAATTTGTCACGATACCTGTACACGGCAATGCCCAAGGCTATACGGCAAGTTTCGCTGGTGTCTCCCACTTCGCCGATGAGATTGCCCAATAAGCACCCACCACTGAAGTTCCTCTGTTTCAACTCGCTTGTCAATTCACCGAAATAACCTTCCAGCGCGACTAGAGCGCCCACTCCCGGGTGCTTCAGCCAACCGTCCAGAAGTATGATGTATGGCTCGATGTAATGAGCGATAGAGGCCGCGCAGAATTCCTCCTTGCTGGTGAAGTAGTTATAAAAGGAACCCTTGGGAACTCCAACGCTATTGAGGATGTTTTGAAGGCCCACGCCATGGAAACCATGTTCTGTGAACATCACGACACCTTGGTCGAGCAGTTTTTCCCGGGTGAGATGTTTGGAGGTGTTTTTCATCATAGATAAATAATACGACCGGTCGTCTCAATAATGCAAGCCCTTTTTTATTTTCCGAACAAGTTGAAGCAGTTGGCTACAAAATAAAACCTGATTAGGAAGATTCATCAGCTATTGGCAAAAACATCGTCATACCGGCAGTGCGGCGACTTGTCGCCGCACTCCACAAATTGTATCTCTAAAAACAACTTTCAAATGCTAAGGTACCCATAACCCACCCAAGGAAAATGCAATCCCGTCGAAAGGCGGGGCACGGACTTCATCGGCTTCTTGCCAAGCGGCTTCCAGCAGCCAATGGCCCTCATGCAGGCGAAACACTTCCAAGGTGTGCAAAATAGGTTCCACCAGCCACAACCATTCCACAGCTTGCTGGGCGTAAATCGGCATCTTGACCACGCGGTCGGTACGCGCCGTGCCAGGGGACAGCACTTCGCATACCCAATCCGGGGCTAGGGTGAAATAGGCTTCCTCGGGAAAGCTGGGCATCCGTTCCCTGCGCCAACCGGCTAGGTCGGGAACCATGATATGGCGACCTAAGTGCAACTCTGGCTCAAATAAAATCCACCAGCCGCCGGGACCGCTGCGGCCTTGGTCGTAAGGCGGGACCAGTTCGCCGCCGATGATGGACGAGGCACGGGCATGTTTCGGCGCGGGCCGGGGCTGGGTAACCAACTGTCCGTTGAGGATTTCGCCTATCAAGTTGTCGGGCAGGTCGAATAAGTCTTCGTATTGCGCTTCTCGTAATGCGGGTTGGTTCATCTGAATCCTCTAAGCTTAAAGCCAGCCAGAAAAGTTTATTGTACCTGAATCGGCAATTCCCCAAAGGCTATCGCGCCTGCCGCTGCGCGCCGGTATTGGTCGGACAAGGCGTGTAAGCTAGGGGCTGATACGGGTGTGCTGCCCAGCAGGCCTATCGGCCAAGCATCCCCTGCCTTTAGTCTTCCGTTTGAGACGACACAGCCAATTAGCCTCGATTTGGACAACACTCTTTGTTGCAAACACTCTTTTCAGTGACCCGTGTCGCTGCGAATGAAATCGCTGGTTAAAGAAGGTCAAAAGCCAAACAATTCTCCCCTACAACACCCGCGAGGGCATTCCCTCATACACAGGCCATGTAAGCACTTCTCACTTGGGCGTTACTGGAATAATATATTTATTAGTCTATAACTAATAAAAAATACTTATAAAAAATTATATGAAAGACAATTCCCATTGTCTAGTATTATTCCCGTTGGCGTTTTTCCTGGTTCATGTGGCGAAAGGGACGCCCGAAATCCTGCGAAAGTTTTTATCCGTTTAGGAAGACTCACCTATTATGAGGCCGTTCATTGAGTCTTGGCCGTGTTATAATGAGTCATGTAGCCACATTGATGGAGTAATTACCATGCCTGCCACGCATTCCCCCCCCTCTCAAGGTTGCCGAAATACGCTCCCGCATTGAACCTGATTTGCCTGGGTTTTGTTTCCCTGTCCGGTCAAGTGGCCTCAAAAAAACCTGAGCTCCAGCGAAAAATTCAGCTTGGGTGGCCCTTATGGGGTGCGTGCTTACGGGGTAGGCGAAGCCCCCTCGGACGAGATGTTGTTGCTCAGCGCCGAATTGCGGGCTTCCCTACCCAAGCCGACACTCATCCCCGGCGAATTGGTCGGTTCGGCTTTTCTGGACACCGCTTGGGGTTGGCTATCCCGCGCCCCGCTACCGACGACCACAACCTAATGACGTTGGCAATTACCAGCAGCGGACAGGCGTGGGCTTGGGCCTGACCTGGGGACGCCCCGATGATTTTATGATTAGAAGCTATTTCGCTTGGCGGCTCACCGAGCCTTCCACCACAGGCACCAGCACCGGCTACCCGCAGATTTATTTTGCGTTGTCGAAATTGTTCTAATAATTCCAGAGCGAAAAGCCAATTTGCTGGGTTGCTTACGGTAGTCTTCCAGCCGATTTGCGGCATCCAAACCCACACTTACTTCACGCTTTAGCACAGAACGGTCATGCCCAATAAAATATGCTCCCCCACTATTCCCAACCCCGCCACAGAATCGCCGGAGTACGTCACCGAGGTTCGACGCCAGGATGTATTGCTTAAAACCGGTGCCTTGCAGAGCGCTATTTTCAACAGCGCCAACTTCTCAAGCATCGCCACTGACGAGAAGGGCGTGATTCAGATATTCAACGTCGGCGCAGAGCGCATGCTGGGCTACGATGCTGCCGATGTGATGAACAAGATCACGCCGGCCGAGATTTCCGACCCGCAGGAAGTGATTGCGCGCGCCAAGGCACTCACCGCCGAGCTGGGAACCCCGATCACACCGGGCTTCGAGGCACTGGTGTTCAAGGCGTCGCGCGGCATTGAAGATATCTATGAATTGACCTACATTCGCAAGGACGGCAGCCGTTTCCCGGCGGTGGTGTCGGTCACCGCGCTACGCGACGCTGAAAACGCAATTATCGGCTACCTACTGATCGGCACCGACAACACCGCCCGCAAGCAGATCGAAGCAGAGCAGAAGCTACTCGCGCAGCGCCTGCGCGACCAGCAGTTTTATACCCGCTCCCTGTTTGAGTCGAACATCGATGCGATCATGACCACCGATCCGTCCGGCATCATCACCGATGTCAATAAACAGATGGAGGTGCTCACCGGCTGCACACGCGACGAGTTGATTGGAGCGCCGTTCAAGAATCACTTTACTGATCCGGAGCGGGCCGAGATAAGCATCAAGCGGGTGCTAAGTGAAAAAAAGGTGACCAATTACGAACTTACTGCGCGTGCCAGGGATGGCAAGGAAACGGTGGTGTCCTACAACGCGACTACCTTCTATGACCGGGATCGGACGCTGCAGGGCGTATACGCCGCCGCACGCGATGTCACCGAGCGTAGACGCTTGGATCAGGTGCTACAGGAAAAAAACGTCGAACTGGAAAGCTCCAGGTCTATTGCAGAAAAAGCGAACCTCGCCAAATCGGAATTCCTTTCCAGCATGAGTCATGAGCTGCGCAGCCCGCTTAATGCCATCCTCGGGTTCGCCCAGTTGATGGAGTCCGATTCGCCACCGCCAACACCCTCCCAAAAGGAAAGCATAGCCCAGATTCTTCAGGCGGGATGGCATCTGCTGAAGCTGATTAACGAGATTCTGGACCTCGCGAAGATCGAGTCCAGGCAGATGACTCTATCGGAAGAACCCGTGCCGTTGGCCGAAATTATGCTTGATTGCCAAAGCATGATCGAACCGCAGGCGCAACAGAGTGGCATACGAATGATCTTTCCCCAATTCGAAAGACCCTGTTTTGTGTTGGCCGATGAGACCCGGTTGAAGCAGGTGCTTATCAACCTGCTTTCCAATGCGATCAAATACAACATCAAGCAGGGTTCGGTTGAAGTGAAATGCACCGAGAACACGCCGGGGCGTATTCGCGTTAGCATCAGGGACACTGGCGCGGGACTGTCTCCTGAACAGTTAGGCCAACTCTTTCAGGCGTTCAATCGCCTCGGACAAGAAGCGGGGGGCGAGGAGGGCACGGGCATCGGCCTGGTGGTGGCCAAGCGGCTGGTCGAACTGATGGGCGGCGAGATCGGCGTGGACAGCACTATTGGAGTGGGAAGCGTGTTCTGGTTCGAACTCCTCTCGGTGGTTGAGCCATCCCCTTCAATGGAAGTGGGCGATGCAGCGGCAATGAGCCAACCGCATGAGCATCGTAGCGTGCAGAAGGGCAGCCTGCTCTATGTAGAGGACAACCCGGCAAACCTGATGCTAGTCGAGCAGATCATCGCTCGCCACCCCGATATTCACCTGCTGACCGCCGTGACCGGGAATAGCGGCATTGAAATTGCCCGCATTTCCCTGCCGGATGTGATCTTGATGGATATCAACCTGTCTGACATCAACGGCTTCGAAGCCATGAAAATCCTGCGCTCAGACCCGTCCACGGTACACATCCCCATCATTGCCATCACTGCCAATGCAATGCCCTCTGACATTGATCGGGGCTTGGAGGCAGGGTTCTTCCGTTATATCACCAAGCCGATCAAGGTCAGTGAGTTCATGGATGCGCTGAATGTGGCTTTTGAATTTGCAAAGAAAAAATCTGAAACAAACGAATAAGGCATGGCGATTCCTATGATTGGCTCATCTGATATTTTTCACGGCAAGATTCTGATTGTTGACGATCTGGAGGCTAATATTCAGCTTCTCGAGCGAATGCTGCATGGTGCCGGCTATGATTCCATCTCGTCTACGACGGATCCCCGCGAAACCTACGAACTCCACCTGAAGAACCGCTACGACTTGATCCTGCTTGATCTTCAGATGCCCGTGATGAATGGGTTCGAGGTAATGGAGGGGCTCAAGGCAATTGACCCTGACGACTACCTCCCCGTGCTTGTCATCACCGCGCAACCGGGCCACAAGCTGCGTGCGCTACAGGGCGGCGCGAAGGATTTCATCAGCAAGCCATTCGATTTGGCCGAGGTGTTGATGCGGGTTCACAACATGCTGGAAGTCCGCCTGTTGCACCAGGCGGTCCGCGAACACGGAAAGATGCTGGAATCCCTGGCGTGGAATGACCCGTTGACGGGGCTTGCGAACAGACGGCTTTTCGCCGAGAGAATGTCGATGGTCATTGCCCATGCGCAAAGGAAGAAGATATCCATGGCGGTGCTGTATCTTGATCTGGACGGATTCAAGGCGATCAACGACACGTTGGGACACGGCACTGGGGATGTTCTGCTGAAAATGGTCGCGGAACGCCTGACGGCCACGGTGCGCAAAGAAGATACAGTGGCGCGCCTGGGCGGCGACGAATTCATCATCGCGCTGCCGGAGGTCGACAGTGCCGACGGTGCGGCCAAGGTGGCGTTGAAAGTGATCGCGGCGGTGTCGCAACCCTATGCCATCGGCGGCCATACGATTAACATAACCACCAGCGCGGGTGTCAGCATTTATCCCGTCAATGGCGAGGATGCGGACACGCTGATGATGAGCGCGGACTTGGCCTTGTATGAGGCCAAGTCGGCAGGCAAGAATACCTGCCGAATCTCCAAGCGCACAGACTGGGCATCCTTTATTCGTTATAGGGAATGAATTTTTTGATAATGTCGCCGATGCTGATGATGCCGACCAGTCTTCCGTCTTTTATGACAGGCAAATGGCGTGTCCGGGTGCTGGTCATCAAGACCATGCACTGGCTTATGGAGTCATCACATTGCACGAAAATGGTATTCGTGTCAGTCATGTCGGCGACTGTAATATCCAAAGTTGTCAAGCTCTTGATCGCTATATGTTGCATAAACCCGTGGTCGGTGAAAATCCCTAAGAATTCGCCGTTTTTATACACGGCCAAAGATCCGATGTTATGTTTCACCATCAGTTTGATGGCATCCAATACCGGGGTATCGCTGTTCACCGAAAATACGGTTTGGTTGGTCTTGGCTTTTAAGATGTCCTTGATTTTATCTGTGGGTTTGATACTTTTTCCCGCTGGGGAATCCACTTCCTTGCTGCACTCCATGATCGCCGCGACAAGTTTAGCCGAACTTTGCCGAAAAGCTCCGCCATGCGCCAACATCTCCCTGGCTTTGGCGGTTTCGCCAGCGTTGATGTGTTCCGCTAATTCAGCCGAAACGCGGTGGAATTCTTCGTGTTCGGCACGCATGGGTTCAAAGGATGGCAAATAGGCATAGTGGATACCCTTGCCATTAATCCACCGGCCTAGTTCGCAAAGGTGGGAACTCTGTATCGCCTTGGCATCATCTATAGCCATTCCTTCGTTGAAATGTTTTATCAGTGTCAGTTTCCATTCGGCATGTGTTTCAATTGCTTCATTAAAGATACTCATTATGTTTTTCCTTATAACGAATAGATACAGAAAACGCTGTAAATATTTTTTTTGATTTTAAGCGATCATACTTAGGCTGTATATGCGAAAATATCCTTAGTCATTTGCGCAGATATACGCATCCATATGGGTATAAATACCCATTGAAGTTATTTTTTAGCATACTTTTCTTAAATCGTTTACCGGCGCGTCCGCCGCCGCCCATCGCGATAAGAAGGCCACCCTGCCTTTTGGGCCTAGGTCATCGATCAGCCCGATGGATGCGTTTGTGAGTGCGGCGACTCGTCGCCGCACTCCAAATTGGGTGGGCTGAACGATGACCAAGGGCGACTTTTGCAGGGAGCGCGGCCATCTTGGCCGCCATTTTAGCGGGCGAGACGCCCACGCTCCCAAGGGGTAGGGAACGCTTACTTACCTTGCCCCAAGCTCTCCACCATCGCCTTGCCCATTTTCGACGGGGAATCGACGATGGACACGCCAGCGGCTTTCATCGCGGCAAATTTGGCGGCTGCGGTGCCTTTGCCGCCGCTGACGATGGCTCCGGCATGGCCCATGCGCTTGCCGGGGGGTGCGGTGGTGCCGGCGATGTAACCGACGACGGGCTTGGTGACATGGGCTTGGATGTATTCCGCCGCCTCTTCCTCGGCACTGCCGCCTATTTCGCCGACCATGATGACGCCCTTGGTCTGCGGGTCGTTCTGGAACATTTCCAATACTTCGATGAAGTCCAGACCGTGAATCGGGTCGCCGCCGATGCCTACGCAGGTGCTTTGGCCCAAACCTGCAAGGGTAGTTTGGTGGACCGCCTCATAGGTCAGTGTGCCGGAGCGGGACACGATGCCAATGCTCCCTGGGTTGTGGATGAAACCGGGCATGATGCCGATCTTGCATTCGCCGGGGGTGATGACACCCGGGCAGTTGGGTCCGACCAGTAAGGCATCGTAGGTTTTCAAAGCGGCTTTGACGCGCAACATTTGCAGCACCGGTATGCCTTCGGTGATGCAGACGATGAGCTTGATGCCCGCATCGGCGGCTTCAAGGATGGCATCGGCGGCGAAGGGCGGCGGCACATAAATCATGCTGGCGGTCGCACCGGTCGCATCGACCGCTTGCCGCATGGTGTTGAATACAGGAAGTCCCAAATGGGTTTGCCCGCCACGTCCCGGCGTGACTCCGCCGACGAGCTGAGTTCCGTAGGCCAAGGCTTGTTCGGCGTGGAAAGTGGCCTGCTTGCCGGTGAAACCTTGGCACAGGAGTTTTGTGGTTTTGTCGATGAGTATGCTCATGGTATAAAATATATAAGTTTAGGGGCTTAGGTTTCCCGAAGTTCGAGGCGACGTTCCACGCGTTCCATTCGGTCGCTAAAACGATCTATTCGGATCGATTGTTCGGCCAAGAAGACATGTTGACTGGCTAGGTCAGATTCTATGCGCCCCAGCCGAGTTTTGATCTCTCGGATATCCTCGCGCATTTCACGCTGGTTATCCAAGAGTCTTTGCATTAGCTGCATAAGCAGTTCTAAGCTGGGTTCTGGCATGGTGTTGACCTCTTCGTTGTTTTTTCACTCATAAACAGCCAGATGCTATGATCGAAACAAGCTCGATCTTTGCCTAGGTTGTCAACGGTTGGCACGATATTCACTCCTTTACCGATGCAACCACTTTCTTCGCCGCTTCGTCCAAATCTTCCGCAGGGATGATGGCAAGGCCAGACTCGGCAAGCAGTTGGCGGCCCGCTGCGGCGTTAGTGCCTTCCAAGCGCACGACCACCGGGACTTTGACATCCACTTCTTTGACTGCCGCGATGATACCCTCGGCAATCATGTCGCAACGGACGATGCCGCCAAATATATTGATCAGCACGGCCTGCACGGTGTCATCGGACAAGATCAACTTGAAGGCTTCGGTTACTTTTTCTTTAGTGGCGCCGCCGCCCACGTCAAGGAAGTTGGCAGGCTCGCCGCCATGCAGTTTGATGACATCCATCGTCGCCATGGCCAGACCGGCGCCGTTCACCATGCAGCCGATATTGCCGCCCAGCGTGATGTAATTCAGTCCGTGCTCGCGGGCAGCGCCTTCCTTGGCATCTTCCTGGGCCGGGTCGCGCAGCGCGGCGATGTCGGGATGGGCGAACAGGGCGTTTTCGTCAATGTTGACCTTGCCGTCCAAGGCCAGCAGACGGCCATCGGCGGTGACGATGAGGGGGTTGATTTCAATCTGGCTGGCATCCTTGTCTAGAAAAAGCCTGTAAAGCCCTTGCATGAGTTTGGTCATCGCGTTAATTTGGTTGCCTTCCAGCCCCAAGCCAAAGGCTATTTCCCGGCATTGGTAGTCTTGCAAGCCAGCCGCGGGGTTGACTTTCTGGATAAGTATTTTTTCCGGGGTTTTCGCCGCGACTTGCTCAATGTCCACGCCACCCTCGCCAGATGCCATGAATAGCACGCGTTCGCTGCCGCGGTCGACCAGGACACTCAGGTAAAGCTCGCGGGCGATGGGGCTGACCTCCTCCACCAGCACGGAATGCACGGGCAGTGCCACCCCGCCCGTCTGATAAGTGGCGAGGCTGGAACCCAGCATTTCACTCGCCGTTTGCTCGACGGCATCCTTGCTATCCACCAGCTTGACGCCACCGGCCTTGCCGCGCCCACCGGCGTGAATTTGCGCCTTGACCACCCAGCGCTCGCCGCCTAGTTCATCGGCAGCGTTTCGGGCTTCCTCGGGTGTAAAGGCTGGGGTTCCAGCCGGGACTGCAACGCCATAACTGGCAAATAGGCGCTTGGCCTGATATTCGTGGAGATTCATGGGGTTCCTCGTCTTAATTGCATATCATAAGGCTATTGCCTTGTAGCGGGTATTTTAACTTAACGCTTCGGTGTCTGCCTTGCCAGGTACCATCATAGTGGCCTCTCCCACCAGCACCGTTGTGTCCTTGACGGATGCAACCGTATCCAGCACGACGCGTTTTTTTTCGGGGAGTAACTCTTTGATGGTGACTTTAGCGTGTAGCGTGTCGCCGGCGCGCACGGGTGCCTTGAACCTCAGGGTTTGGGCCACGTACACGGCGCCTGGGCCGGGTAGCCGGTTGCCGAGAGCGGCAGATATCACGCCAGCCGACAGGATGCCATGGGCGATGCGGCCTTTGAACTGGGTCTTGGCTGCATATTCCTCGTCGAAATGCAACGCTTGGTTGTCGCCCGTCGCAGCACCAAACAGCAGTATATCCGCTTCGGTGATAGTCTTGGCAAACTCCGCAGACATGCCCACGGAAAGTTCCTCAAAGTAGTAGCCACCTGCTTTGTTCAATTTAGTCTCCTGCTTTTAGTGAAAGTAGACGCACGTGCAAGACAATGCTGCGGCGCCGAATAGACTGTTAATGTGCTTGGTCTAGGTTTGTGATCTCAACGTGTTTCGGAAATCAGGGTGTGCGATGCCGATCAGCGACTCGGCCCGCTGCCTGAGGCTTTTGCCTCGCAGGTCGGCTATCCCGAATTCGGTCACGACATAATGCACATCGTTGCGCGAGGTGGTTACGCAAGACCCTTCGGATAGTACGTTCACAATCCGCGATATCGTGCCATTTTTGCCCGTGGAAGGAAAAGCGATGATCGCCTTTCCTCCGTTTGAGGCGCTGGCTGCGCGCACGAAATCGACTTGACCTCCCACCGCCGAAAACTGCCTAGGGCCGATCATCTCCGAACACACCTGCCCCCTAAGATCAACCTCCAAGGCTGAATTGATTGCGACCAAGTTCTCCACTCGGCCTGCGACTAGCAGGTTGTTGGTGTAATCTACAGACCGCATGTCGATGCTCGGATTGTCATGCGCGAAATCGTAAAGCCTTTGGGTCCCCATCAGGAATGTCGCGGTGAACTTGCCGGGGTTGATGTTGTTGTAGCGGTTGGTGATAACGCCCTGCTCGAAAAGTTCGACGACACCGTCGGAGAACATCTCCGTATGGATGCCCAAATCTTGCTTGCCGCCTAGGAACTTGAGCACGGCATCGGGGATGGCCCCGATGCCTAGTTGGAGCGTCGCCCTGTCCGGGATCAGCGAGGCGATGTGGGCGCCGATCTTTTCCTCCACCTCGCTGATTGTGGGCAGGGGTATCTCCGGGATGGGGTGGTCCACCTCGACGAAGGCGTCCACCTCGGAAACATGGATGCAGTTGCCGTGGGTTCGGGGCATCTGCGGATTGATCTCGGCGATGGTGAATTTAGCCGACTGCGCGGCTTGTTGGGTGTAGTCCACCGACACCCCGAAGCTCATAAACCCGTGGCTGTCTGGCGGCGACAGTTGGATCAGTGCCACGTCAACCGGGAGAATGTTGTCGCGGAACAGACGCGGTATCTCAGAGAAATAGCAAGGTGTGTAGTCGGCGCGCCCGGAATTCACCGCCTCGCGGCTTGTCGGGCCGACGAACAGGGCGTTGTGCCGGAAATTCTGGCGGTATTGGGGTTTGGTGTATTCGCAGGCGTACAAGGAGACCATGTGGACGATTTCCACGCCGGTCAGCCTGTCTGCCTGCCGCACCAATTCTTCCACTAGCACTTTCGGCTCGCCGGCGGCGTGGCCTAGCACAACCCTGTCGCCAGACCGAACCGCTGCAAGTGCCTGGGCGGCACCTACGCATTTTCCTCTGAATGTTTCTTGCCAAGTAGCCATTAGACTTCTATTCGTGCAATGCGCTTTGCCAAGTCCTTCTTCTTGCCGATATCGGCGAGTCTGGCGATCATGATACGCTGTGCTTGGGGCGATCCGGCCCCGTGCATGGATTCGGTCAGGTAGCCAACGGCGGCGCGCCCTAGGGTGAGGTTTTCAATCAGGCGCAGCAGTTTGAAGCGGTTGATCGCCGTGCCGTCTCCGGCACCATTGAGGTAAAGCTCGATATACTTCTGCGTTTCAGGGTTGTCGAATTCCTTCGCCCCCGGCATTGTCACCATCAAGCCTCCCGCAATGTCCTGCAACAGGCGGGCGATTTCGTAGGGGAAGCGGGTCACGTTGTGCTTGGCGACGTTGGCGAGCAGGAGGTCCACCAAGAAATTGCCGGCCGGAGTTTCAGTGCCCTTGTAGCAGCAGGCGACGCAGCTCGACCAGATGGTTTCGTTCAGGTGGATCATTTCCACGATCTTGTCCTTGACATGGCTGGCCTTGGCGGTGCCGTTGTAGTCGGCGATTAGCGCTGCCGCGCCGATGGCCACGTCCCCGACACCCGTCTTGCAGGCATAGCTGGAGCGGTGATAGCCGGCGAAGGTATCCACCAGCCGCCCGGAGAAGTCCGTCTCGCCGTCCATGAAGATGCGCTCGCGGGGGACGAACACGTCATCAAAAACGATGATGCATTCCTGTCCACCGTAGATGCTGCCGATGTCCAAACTCTCGCCCGGCGGGTCTTCGGTCAGGCGGGTGTCGCAAGTCTGGCGGCCGTAAATGTAGATGATGCCATCGGCATCGGCTGGGATTGCACAGCAAATGGCGAAATCACGCTCGTCTTCCTTCAAAGCGAGGGTAGGCATGACCATGATCTCATGTGAGTTGATCGCGCCGGTTTGATGCATCTTGGCACCGCGGATCACCACACCGTCGGGTGTCCGTTCCACGACGCGGACATAGGCATCCGGTTGTTGCGACGGGCGTAGCGAACGGTCGATCTTCGGGTCAGTCATGGCCCCGTCTACCACCCAGTCATTTTCTTCGGCGATTTTCAGGTAGTTGACGAAGCGCTTGTGGTAGTCGGTGCCATAATGCTGATCTATTTCAAACGAGGTGATGTTCGTGGCGTTGAAAGCGTCCATGCCGACGCAACGCTGGAAGCAAGTTCCACACTTCTGCCCCAGCAGGCGCTGCATCCCGACTTTTTGGTACAAATCCTCCGGGCTGTTGTGCAGATGGCAAAAGCGGTTGATCGTTTTCCCGGTCAACGCGCTAGTCGCCGTCAGGGTGCTGCGGTACTTGGGGTCTTCCGCTAGCTCGTAGGTCAAGGCAATGGAATTGATGGAGGCGGCGACGACCGGGTGTTCGGTCGGCTCCCCCGTCATGCGTTCGCCATTCATGAACACTACTAGAGGTTTTCGAGCCTTCAGGCTTTGCCTGTATTCAGAACCTGTCATCATGGTATTGGTACTCCTCTGCGTTTCGGATATGTTAAGAATGTCTTGTTCATTGTACAATGATTACACAATCAAGTTCCTAGAATCTATATTGAGTCTAGTACTTAATAGGAAACTATATATTTTAAATGCTATTTTCCCTTGCAAAGCCATTTCAGAGCATCCAGTTTTTATGGGATGAATGAACGCTTATATAGAATGATGGTAATTTTAGGGATAAATCTAATCATGTCAATGGGTAATTCTACCTATATTCATACGCATATCTGCGTAAATGCCTACGAGAAATCACGCCTATACATCCTCCTTTTTTTAGCCTAAAGTTTACAACATAATTCAACCTTGAAATTCCCATCAATTTGTACAGAATAAACAAACTAAGATGGGAAGTTAATGACATAGGCTCAGCTTAGAATATGAAAATCGAATCGTATAACCTCAAAACCACTGCCGACGAAGCGTTGCAAAATCGAGATGACATGAATGTGATGTCAAGCAGGAGTGATAGTTTGCCTGCCACGGTTATCAGCGGCGGCACCCATCCATCGTCCCATGCCAGGCTCGTTGCATGGGTGGACGACATTGTGTCCCTTTGCCAGCCAGACCAAGTGCATTGGTGCGATGGATCTCAGGATGAATATGACCGCCTCTGTGCGGAAATGGTGGCTACCGGCACTTTCATCCGACTCAACCCGGAGAAACGGCCAAACAGTTACCTCGCTTGCTCTGATCCTTCGGACGTGGCTCGGGTCGAAGACCGCACTTTCATCTGTAGTGAGCATGAGGAAGATGCCGGCCCGACTAACCATTGGGAGGATCCGGTCAAAATGAAAGCCACGCTCAGGCAGTTCTTTCAGGGGTGCATGCGAGGGCGCACACTGTACGTTGTGCCTTTCTCTATGGGTCCGATAGGTTCGCCAATCTCTCACCTCGGAGTGGAACTGACCGATTCGCCTTATGTGGTCGTCAACATGCGCATAATGACCCGCATGGGTTGCGCTGTGCTGGAACATCTGGGCAGCGACGGCGACTTCGTGCCTTGCCTGCATTCTGTGGGAAAACCGCTGCAACCCGGTGAACGGGATGTCGCCTGGCCCTGCAATAAGGAACACAAATATATCGTTCACTTCCCCGAGACGCGTGAGATTTGGTCCTTCGGTTCGGGTTACGGTGGTAACGCCTTGCTGGGCAAGAAGTGTTTTGCCCTGCGCATTGCTTCTAGCATGGCCCGTAAGGAAGGGTGGCTGGCCGAGCACATGCTCATTCTGGGTGTCGAGTCGCCCCTAGGCGAGAAAACCTATATTGCCGCAGCCTTTCCCAGCGCTTGTGGCAAGACTAACCTCGCCATGCTGGTTCCGCCGGCAGGATTCGATGGGTGGAAAATCACCACAATCGGGGATGATATCGCTTGGATCAAGCCCGGAAAGGACGGACGTCTGTATGCGATCAACCCGGAGGCAGGGTTTTTCGGCGTGGCACCGGGGACTTCCGAACGTTCCAACCCAAATGCGATGGCCACGCTGCATGCAAACTGCATCTTCACCAATGTCGCGCTAACCCCGGAGGGTGACATTTGGTGGGAGGGCATGACTGATGAACCTCCTGCGAAGCTGACCGACTGGCAGGGCAAAGAGTGGACACCTCAGATCGCGAAAGAAACCGGAAGAAAAAGCTCCCATCCCAACTCCCGATTCACGGCACCTCTCACACAGTGTCCTTCGCTCGATCCAGCATCTGACGATTCGGAGGGTGTGCCGATCTCAGCTTTTGTATTCGGGGGACGCCGCTGCACGACCGTCCCGCTTGTATTCGAGGCCTTCAATTGGAACTATGGAGTCTATGCGGCCGCCACCCTAGGCTCGGAAACGACCGCGGCCGCGACCGGCAAGGTCGGAGAGGTCCGCCGCGATCCGATGGGCATGTTGCCCTTCTGTGGCTATCACATGGGGGATTATTTCAACCACTGGTTGCAGATGGGGCACACGATCGAGAGCCCACCCCACATTTTTTGCGTGAATTGGTTCCGCTTGGATAAGGACGGCAACTTCCTGTGGCCTGGTTTCGGGGAAAACATGCGCGTGTTGAAATGGATTGTCGAGCGTGTCCATGGGCGCATCGGCGCCCGTCAAGCACCACTCGGTTGGATGCCCCGCTACGAAGACATCGACTGGAATGGCTTGCCTTCCATCTCCAAGGAACGCTTTCAAACACTCATGTCTGTGGACACGGAAATGTGGCGGGAGGAACTTGAGTTACACGGTGAACTCTTTGAAAAGCTTAAGGAGCGCCTTCCTAGGGAAGTGGTGCTGAAGCGGGAATTGTTCAAGATGGCCCTTTGGCGTTAGCGACAATGGCGATGTATGCGTTCAATCCCATTGGGAGCGGGGTGTCTTGCCCGCAGAAATGGCGGCCAAGATGGCCGCGCTCCCAGGGAAAGGCAGGGGGAGTGAACGCTTACATGGCGATAAGCACCTCATTTAGATTTTTTGATTATATACAAGAAGAAAGTATTGAGTTATTGACATGACTACATTGATACCGGGAACAATTCAAATAGCACTTGAAAAAGCAAGAATCGCGCAAGCGGCATTTGAGTGCTATAACCAGGAACAGGTCGATGCGATCGTCAAGGCGATTGCCAAAACCGTCTATGACAATGCAGAGTCCCTGGCCAAATTGGCTTTGGATGAGACAGGGATGGGGGTTTATGAGGACAAGGTTGCGAAGAACAAGGGGAAGTCCCAAGTTATCTGGCAACATCTTAAAAACAAGAAATCAGTCGGGATTATTGATCGCAACGAGCAGACCGGGATTATCTCCATAGCCAAGCCGATGGGTGTTGTAGGTTCGGTCACGCCGGTCACCAATCCCACTGTCACCCCGATGAGTAATGCAATGTTCGCACTCAAGGGCCGCAACGCAATCATCGTAGCACCCCACCCAAAGGCGAAACAGGCTAGCACCAAAGCCGTCGAATTGATCAACGAGTCCATCCGCGCACTAGGCGCACCGGAGAACCTGATCCAAATTCTTGATGTGTGTTCCACTGAACTAACCATAGCCCTGATGCAAGCCGTTGATGTGGTAGTGGCGACCGGCGGCGGGGCCATGGTCAAATCTGCCTACAGCAGCGGCAAACCTGCCTACGGTGTCGGGCCCGGCAATGTCCAGGTTATTCTGGACCGGGGCATCGACTTTGACGATGCGGCCAAAAAGATTGTTTTGGGCCGTAAGTTCGACAACGGAATCATTTGTTCCGGCGAGCAAGCCGTCATTTTCCATGAAGATGACCGGGATGCCGTCATCAAAGCACTCGTCGAAAACGGTGCGTATTACGTCACCAATCCAGCCGATGCCGATGCCCTTCGGGCCACCGTGTTCAAAGAAGGTCATCTGAACAAAGATGTCGTCGGGCAGTCCGTCGCCAAAATAGCGGACATGGCAGGGGTAAAGGTCACGGGCGACGCCAAGGTGATTTTCATCCCGTCCACCGGTGCGCCGGATGATGTGCTGCGCTATGAAAAAATGTGCCCCGTCATAACCAGTTTCACCTACAAAAACCTTGATGAAGCCATCGCCATTGCCAACTTCAACTTATCGCTTGAGGGGAAAGGCCATAGTTGTGCGGTGCATTCCGTCAACCAGGAAAACATTGAAGCCATCGCCCTAGGTGTTTATACCAGCCGGGTTGTCGTCAACCAACCCAGTTCACTGTCGGCCGGCGGGAGCTATTACAACGGGTTCGCACCCACCACCACGTTGGGTTGCGGTTCCTGGGGCAACAATAGCATCTCAGAAAACCTGGATTACAAGCATCTGATCAATATTCAGCGCATTGGCATGCCAATCAATTTCACTCCTCCTAGCTACGACGAGTTGTGGTCATAGTCTAGGTTGCCCCAAACATACGTGACAGGTGGATAAAATGATGAAATTGTTACCCGTGCCGGAAATTCTGATCGGAGAGTCCTCACTCGAAAAAACGGTTTCGATTCTTGACCGGCTAAAGGCTGGCAAGGTACTGGTTGTAACCGATTCGGGCATTGTCAAAGCAGGCATCTATGATCAACTGAAAACGCTGCTGGAAGCGGCAGGCAAAACCATTGTCCTGTTCGACAGGGTTCAGCCTGACCCGGAAATCAACCTCGTGCGGGAGGCCGTCGAGTTGGCTAGAGAGGCGGGGGTCGATGCTGTGATCGGGCTTGGCGGCGGAAGTTCGTTGGACACTGCCAAGGTGGCGGCGGCTCTCGTCACTAATCCTAAGGATATCAATGCCTATATTGGGGTGGACCTCTTAGAGAAAGACGCACTGCCCACCATTGCCATACCCACCACCGCCGGGACGGGTAGCGAGGTCACCCACATCGCCATTTTGTCGGATGATAGCGAACAACTGAAAAAGGGGATTGTGTCCGCCAAAATGATCCCACGGTATGCCATCCTCGACCCTAAACTGACCATTGGGCTGCCGCCCTATGCCACGGCGGTTACCGGCATGGATGCGCTGATCCACGCGTTGGAGTCATTCACCTCGATCCATGCCAATGCCTATTCAGAAGCGCTTGGGCTGAGGGCCATTGAGTTGATATCCAAAAACATACGCACAGCCTTCAGCCACGGCACCGACCTCAAGGCCAGGGAGGCCATGCTGTTTGGGAGTTTGCTGGCCGGGATGGCGTTTGCCAATGTGGGCGTTGCGGCAGCCCATGCCTTTGCCTACCCGCTAGGAGGGATGTTTCATGTCCCGCATGGGCTTTCCACCAGCTTGATGCTGATCCCGGTCATGGCGTTCAATATGACTGGGAACGAAGGGAAATACGAAATGATGGCGCAGAGCCTCACCGGTAGAAGAGACGTGACCGCCCAAACCGCACTGGACGAAATCGAGAGACTGGTTGCGGACCTAAAGCTGCCGCGAAACCTTGCCGGGGTGAATGTTCCCGAAAGCGCCCTTCCGATTATGGCTTTAAAAGTGATGGACGTGACGCGATTGTTGGGGAACAACCCCCGCAAAGTGACACAGGACGATGCGCTTGCCATCTATCGGTTTGCTTATGCCAGGTGAGCCTTACCCAGAAAGGCGGTTGAATGTCATGTTACAGCCTTTTTTAATTTCTTTGTTTATCATTGGCGGCAAAGGGTTGCCGCCCTACGGCCCATGTTAAGCAGTAGGTCGGCAACTCTTTGCCGACATGGACGGACATTATGTAAGTAACAAGTTGATGTTAAGCGCTGTAGCGGGAAAATTCTCGTTTGGAACAAACTTAAAACAACGTCGGGGTTTTGCAACTAATATGGAAACGATACAGACAGACATTGCCATCATCGGGGCAGGTGGCGCAGGACTGAGGGCCGCGATTGCCGTAGCCGAGGCCGATCCGAGCCTGAAAATCGCACTCGTCTCGAAGGTTTACCCAATGCGCAGCCACACCTGCGCAGCCGAGGGGGGGGCTGCTGGCGCCATCAAGGCCGAGGATAGCCTCGAACACCATTTCAATGACACCGTGGGCGGTGGCGACTGGCTCAGCGACCAGGATGCAGTCGAGTATTTCGTCAAGGAGGCACCGCGCGAACTCGTCCAGCTAGAGCATTGGGGATGCCCTTGGAACCGTGAACCAGATGGATCGGTTGCCGTGCGTCCTTTCGGAGGCATGGATATCAAACGCACCTGGTTCGCCGCCGACAAATCTGGTTTTCACATCTTGCACACGCTGTACCAGACCTCGCTTCAGTACCCGTCGATCAAGTTCTACGACGAGTTCTACGCAACTGATTTGCTGGTTGATGACGGCCACTGCCAGGGATTGACCGCAATTGAAATGCGCTCGGGGCGCATGCATCATTTCCGAGCGCGGGCGGTGATCATCGCCGGCGGCGGGGCGGGGCGCATGTTCCCGTTCAACACCAACGGGTCGATCAAAACTGGCGACGGCATGGCCTTGGCCTACCGCGCAGGGGTGCCGCTCAAGGACATGGAGTTTGTCCAGTATCATCCCACGGGCCTGCCGAACACGGGAATATTGTTGACCGAGGGATGCCGGGGCGAGGGTGGCATACTGGTCAACGCAAACGGTCGCCGTTACCTCCAAGACTACGGCTTGGGGCCAGAAACGCCAGTGGGGAAACTAGTCTTAAAGACCATGGAACTTGGCCCACGCGACCGCTTGAGCCAAGCATTCTTTCACGAACAGCAGAAAGGCAATACGGTTAAAACCCCATGGGGCGATTGTGTCTATCTCGACATGCGCCATCTGGGCGAGAAGCTTATCGACGAGCGCCTACCCTTCGTGCGCGAGTTGGCGACGAGCTACCTCGGCGTAGACCCAGTCAAGGAAATGGTTCCCGTGCGGCCTGTGGTGCATTACATGATGGGCGGCATTCACACCGACATCCGTGCGGCGACCCCAATCGGCGGCCTGTTCGCGGCAGGCGAGTGCGCATGCGTGAGCATCAACGGCGCCAATCGGCTCGGCTCGAACTCGCTCACCGAGATACTCGTATTCGGCAAACGCGCCGCGTTGAGCGCCATCGAACATCTACAGTCGGCCACACACACAGTTAATGACGCAGCGCTCACGGCCCAGGCACAGGCAGCGCAGGACCGCATCCGAACATTGTTCCTGCGACCGGTGGGCAACGAATCAATCTCTGGCATGCGCAGGGAGATGATGGACACAATGGAACTGAATGCCGGCATCTACCGGACCGGGGAAGGACTTGCGGATGCGTCCACCAAGCTTGCCGAACTGCGCCGCCGTTACGCGGAGGGAGTTTCCCTGCACGACAAGACAAACGTCTACAACACCGATCTTTTGCAAGCGTTGGAACTCGGCTCCATGCTCGACTGCGCGGAAGCGCTGGTCGCTAGCGCATTGGCACGCAAGGAGTCGCGGGGTGCGCATCAGCGCCTCGACTTCACCGGGCGGGACGACGTGAACTATCTCAAGCACTCCCTGGCCTACTATCATCCTTCCGAACCGCCCCGTCTCGACTACAGCGCGGTGTCAATCACGAAATCACAGCCAGGCGTGCGCAACTACTCGGGGAATAAGAAATGACTGAACGCAGTATTGACCTTGATGTTCTGCGCTACAACCCGGAGACCGACAGCGAGCCGTACTGGCAACGTTACTCGGTGCCCCATCACGACGAATGGGTGGTGCTCGACGCGCTCAACCACGTCAAAGACAACATAGACCCCACACTCAACTACCGTTGGTCGTGCCACATGGCCGTCTGCGGAAGTTGCGGCATGATGATCAACGGCAAGCCCATGCTCGCATGCAAAACCTTCATGCGTGATTTCGAGAACCTTATCCGGGTTGAGCCACTCGCGCACTTCCCGATTGAGCGTGACCTCGTCACGGTCATGGACGACTTCGTATCCAAGCTCGCCCGTGTCAAACCCTATCTGATTCCTAAGCAGCACAAGCCCGTTGAAGAAGGCGAGTATCGCCAGACACCGGCCGAACTCAACCGCTTCAAGCAGTACTCGATGTGCATCAACTGCATGCTCTGCTACTCAGCCTGCCCCGAGTACGCACTGATCCCGAAGTTCATCGGCCCGGCGGCGATCACGCTCGCGCACCGTTACAACTTGGACTCGCGCGACGGTGGTCGGGACGAGCGAGAAGAGGTGGTGGCATCCGGCGAGGGTGTCTGGGAATGTACGTTCGTCGGCGCTTGCTCCGAGGCATGCCCCAAGCATGTGGACCCGGCAGGCGCATTACAGCAAGCCAAAATAGCAAGCACCATAGACTGGTTTAAGGAGCATTTGACATCATGGCTAAACAAGTAAGCGGCAAACCCTACCTGCGCGAAGTTTCCACTACGCAGTGGTATTTGCGTAACGAAATCTACCTGCGCTACATTGCACGCGAGTTGACGTGCGTCTTCATCGGCATCTACACGGTGATACTACTAGTGGGTATCTGGCGCCTTTCCCAGGGTCAAGTAGCCTACGAGGCTTTCCTGCAGGCACTGCGCTCGCCAATGAGCATCGTTTTTCACCTCGTGGCACTCGCTTTTTCCGTCTACCACAGTGTGACATGGTTCAATCTCACCCCAAAAGCGATGCCCATTCAGATCGGTGAACAGTTCGTCCCTGATAACGTGATCATCGGCGCTCATTACTTGGG
>QJPH01000303.1 GCA_003242955.1 Candidatus Methylumidiphilus alinenensis
GGCAAGGACCGCCGGAATCCAGATTGCATGGATGCCCAAGACCCCGCCGTCCATGGAGCCTAGGTTCCGGCGATGCATGCCGGAACGACGACGTTCTGGGTTTTGCTGAAACATCTTCCTAAACTTGACGGCCTAGATGCTAATACATCACAAGGAGTCCCGTTTTGTATTTATGTACAGCATTTTTTCTTAACAAAGGGTAATAATAAAGGACGCTCAACCAAACCATCTTGCGTATATGTGCCTTGCAAAATAATATGACCTAAAAGTAACTCTTTGATATTAAAAATGCTGTATCTGCTCTACAACCCGGTCAAGCATGGGTATGTGACAGACCTAAAGCAGTATGCTTATTCCAGCTTCCATAAGTTGTTCGATCATCTTGGCAAGGAAGCGTTAGCAAGACAATTTCACTATTACGCGGAATTCCGTTCGCTGGATTTGCCGGATGACTTCTAATAGCTGAACCATTGGAGTGCAAGGCTTGCCATGCGAATATCGGCAAACTCACGCAAGGCAGGCCTTGCACTCCAACTGCGCCGCAAGGCAGGCCTTGCACTCCCGACGCACCCGCAAGGCAGGCCTTGCACTCCGATGTAACCTATAATGGGCCACATCCAAACCGGCAACACTACCAAAAAATCTTATGGAAGCCCTTAACAACATCAATATCGAGTCGCTAACGGACACGTTAATCAGCCTAACCACCGCATTTGTTTTAGGTTCGGTGATTGGCATCGAGCGCCATCACCGCCAGCGCACGGCAGGGCTACTACGCACCAATGTCCTAGTGACGGTCGGTGCCGCCGTGTTTGTCGATATGGCGAACCGTTTGACTGGCCATGAGGGTGCTGTGCATGTGGCTGCCTATGTTGTTTCTGGCATAGGCTTTCTGGGCGCGGGGGTGATTATGAAAGGCGACGACAATGTCCGTGGCTTGAACACCGCTGCCACTTTGTGGGCGGCGGCGGCAGTCGGTGCCTGCGCGGGTGCGGACCTCATCGCAGAAGCGGCGCTGGCGGCTTTGTTCGTGCTGGCGGGGAATACCTTGCTACGCCCTGCTATCCACTTAAAGCGGGACAGGCGCAAAGCTGGCCTTGGTCATCGTCCAGCCCACCATAATGTGGAGTGCGGCGACTCGTCGCCGCTTTCCGAACTATGCGGCGACGAGTCGCCGTACACCACAAGCTCACCCATCCGGCTGAACGATGACCAAGGCCGCAAAGCTTAACCGTTAGCCCTGAGCTGCGAGCCTGTCGAGCAGTCGAAGGATGGACTTACCATCCGTAGGGCGGAATAGGCGGTACCCCGCCGTATTCCGCCGCATGGGTAGCCATTCGGCGCAATACGCGAGTACGCTATTGCGCCCGCGCTCCATCGACACAACCCGGATACAAAAACCCGTTATAATTACCAAGACCTTCAATGTGCCAAGCTTTAGGCAAGGAGGTTCTCGTAACTTTAATATCCAAGAAGAATAAAAACCATGAAGATTCTCCTCCTTTCCAGTTCCTATAATAGCCTGACTCAACTAGCGCATGCCTGGCTTAAATCCAGCCGCTATGATGTCACCGTCGCCACAGCCACCACCGCTGAAACCATGCGCGATGCAGTGCGGCAATTCCAGCCTGATCTGATTCTTAGCCCAATGCTGGCCCAAGTCATACCACGTGACATTTGGGAGTATATTACCTGCATCATCATCCATCCCGGCATCATGGGCGACCGGGGTCCAAACTCGTTGGATTGGGCGATTCTGAACGAGGAAAAGGAATGGGGCGTCATCGCCGTACAGGCGGAGGAACATGTAGACTCCGGCCCGGTCTGGGCAAGCTATCATTTCCCAATGCGCGAGGGCAGCAAAAGCAGCTTATATCGGGATGAAGTGGCCCAAGCCGCCATGCAGTCGATGATGGTCGCCGTGCATCGCTTTGAAACCGGCCTATTCGTCCCCGCCCCTTTGGATTACTCCCGCCCCGAGATACATGGCCGCTATCGCCCATCGGTGAAACCCGAACAACGGAAGATCGACTGGCAAAACGACGGGGTGGCGGATATCATCAAAAAAATCCGCTCAGCCGATGGACAACCCGGCGTGTTGGATGACATTGGCGGGGAATCGGTTTACTTACATGGTGCCCATGAGGAAGGGACTTTGATAGGCATTCCCGGCGACATCATTGCAAAAAGGCACGGGGCCATCTGCCGTGCGGCAGTGGACGGGGCAGTCTGGATTTCCCATCTCAGGCCCAAGGGCCGGGTGGCCGACGGCTTCATCAAACTACCGGCAACCGATGTTTTGGGGGATTTAGTGGACGAGGTGTCGGAAATACCCGTGCCATTGCATTATTCGACCCCAACCAAGACTTTCCGCGACATCTGGTATGAAGAGCGCAACGATGTCGGCTATGTCAATTTCCGTTTTTACAACGGCGCGATGGGTACAGGACATTGCCAGCGACTGACCGAGGCGGTGATGTACGCTCGCAGCAGGCCGACCCGTGTGATTGTGCTATCAGGTGGGCGGGATTTCTTCTCTAACGGCATTCATTTGAACCTGATCGAAGCCGCTGCCGACCCGGCGGAGGAATCCTGGCGCAACATCAACGCCATGGACGATCTGGTTCTAGCCGTCCTAACCGCCACCGACCACTGTACCATTGCCGCGCTTTACGGCAGTGCGGGGGCGGGAGGGGTGATGCTGGCCTTGGCGGCGGATCGGGTTTTCGCCCGTGAAGGCATCGTCTTGAACCCCCATTACAAAGGCATGGGGGGCTTGTACGGCTCGGAATATTGGACCTATTCCCTGCCCAAACGAGTAGGTGACGTGTTGGCGCTGCAATTGACCGAGCAATGTCAGCCCGTCAGTGTGGAACATGCCAAGGCCATCGGCCTGATCGACGACATTATCATCCAAGATGGCGGCTGCCCTAGTAATTTCTCCAGCTTTCAGGGGCAGATCGTCCGCATTGCCGAAAAGCAGGCCCATGCCCACAATTTTGCCACCCTGCTGGAGCAGAAAAGACAAGCATGGCAGACTGACGAGAAAACCAAACCCTTGGATCAATACCGCTTGGAAGAATTGGAGGAAATGAACCAGAACTTTTGGGGCGAAGACCCTGCTTACCACCTCGCCCGGTCGGCCTTTGTGCGAAAATTACCCCGTCCAGGCAATCTACAATGTACCGCCAACCTCAAGCAAGCCTGAGGGAACGCGCTATGTGACGAAGCCTTGGCAAACGGCAGAAACCGCTACGCCTTTTCCATGGTGGGTCATCCAAGGCGGGTTTAGGATATGGCCGAAAATAACTTCCTTGTTGCTCGTTCCCAAGTTCCCGCTTGGGAATGGTGTTTTTGAAGCTCCAGCTTCCCGAAGAACGACCAAGCCGGAGCTTGGGAACCAGCCAAAGGAGAAAAAAATGATCAAGTACGATACCCTTGACGGTGACGGAACTTTCAAAATGTTCAGCCCAGTTTGCACACCTTGCAAACACAAGATCAGCGCATGGCCTCGCACCTGCAAGGCTTTTTCTGAAGGCATCCCCGACGAAATCTGGCTAGGTGAAAACGACCACACCAAGCCCTACCCCGGCGACCACGGCATCCTCTACCAACGCCGCCTGCCGCCCCCTTTGTCGGGTTACGGCGCACACGGGGTTTGAAGCTTGGGGCAGGATTACGCTATGTGCGCCTAACCCGACCTACGCGCTTCCGTTTTTTCCCCATTTAGCCCTGCCACTGTTAAAATAGCCAGATGCAAACTGACGTTAAGCACAATGCCTTTGAATCTTAGTGTGGTAGCCCGGATGGAGCCGCTTGCGGCGTAATCCGGGAGGTTCTGGCCACAAACCCGGATTACGCCGCAAGCGGCTCCATCCGGGCTACGGCCTACACATCTGCGTAACATCAGCTGCTAAAGTGTCTTTCCAAGTCGGCACTTTCATGCCTTTGTGCTATGAAGACCCCCCACTACTAAGGAGCATCCATGTCCGACATTGAAATCGCCCAACAAGCCACGATGAAACCCATCGTCAGGCTGGCCCAGGAAAGGCTGGGGATAGGCGAGGAACATCTCGACCCTTACGGCCGTTACAAAGCGAAATTGTCTCTGGAGTACATCGAAAGCATCAAAGACCGGCCTAATGGCAAGCTGGTGCTGATCACCGCCATCAGCCCGACCCCTGCCGGGGAAGGCAAGACCACTACGACAGTTGGCTTGGGGGACGCGTTGAATCGTCTTGGACATAAAGCCATGATTTGCCTGCGCGAACCGGCACTTGGGCCGTGCTTCGGTGTCAAGGGCGGTGCGGCCGGGGGTGGCTATTCGCAGGTGATGCCCATGGAGGATATCAATTTGCACTTTACCGGCGATTTCCATGCCGTCGGGGTTGCCCATAACTTGCTGTCGGCAATGATCGACAACCACATTCATCAAGGCAACGAGTTGAACTTGGATGAGCGCAAGATTCATTGGAAGCGTGTCATCGACATGAACGACCGCGCCCTGCGCGAAGTCGTTGTCGCCTTGGGTGGCCCACCCAATGGTTTCCCCCGCCAAGATGGCTTCGACATCATCGCAGCATCCGAAGTCATGGCAATTCTGTGCCTGTCTAACTCGATCAAAGAATTGCGCGAGCGCTTGGGCAATATTCTGGTCGGTTACACGCTAGGCGACAATAAACCCATTTTCGCTCGGGATATCAACGCCCATGGTGCAATGGCCGCCTTGTTGAAAGACGCGCTAAGGCCCAATTTAGTGCAGACTTTGGAAAACAACCCCGTATTCGTCCATGGTGGGCCATTTGCCAACATCGCCCACGGTTGCAACACGGTCATTGCCACCAAGACGGCCCTAAAATTGGCCGATATTGTCGTCACCGAAGCCGGTTTTGGCGCGGATTTGGGCGCGGAGAAGTTCATCGACATCAAATGCCGCAAAGCCGGCATCCAACCCGACGCCGTGGTACTGGTGGCCACCGTGCGCGCATTGAAATCCCACGGCGGCGTGGAGGTGAAAGATTTAGGCATGGAAGACTTGGGCGCACTAGAACGCGGTTTCGTCAATCTGGAACGCCACTTGAACAATATCCAAGGGCAATTCGGTCTGCCTTGTGTGGTTGCCATCAACCACTTCACTTCCGACACTGCCGCCGAAGTGGCCTTGCTGAAACAGAAGGTTGAAGCCTTAGGCTCCCAAGCCATTATTTGCACACACTGGGCGGAGGGTGGCAAGGGCGCGGAATCATTGGCCCAAGAAGTGCTGCGCATCATGGAAGGGGGCAGGACAGATTTCCGTTTTTTGTACGATGAACACGCCCCCCTATGGGATAAAATCAAGGCCATCGCAACCCGAATTTACGGCGCAGCCGACATTACCGCCGATATCAAGGCCCAAAGGCAGTTGGCGGAATTAAGCGAGGAGTACAGCCACTTCCCGGTGTGCATCGCCAAAACGCAAAACTCCTTCTCCCACGACCCCACACTTAAGGGTGCGCCCACGGGCCACATATTGCCGATACGCGAAGTCCGCCCGGCCCACGGCGCGGAATTTGTCGTGGTCATATGCGGCAGCATCATGACCATGCCCGGCTTGCCTAAAGTGCCGGCGGCAGAGCGGATTGACGTGGATGAGACGGGCAAGATAAGTGGTTTATTCTAATGCCACGCATCGCACTTGGGCTGGAATATGACGGAACGGCTTTTGCCGGTTGGCAGTGGCAGCTCGGCCAACGCAACGTGCAAGCTTGCGTGGAGGATGCAGTGGGAAAAGTGGCGGCGGAGCCGATGACTGTGCATTCCGCCGGACGCACCGATGCCGGCGTACACGCCCTACAGCAAGTGGTCCACTTCGATACCCAGGCCCAGCGCGGGCAACGGTCTTGGCTGCTGGGCGTCAACGCCAACCTACCTGATGACGTTCGTGTGCTGTGGGCGCGGGAAGTGGACCCTAGCTTCCATGCCCGTTACAGTGCCATCGCCCGGTATTATCGCTATGTCATCCTCAACCGCCCGATGAAATCGGCCTTGCAGCGCACACAAGTGACTTGGTGCTTCAATCCGCTGGACGAGGTAAAAATGCAGGAGGCGGCGGATCATCTGATCGGCAACCATGATTTCTCCTCCTTCCGCGCCCAAGGTTGCCAATCAAAAAGCCCCCAGCGGATCATGCATTTTTTGCGGGTGGGCAGGGAGAATGACCGTGTCATCATCGAACTATCGGCCAATGCCTTCTTGCACCACATGGTGCGCAATATTGCAGGGGTGTTGATGGAAATCGGCACGGGCAAGAAACCCACGGATTGGACCCGGCAATTGCTAGAACTGCGCGACCGTAAACAGAGCGGTGTCACCGCGCCGTCGGACGGCTTGTATCTGGGCGGGGTTTGTTATCCGCCAGCCTTCGGCATCCCCAATGACCCGATTTTCGATTTGCTACCGCCCGATGCCGCCCGTTATCGGCATCCGGCGGATGGGGATGGCGAAGCCATGTAACGCGGTAAGGCGCACTTTGTAAGGGCGCAATAGCGTACTCGCGTATTGCGCCGAATGGACGAACCATCACCACACGGTGGAATACGGCGGCTTTCTGGCGTTGGGATTAATCGGCAACTTCTGCTTACGCGGCGACAGCAAACCGCCTTACGTCGATTTCCACGCCTTGGGCAACCGCCGCTTCCGCTTGCACTAATAGGGCTTCGGTTATTTCGGCGGAATGGTACGTTTCCCCGCAGTTTTCGCAAACCTCACCGGGAACATGACGAAAAACAATCGTCGAGCCACCGCGAACCAGTGTCACGGTCACGGTGTCAGGCTGGGTTTGTCCGTGCTTGCAAATCGGGCATTTCATGGCTTGATCCTCTTTGTGAAATCTGGCGACCATTGCACCGGGTTTGGTTCATAAACAGTTATGATGAGGCGTTCTCCTTCATCTAGGTTATCAGCAAAGACTACATGTAACGGCCTTTCCCCAGAATAGCCAAGCCATAGGCAACTTGGATAAGGGGTGTCATTCGGATAATCTTCTATCACAAGGCCATTTACCAGGGCTTCGACAACATCAGCAGCCTTGATGTTGCGCTCGAACATTCGCTTGATGGCGTGTTGTCGATAAATCGGTATCATAATGCGCCTTTCACCAAACCCTAGAGAGTGAAGCCCTGTAGAAGGTCGGCCGCGTTTCTTTGCGTTGCGCCCGAGATTTGGTCAGCCGACAGGGAAAGCCGGGCAACGGTAAAGATGTTGCCCGACCTTATAGGGCTGGTTTATCACAGCCGTAGGTCGGCAACCCTTTGCCGACATGTTGCGTAACATTAGAGAATAAGCTAAAACGGCAGCGGATCGTCAAAACCGTCGTCCGCTGTTTTTTCATCTTCGTTGCGGTCAACCGTGCCGAAAGGTTTCGCCGTCTGCCTGGGGCGGGTTTTCGCCGGTTGGCTTTTGGCTTGGGTTTTCGGTTGCAAGGACAGCACACCGGTCGCCGTCACTTGTAGGCTGGGACGGGCTTCTTCGTCTTTCATGTAAACCTTAGGGGTCGCCTTGCCTTGTACACTGAGGGCATCGCCCGCATTCAACCTTAGCAATTCCGCTTGAGCCGCCTCATCAAAGCAAATCACGTTAGCCCAGATGGTTTGCCCGTCTTGCTCTACGCGCACGGAACAAGTGACATAAGCGTTGCCATTTTGGCTGATGCGCGAAACGGCATTCTTATGAAGAATGCCCGTCAACAAGACGTGGATACTCATTGATTAGAACTCTGCTGGGGAGCCACCGCAGATGCCTTCTGTAAAGATGGATCAAGGTGGACAAGGGGTTCCCTGGAATCACGCAGTTCCGTATCGCGTTCGGATTTCTTCTCATCCGACACCTTATCTGGAACGGCGCGGTCACTGCCAGCTTGTTCCTTGGGTACTTCTTCCGGTGATTTCGCATACACGGTAACCGGCACCCCTAGGGCTGCCCAGTGGAATAACCAACCTGCATCCTCGGGTGCATGGGGCCAGCGCCGGTTTAGGTCTTTGGTCGCCATATTGACGCAACCGTGGCTTGCCGTGCGACCGAAATTGTTATGCCAAAAAGCACCATGGAAGGCATAGTCTTTGTGGAAAAATTGCGTATAGGGAACGTTTTCCACCTCATAAAACCCATGTTGCCCTGGACGGATATTACTATCACTACGCATGGTTTTATGACGATACCGGTCATAAATATAGAAGTTACCGGTGACGGTTGGCGTTTTGTTTTTGCCTGTGCTGACTTTGAACGTGCGCACTACCTCGCCGTTTTCCACGGCGGCCAAACGCTGGGTGTCCAAGTAGACGAATATGTGCCTGTCAGAACCTGTGGTGAATCGATCAATGATTGGCTTTTCCAATGTCCCTCCCCGTACACTTTTGAGTGCTAGCGGGTCAATCCTGACTTCGATGGTACTGGAGGCCGGCCAACTAGGTTGCGGGGTAAACCTTAGGCTCTTCTTGCCTTGACGCTCCCATCGTCCGGCCACTTCTTTGCCTCCATCCGCCTTAATTTGTATGTTTTGCCCCTTATTCGCCTGTTCGGCAAGGGGTTCGCTGAAATTAATAATGAGCGGCAGGGCGACACCTAAGTTGGCCTGCCCTTTCAGGTTGGTTTCGGCGGTCAGAGGCGGGGCAGTAGTCAAATCCAAATGAAGCGGGGGCAATGGCACACCCGAAACCGTTTCCCAGTCGATCTGCACAGGATAGGTATGATCTTGGTCATAATCACTGGCGGTTAATTTGACCGTATTACGGCTGGCATCCGGTTCCACCGCAAGATGCAAATCACTGCTGGTTTTTATTTCGCCAACGGGTTGGTCAAATTGCAGTGTCACAGAAGCATCAGGTGCAACAATCCTTAAGCTCGGCCCCTCAAGTTTGGGGATTTTGACCGTGGTGAAAGCAATTTCACGGGTTTGGCTCTGGCGGAACCAAGGTCGCACTACCGTTGCTTTGATTGTATGGCGAGTGGCAAAAGCCAGAGGGGAAGGCAGGGTGACGCTGTTTTCACCATTGGCTTCGGCAATCAACTTTCCGGTTTCATCGCGCAGTTCAACCTTGGCAAGCTGGGCATTGAAACCCGTCGCCTGAACGGTCAGAGGTGTACGCGGATCAACCATTTCTTTGCCGTCCAAGGGCGGCATGTTGATACCGAAAGGCAGAATCTGCCTATGGACATAGTCATTGATTGGCAAACCTATCGCCAAAACCACAGCCCCCACCAAAAGCCAACTGATGAGCCGCTTTACCGTACCCATACGATATGCATTTGTTTTCACTTTCACCTCGCGCCCACAACGGGGGTAAATATATTTGGCGGCACAATGGCCCACCGCTTTGAAAAAAACCTCAAAGATGCCAAGTCTACCATTCTACTACAATGGGCATCTTGATTAAAAAACTTTTAACTAGGATATAATCGCTAAAAACTATGAACCACCAATTTTTTGACCATAAATTATGAAATCGTTCTCAAAAAATGTCATCGCTTTGGCGTTGATCGGCCTTTTGGCATCCTGTGGCGGACAAAAGCTGCGAGACGACAATGTCAAATCGCAGATTGGCACGCAAGCCCATCATCACAATACCAACTACTTTCCATCCCCCGCTAAACTTCCCGGACAATGGACCGTCGAGGACGTGCTTCATGATTACGGTGACTACTCGGTGCGGATGTTGAGCCCCTATTTTAAAAAGGCCAAGGTACCCTACCCTCCAACCGAAATTATTTTAGTCGCATTGAAACAAGAAAAGAAACTTGAGTTATGGGCCAAGGGCGAAGGCGAATTCAGGTTTATCCGCGACTACAGCATCCAAGCTGCCAGCGGCGTGTCAGGCCCGAAACTGCGCCAAGGCGACAGGCAAGTACCCGAGGGAGTCTACCGGATTGCTGGACTGAATCCGAACAGCCATTACCACCTCTCGATGAAGCTGAATTACCCCAATGAGTTTGACTTATATCACGCGGATCAAGAAGGCAGATTCGATCCGGGCGGGGATATTTTCATCCATGGCAAGGCCGTTTCGATTGGCTGCCTAGCCATGGGCGACGAGGCAATTGAGGAATTGTTCGTATTGGCGGCCCAAGTGGGCAAGGAAAATGTGAAGGTCGTGATTGCCCCCCGAGACCCGCGAACTTTGCCTTTGGATACCGACGCTGAAGGTATGCCGGAATGGGCGGGGGAGCTTTATGACCAAATTTCCAGTGAACTCCAAGCTCTGTCGCCACCGGTCAGCCTATCCAACAACGCGGCATCACAGCAGAACAGCCATTGATTTGGTAGTTTTTTGTATGACACGGTCAAATATGACTGACATGAGTCAATCTCGGTTGTGAAAACCGAGTCGGTCTGGTCGGCGGTTCATAAAGACATCCCCACCCTCCGGCGGGCATCCAAGCAATTTTCACTGCCACGGGTGAATTCGCGGCAAGTACGCGGACGGTCTTCGTAAATAGCGCATGAGTAGGCTTCGTTTGCTGTGATTCCACCGAGGAGCGCAGCACAACGCTCACCATTGCGGAGCAGCTTGCGCCGGGTGTCTTGGATGACAACGAATTCGGGACGGCGCTTGTTGACAGGCTCACGGCTTGAAACTTCAACAGCATGGTAAGCCTCGCGACAACAGGCGCCACAGGTCTGGCAGTCCAATTCGCCTGCCGGTTCGAAGCGCCAGCAGGCCGGGGATTTATCCGGCAAATGGATCGAAGGGGCATGGCGGCAGCGTGGCTTTCGGCGTTCGACAAAACTCCAAGCGCAATCAGAACAACCCAGCCCTTTAAACTGCTCTGCTACCGGCGAATGTCCAGAGGGGTGCAATTCGGACGGCATGCCTACCGTTGACCATAATGAAGGCAAAGATTTTTCTTTAGATAGAGTGTAAAGCTTGCCTTGCGTTTGGTCAGTATTAGGGCAAGGCATACTAGAAACGCAAGGCAAGCCTTGCACTCCAGCAATACCGGATTGACGGGAAATCCGCACAGTTTCAAAACTTATTACACGTGGCGTTGCCGCTGCAATAGCCCCACTGGACTTCAGTGCCTTGTCAAGATGACTTGCCCACCGCGGTTGTGAAGCCCGCCAAGCGGCAAGACGAGCCGCCACGCAACTGCACTCACGACGGCCACCCGCTTTTGGTGACGCATAAAAAGGGTCGGCTGGGAGGGCATCCCAAAAATCCACTCTGAAGTCGGTGGTCGGTGCGAAAAAATCCCGCAGGCCGAACCGACCAGTCAAATAGGCTTGAAGCCTAAGGGTTGCATGTTCGCGCCATGGGTTATTGCCAACGGCATAACCGAGACCCCAGTCTACCTTGCTTTCCCCAACCTCGCCCTCGACCAACGCATGGCAAAGTTCGTGCAGTATCATTTGAGCGACCGAATCATCGGAGTCGAACAACTCATCGGCTGCAATCAGAATAGTGCCACAACCGTCGGTGGAGGCATAGGCATCTGATGTCCTCACGATACGAAAGCCGACCGCCTCGGCACAGGCAATCCATACCCGTGTCAGCGGGTCATCGTAATAGTGGGTGGCTTGGCGGAGGAATTCGGTCATTCAGGCAACCGCATCACTTCGACCTCCGTTTCCCATAATTGTGATATCAGCTTTTTTGCGCTTTTCGGCGAGCCGCTGGTCCAAAATTGTTCAGTGCCTAACCGGTCACGGCGGGACAACCGTCCAATGTTTTCCAAGCGACGGCGCAGTTCGCGGGCAATCGCCTCGCCTGGGTCAATGATATCAACATCAATTCCCACCATTGCCCGGATCAACGGGGCTAGAAAAGGATAATGGGTACAACCAAGGACAATGGTATCCACACCTCTCTCCAACAGCGGCAATACAAATGGTTCCAACAGGGTACGTGTCTTCTCGCCCAGCAAATCCCCCGCTTCGACTTGCTCTACGAGTCCGGGGCATGGCTGGACCACGATGTCGGCATTTGCTCCGAAGCGAGTCAGCAGGTTTATAAAATTTTCGCTGGAAACCGTCCGACGGGTGGCAAGCACACCGACGACTCCGGTTTTGGTTTTTTCAACGGCGGGTTTGACAGCCGGTTCCATCGCGATGATAGGCACACTAAACCTAGTCCGCAGTTTGGCAACCGCTGCACCCGTCGCGGTATTGCAAGCGACGACGATGGCTTTGACCGGTTGATCCACGAGGAATTGGGAGATGGCGATAGACCTTGCTTCAATATACTCGGACTCTTTGTCTCCGTAAGGGGCGTGGCTGGAATCAGCCACATACAATAAATCTTCATTCGACAGTTCCTTGCGAATATCGCGCAAAACCGACAAACCACCCACGCCCGAATCAAAAACGCCAATTGGATAAATACTGCTCATACCCGGCATCCTACACCATCAGTTCCCACTTCTAAAATCCTCCCCCGGAAATCCTCGTTTTGAGCAAGAGCGATGAAATATAGACGACGTTTTAGTCAACATTAGACCTGCTAATGCGTTAAGGCTTTTTCAGCAAGGCTTCGATTTTTTGGTTCAATTCTCGATCTTCCGGCGTCGTTGGGGAAGCAAAGGATGCGACCACGTTACCCTGTGTGTCAATCAGATATTTATAGAAATTCCATTTTGGCGTGGTATCCGAACGTTCGGCAAGTTTCTTAAAAAATGCATTGGCATCAGCACCGCGCACCGAGCTGGCTTTGAACATTGGGAATGTCACGCCATAGTTCTGGTGGCACACCTCCGAGGTTTTTTGTTCGTCGGTGAATTCCTGATGGAAATCGGCAGACGGAAACCCTAAGATTACAAAATTGCGGTCCTTATATTTTTGGTAAAGTGCTTCGAGTCCCTTGAATTGCGGCGTGAACCCACACTGGCTGGCGGTGTTTACAGCAAGAATAACCTTTCCTTGATAGGCTTGGCAAAAATCGACGGTTTCTTTCGAGCGCAATTTCTGTGCGGTGAAATTGAGTAAATCCGGGCAGGTTTCGGCTTGGGCCGCAGTTAGACCAAAGGCAAAAGTTAGCAGCCATAATAATGCTTTCATAAAGACCTCAATTGATCATTAATTCTAATTTTAAACGGATGGAATTAAAATAAACAGCCATGACTTGTCAAAAACCCCATCCAACCCAACTTGATCTGTTCAATGATTCGGGGGCCGTCGTTTTCGCTAACGATGCCATTGCCGCTTTGCGTAATTTCGATGCTGTCCACGCCGCCGTTTTCATACAGCGTATTATCGCCGGAGAACCCGAATATCATGGACTTGATACATTGAAGACCCTTTGCCAAGCTGTCCAAGACTGGCCATTTCCATCGTCCACACCGATGGAGATAAGCGAGACAGTTCGAAGGCTAGAGGTCGAAGTGCAACCCGCCGTTGAAACCTTGATGCGAGGGGAAGCAAAAAGTTTCATGCGTCCGTATTGGCTATATCTGGCGAAAGCGCAAGGCAGCCAAGCTTACGACACCGAGTTTCCTCAATCGTTCTGTGCCGGTCTATACTTGCGAACAGGTGATTATTCGTTCGCCGTCGAGGCAATAGAATCGATTCCGCGTTGGAATGAAAATTCGGATTTGGTCTACTGGCTTTGCTTGGCACGTTATCCTATCGGAGGAATAGATGCTTGCCGATCCCTGCTGATGAGGCTGGCTTTTTTGAGATCAAAGCGTTTGCCCGCCTTAATACGTGAAATCGCCGACCCTCAAATCCGAAAGGAGTGGATCGCCTTCAAAAGTGAGTTCGATTGGCTTGATGCAGAAGGGGAAACAACGGGGGCATGGTTTCCTGCCTGGCAACTTCTTGAACATTCGGATATGAAAATTGCATCCGATGCCGTGCCTAGCTTGGATGTGCCTCCCGTTCAGGCATTTGATCTATTGAGCCGACTCATCAAGCTTGAAAAACGCGGTTTAAGCCCGGCACTAGTATCTTTAAGAAGCCAACTCCGAAACTTGGATCACAACCTCTTTGCAGCTTACATGGCAAGAAGAAGTACTGCACAACTCAAGTGATTAAGCCAAGTTCAACTGCCATTTTATCATTAATTACGGCAACCGCCTTCGCCGACAAACCCCATGTTTTGACCGTGGGGCGTAATGCAATCTTTAATGCATCATGCAATGGTGGAAGCCAATTTTCGCTATGTCCATTAATTATAAGCACCAACTGAAAATCAGAGTTCTTTAAATCTAGCGTTTTGAACAACTCAGGCAATTCGGTTTCAGCGGATTTATGTCGCTTTAGACATGACGCTACAACCAACATTAGCGCATTGACCAGCTTTTCCCTAATTTCGCCGATATACTTGTCAAAATCGAGTTTGTTTTCCGGTCTGGGGGCACTAGACTTGGCTTCGACTAAGCATACCTTCAGCGATTGGCTTTTTTGTCGTAACAATACAAACTCCACAATTTTCACACCATGACCCATATTTTTATAGATATTGCTCTTTTCAATACGAAAACAATGCCCTTCTGGATATGGTCCAAAACTCATACCGGATTCGACAAAGGGATCAGTAGTCATCTTAGCACCATTCCCACTTCTTCCCTGTACAGGCGGATTGACTCGCTGATGATCGGATTATCCGGCATTCCATCTAGGAGGTCATCAACTTGCCACTCCACTTCAGTTGCAGAAATTTCAGTTGCAGAAATAACAGGGATTGAAAAGTTTTTTTCTTGGGCAATCAAAAAAAGCTTTTTGACCACAAAATAGGAGTGACTGGCGAGAAAGAATTGAATACCCCGTTCAGCCAGCATGGCAATAATATCCAGCAGTTTTGAAATCGCCACCGGATGAAGCGCCGACTCTGGTTCATCAATAAAAATGATCGAATTCCGTGTTAGGTAACGATTACCTAGTAAAGTATCCAAGATGGCAATTTTTTTTATCCCCTCAGCAGTGACACCAATATGAAATTTTTGATTATTTTTATTTTTAAATTGCCAACTTCTTAAACCTTCGTCAAACACAACTTTTCCGCCAATAATAGCCTCTAGGCTTTTTCGGGATTTGGCAAACTCACTATAGTTCTTCCCTTTTATTGTAGACTGGCGCAACGCCCTCGCTAGATCAAGATAGGTGTCGTCAAAACCAAATACCTTATCTTGCTCGCGTGACTTTAAAATAATATGGTGCAATGACAATACCTCTTTTGAAGGCAAGAAAATGGAGTTGCTTTCCCTGGGCAACACATTGTTCGTCAGAATTGAAATCTGCTTGATGGTTTTTTCGCCAAATTCGTATTTAAATACTCGCTTATCAAAAGTTATTCGACAATTTAAACGTTCATCAATCCCCTTGGTCACAAGATCGCCAATTTTTTCGGACTGGAAAGTCCAACGCAATTTATTAGCTAATATTTCTGCGGCGGAACGTTGTTCATTGCCCCGCTTGAACTCTTCCAAAGTCCGCGTAGCACTGTACAACGCCTTAAGCAAGAAAGTCTTGCCGCTACCATTACCACCAATGACCAGATTGATCTTGCCAAGACTCGACCAATCAAGTTGGGCGATTGGACCAAAATTCCTTAATTCCACACGGTTTAACATGGCTTAATGACTGCTAGATATTGAAAACGCTGTAATCACTTTTTTTTCGCCCCACCGGGACCATTCCGCCTAGACACCGGGGCGGGAGTCAAACTTTCCCTGCCCGGATGCTGATTATATCCTGTTTCCCCGTGGATGAAGGAAGCCGGGTCATCCAGCGGTTCAAGGTGAGTGGTCACGGTAATTTCGCCGATGGCTTGCCGAATGTCGTTTTCAATGCGGTCCAACAGGTCGTGACCCGATTTCACGGTCATCTTTCCAGGCACCAGTACATGCACGGTCATGAATCGGTCCGCCCCCGACTGGCGGGTGCGCAGGTCGTGGAATTCGACCCCCTCTTGTCGATAGCGGTCGAGAATATCGTCAATGTGGGCGTTTTCCTCCTCCGGCAGGGTAGAGTCCAATAAGCCGGCGGCGGACCGGCGCATCAGCGTAAACCCTGACCAGATAATGTTGAGGGCCACGGCAAAACCGATGATGGGGTCCAGTTGTTGCCAACCAGTGACCGCCACCGCGCCCAAGGCCAACAGCACACCAACAGAAGTCCACACGTCAGTCATCAAATGCTTGGCATCCGCCTCTAGGGTGATGGAATTATGTCTGCGTCCAACCCTCAATAAAACCCTAGCCACACTCAAGTTGACCAGTGCCGCCAAGGTCGAAATCACTAAGCCAAACCCGATGGACTCCAACTGCCGGGGATGAATCAGTCGATCATAGGCGGCTATGCCTATGCCAAAAGCCGCGATCAGAATCAGCGCACCCTCCAAGGCACTGGAAAAATATTCAGCCTTGCCATGCCCGAAATGATGCTGGTCATCGGGGGGCTGTGCAGCTAGGGTTAGCATGGCCAATGCCATGATAGCGGCAACCAGATTCACCACGGACTCCATGGCATCGGACAGCAAACCCACCGAGCCGGTTATCCGCCACGCCCAAGTTTTCAAGGCGATGGTGACAAGCGCAGCGGCAATGGATAGCCACGCGTAGCGAGTCAGCGAAGACCGGTCAGTTTTCGCCACTGCCATTGCTGATGCCCAGTGGCGTTTTTTCTGTTCTTTCTTCTGCCAAGCCATGCCAAAGCGAAACAAAGTTTTTTCCAATTCCACCACTAAAAACAGCGACAGGCCGAAGGCGGCGATGCGCTCCCACGCTTCGATAGGTATGACCGTCGTGCCGAATAATGCCTGCATCGGTGGGGCATAAGTAAAGGCCAATTGCAGCGCCAACAGCAAAACGATGGCAATCCATACATAACGATTACCGGTCAAGCTGCGTACCGATAAGGCCGGGGCATGGATGAATCGGCAGTTAAATAAATAGGCAATTTCCCCGATGACTAACGCATTGACTGCTGCCGTGCGGGCGGTGGCCAAAGTCGCACCCAACCACTGTTCATACAAGAATAAACCCATCAGCCCAAAAACCAACAATAGCGAAACAAAGACAATTCGCCAAAGGAAAAAACCGCTTAACAATGCCTCACCGGGATTGCGGGGTGGGCGCTTCATGACATTATCCTCTGAGGGTTCAAAGGACAGCGACAACGACAGAGTGATCGCAGTGACCATGTTGACCCAGAGTATCTGCAATGGCGTAATAGGCAAGGGCAAATCAAGTAAAATCCCAACCATGATGGCACCTGCCTGTCCAAAGCTTGTCGGAAGAATGTACATGATGGCTTTCTTCAGATTGTCGTGGATGGTACGCCCTTCTTCCACGGCATGAACGATAGTGGCAAAATTGTCGTCGGTCAATACCATCACCGCTGCCTCTTTTGCCGCCTCGGTACCCTTCCTGCCCATTGCCACCCCCACATCGGCGCGTTTTAGGGCAGGGGCATCGTTCACCCCATCACCCGTCATCGCCACTATTGCGCCTTTGGATTGCAACGCTTCAACGAGGCGCAATTTATGTGCTGGGCTGGAACGGGCGAACACATCATTTTTCATCACCGCCCAGGCCAATGCCCGGTCAGACAGTTTTTCGATTTCGACCCCCAGCATTGGCGGGTATCCTCCGCCTATTCCCAGTTGTCTAGCAATGGCATTGGCAGTCACCCCATGATCTCCAGTAATCATTTTTACGCATATTCCGGCTTGGTGGCACTCATGGACGGCACGAATCGCCTCCTCGCGAGGTGGGTCGATCAGTCCGCACAATCCAAGCAGAGTGAAATCACCCCCTAGGGAAGAAAATTCAAGCTGGTCAATTTCCAATGGGGCGGATTTGACTGCGAGCGCCAAGACCCGCTGACCTTTCTCTGCCATCGCTTGGACTTTGCCATGCCAATAATCCTTCGCCAAAGCATTGTCACCCGTTTTTTCCCGCTGCCTCGAACACAAGCCCAGCACGGCCTCAGGCGCACCCTTAAGATGGATCAGACTTTGCTCGCCCACTCCTTGGTTTAACGTGGCCATAAAGCGATGCCCTGACTCGAACGGGATGGCATCCAGTCTTGAAAATTCTTCACGGGTCGTTGCAATGTCCAACCCGGCCTTGCGCCCCAAAGCCAATAAGGCACCTTCTGTAGGGTCGCCATGCAATACCACTTGCCCATCTTTGTAGGTCAACTCGGCATCATTGCAAAGCACACTGATCCGGGCCAACTCCAGCAGGATGGGCTGTTCGGGCGGATTTGCCATCTTTCCGTCCATGTTGAATCCTCCTAGCCCTTCGTAACCGACCCCATCCACGAAAAAATCGGTTCCCGCGATTGCCACCGAATGGACGGTCATTTCATTGCGGGTAAGGGTTCCGGTTTTATCGGAACAAATGACCGACACCGACCCTAAAGTCTCGACTGCCGGCAAATTTCTGACGATGGCGTGTCGTCTTGCCATGCGTTGGACTCCGACAGCCAAGATGATGGTGATAACGGCGGGCAAGCCTTCAGGAATTGCCGCAACGGCAATGCTGACCATTGCCATGAACATTTCCTCCATGGCATAACCGCGAACATAGACACCAAAGACAAAGCTGACCGCAGCCAGCAACAGAATCGCCACAGTCAACTCATTGCCGAATTGCGCGATCTGCCGCTGCAATGGAGTGTCCAAGGAATCAACTTGATTCAATAGGTTGCTGATATTACCCAACTCGGTGTGGATACCGGTGGCAGCCACTACGCCTTCGGCTTGACCATAAGTCACAATTGTTCCGGAAAAGGCCATGTTTAAACGGTCGCCTGGTAAAGCGTTTTCGGCGACAGGCGAAGTCGATTTTTCCACCGGCTCGGATTCCCCGGTTAGGGCCGACTCGTCGATGCGCAGGTTTTTAACGTCCAACAGGCGCAAGTCCGCCGGTACTTTATCGCCTGATTGCAAAAAAACGATGTCGCCAAGGGAAAGTTCCTCGGCGGGTATGGAAATCCGTTTGCCATCGCGCAACACGGCCGCCGAAAGGGAAAGCATGTTGCGAATGGCGTTCAGTGCGCTTTCCGCCTTGCCTTCCTGAAAAAATCCGATGATGGCGTTGATCAAAACAACACAAAAAATAATTGCGGCATCTACAAGGTCGCCAGTGAGCATCGCGCCCACCGCCGAAGCCAAAAGCACATAAATCAACACATTATTGAATTGACGAAAAAAGCGCAGCCATGGGCTAGAGGGTTTAGCCTGGGGAAGCAGATTCCGCCCAAACTTATCGAGCCGACGTTGCGCTTCCTCCGAGGATAATCCTTTGTCCCTGTCACCCAGCAAGGCAAGCAGGGCAAGTTCTGCGGGTAAGCTATGCCAGATTTGTCCAGGTTCGTCACATTTTTGTTCTACTTGCTTACGCCGTTTTGCCATCGAATTTTTTCTCCTCCAGATTCAACGCTTTGGCAACCACCCCTGCCAATTCAGGCGGCATCGTCAAGGAAAGTGCCGCGCAGCGACCAGCTTCGGACATTTTTTTCCAGGTTTTACAGACAATATCCACCAACTTCCCCTCGTCGTGATTTTTCGCAAAGTCGGGAAAATAATATTCTAGAAAGACCAAGCAAGCCACGTCCTCCAACAATTGCACGTCGGGTTCACGTTTGATGCCTTGCTTGCCAATCATCTTCCTGACTAAAAGGATGGTTTCCTCGTCGTAGCCGATCTCGCGCAAAATCACCTCGGTTTGGTCGGCATGAAAATGGTATAAATGCGTTCGCCAGCGCAAATAACCTTCACGACCAGCAGGATAATCCTCCCTACTCACCATCCAGCGGCGAATGTGCTGGGCACGGGCCGCGATTTGTCGGGATTCAGTAGGAGAGGGGTCTAGCTTTTCAAGCCATTGGGCCATGCGGCCCGAGTAAAGCAATTCTTTGGGGATTTCCTTGCCTTGCCAAAACTCTTTTGTCGGATCCTCGCTGTTGGCTTGGTCAATTGCCGCAATAGCTTTGCACAGTCTATCTTTACTCATTTGTCATACACCTCTTTAACTGATGATTCGCAGCACTTAGGAACCTTTATCTTGCAAGTTCCTGCTTGACCATTCTTCGGAAAGCTGGAGCCTCAAAAACCCCGTTCCCAAGCGGGAGCTTGGGAACGAGCAAAAAGGCAGTTATTTTCGGCTATGTCCTTATCGACCCGGTTTGCAAAACCGGGTCAGCCTCATTTCGCTCTTGGTCTTACCGCCTGTTAGGTTTATATTGTCACCAGCCACCATCATTAAAGGAAAGCCTAGCATGTCCGTCTTAGAACCCTGCGTATTCACTATTTTCGGCTCGACCGGTCATCTTTCCCGCACTAAATTATTGCCGTCACTCTACCATCTGGAGGCGGAGAATAGGCTTCCCGCTGGCATCGCCATCGTTTGCGTGGGTCGTAAGCCATGGGATGACGAAACCTGGCGAAAGGAGGTCACCCGCTGGCTGGAAGAACGCATTGGCAATAACTTGGATGCGTCTTGCCTTGCCCGATTTCTAGGAAAGGTCTTCTATTTTCTTGGCGATATTGAGGAGGTCGAAACCTTTCGATTGCTTAAAGAATACCTTGAAAAAAATCCATCATTTCCATCTAACTTCGTTTTCTACCTGTCTTTGCCGCCAACGGAATATAAAATGGTGGCCCAACGTTTGGCTCTCAACGATTTAAACAAAGAAAACAACGGCTGGCGTAGACTGGTGATCGAAAAGCCCTTTGGCTATGATTTGGAAGATGCCTGCACATTAGACCACAGCCTGCGCCTGAACTTTAGTGAGCAGCAGTTGTACCGTATCGATCACTATCTGGGCAAGGAAACCGTGCAGAATGTATTTGTGTTCCGATTCGCCAACCTGCTGCTGGAACCGATGTGGAACAGGAACTACATCGACCATGTGCAGATTACCCACGCAGAGGTCGCAGGCATTGAGGACCGGGCTGAATTCTATGATAGCGCGGGGGCTTTGCGCGACATGATACAAAGCCATTTGCTCCAACTTCTCACCCTAGTCGCCATGGAACCGCCGCCAAACCTAGATGCCGAATCCATCAGGGACGAGAAGGTCAAAGTCCTAAAATCAATCCGCCCGATAACCAAGAACGCCGTCCATGCCCACTCGTTTCGTGCACAGTACGGACGGGGCAGGATTGGCAATGACAATATACCGGGTTATCTGGACGAAAAGAGCATACCCAATCAAAGCACCACGGAAACCTTCGCAGCCATCAAGCTCTACATCGACAACTGGCGTTGGCGCAATGTGCCATTTTACTTGCGCACTGGCAAGCGCCTTGCGGAAAGCCACTCGATGATTAGCATTCGTTTTAGGCATCCGCCGCAGCAATTGTTCCGAGAAACCCAAATCCAAGAAATTGCACCGAACTGGCTACTGCTGGGCATCCAGCCGGAACAGTGCATCCGCGCCGAGTTACAAGTACGCGAACCGGGCATAGGCATGAGAACCCGCACTACCCAACTGGACGCCAGCACCTGTAGCACGACAGGCGGGGGTTACCACCTTGATGCCTATGAGGCTTTGTTGCTGGACGTGATCGAAGGCGACCATTCACAGTACTTGCGCTCCGACGAGGTCAATTGGGCTTGGCGCGTAGTCGATCCAATATTGAAGGTCTGGGCAGTGGAACGCGACTTCATCCCCACCTACCCCGCCGGTTCCTGGGGTCCGCAGGAGGCCAACCGTCTGTTCGAGAAAGAAAGCCAGACTTGGAGGAATAATTTGGCAAGTGAATAACTGATGTTACGCACGGTGTTTTTGAAGCCTTGAAACAGTCAGGAATAAGCCCAACATTCATGTCGATGCGTATCGACGCCCCTGACGATGACTTGCCATACGGCAACCCACGGATAACATCCCTCCCAGGGATGTTATCCGTACCAGCTTAATCATCAGCCATTTGATTTTTAAAACGCTATTACTGAACCTGAATCGTCCTGGCTGTCAGTCGGTGTTGGCGCAATAGGTCGATATCGACAGGTTTGACCTTCCAGATGTCGTCGGCATATTCTTGAATCGCCCGATCAGAGGAGAACAGGCCCGAGCGGGCGGTATTGAGTATCGACATCCGCGTCCAATGTTCCGGGTCCAGATAGGCGGCTTCAACTTGAGCCTGACAATCAATATAAGATTGAAAATCGGCCAAAACCAAAAAGGGGTCATGGTAAAGCAGGTTGTCCACTAGTGGGCGGAAAATATCGCCATCGCCACGCGAGAAAAACCCACAACGGATTAACTCGATGACTTCACGCAGACCGGCATTGGTTTCAAACAATTCTCCGGGCCGGTAGCCTTCCCGCAGGGTTTTGGACACTTCCACATCAGTCAAGCCGAATAGGAAGAAATTTTCCTCCCCTACGGCCTCGCGCATTTCGACGTTGGCTCCGTCTAAGGTTCCGATGGTCAACGCACCATTCATTTGGAACTTCATGTTTCCGGTCCCGGAAGCTTCTTTGCCCGCCGTTGAAATCTGCTCGGAAAGCTCAGCCGCCGGGTAGACACGTTGCCCATTGCTAACATTGTAATTGGGCAGGAACACTACTTTAAGTTGGTCGCGCAGCAATTTGTCACGGTTAATCACCGCGCCCACCGAGTTGATGAGCTTGATGATGAGTTTCGCCATGTGGTAACCGGGCGCGGCCTTGCCGCCAAAAACGACCGTGCGAGGCACTACCGGCCCATTGGGATTGGCCTTCAGCTTTAAGTATAGGTTGATGACACTGAGGATGTTCAAATGCTGGCGTTTATACTCGTGAATACGCTTGACTTGAACATCAAGCAGAGCATCGGGATCAATGCCTATGCCAGTTGACTGCCGCACAAAACCGGCAAACTGATGCTTGTTCAGCCGTTTCACTTCGCGCCACTGGGAACGGAAATGCCGATCCTCCGCCAAGGGTTCCAAAGACTTTAATTGGGTCAAGTCAGTGATCCAATCCGGCCCTATGGATTGGGTAATGAAACCGGACAAGCGCGGGTTGCTCAAAGCCATCCAGCGGCGAGGGGTGACACCGTTGGTTTTGTTCTGGAACTTTTCCGGCCACAGTTCGTAAAAATCCCGCAAGACATCGCTTTTCAGAAGTTCAGAATGCAATCTGGCAACCCCGTTGATGGCGGAACTGCCCACACAGGCCAAATGGGCCATGCGGACATAGCGTTCGCCGCTTTCATCAATCAGTGAAAGCCGTGAAACCCGTTCTTCGTCGCCAATGAAACGCATACGGACCTCTTCCAAAAAGCCGGCGTTAATCTCATAAATAATTTCCATATGCCTAGGCAGCAGACTGGCAAACATGCCCAAAGGCCAGCGCTCGAGGGCTTCTGGCATGAGGGTGTGGTTCGTGTAGGCGAATGTTTTGCGGGTAATATCCCAGGCTTGATCCCAATCCATTTGGTGTTCATCCAACAACAGGCGCATCAACTCGGCGACGGCGATGGCCGGATGGGTGTCATTGAGTTGAACAGTAAATTTCTCGTGAAATTTCTCCAACGGTATATGTTGCACAGAAATAATGCGCATCATGTCCTGAAATGAGCAGGAAACAAAGAAATATTGTTGCTCCAATCTGAGGCGCTTGCCCTCAATTTGCTCATCATTCGGATACAGAATCTTGGTGAGGTTTTCCGAACGAACCTTCCGTTCGACCGCGCCATAGTAGTCACCCCGGTTGAACATGCCCACGTCGAAGGCTTCCGGCGCATCGGCTTGCCATAGCCGCAACGTATTGGCGGTATTGTTCTGGTAACCGCAGATCGGCGTGTCGTAGGGGATGCCCAATACCGTTCTGGCCGGCAACCAGCGCACCCGATCCGCCCCATGTTGATCCTTGAAATGTTCGATGTTGCCACCAAACTTTACCTCAACAGCCCATTCAGGCCGGGGAATATCCCAAGGGTTGCCGAACCTCAGCCATTTGTCGGTACGTTCCACCTGCCAACCATCCACAATGGCCTGCTCGAATATGCCAAATTCATAACGTATCCCGTAACCCAAAGTAGGAATGCGTAACGTAGCCAGTGAATCAAGATAGCAAGCAGCAAGGCGTCCCAGCCCTCCATTGCCCAAGCCGGGTTCGTTTTCCTCCCGCAATAGTTCGTCAAAATTCATCCCGAGTTCTTCAACCGCTTGCTTGACCAAATCCATAATACCCAAGTTTATCAGGTTGTTGCCAAGATGCGGACCCAACAGGAATTCTGCCGAAAAATAACAGACCGTTCGGGATTTGTTGGCTGTGTATACGGATGCCGTGCTTACCCATCGATGAAGTATGTAGTCGCGCACGGTATAGGCAAGCGCCATGTAATAATCGTGCTTCGTAGCCAACGCTGGAAACTTGCCCTGGACATAAAAAAGATTGTCCAGAAATTCACGCTGAAACTCTTCCTTGTCCAAAGCCAGACTGTCCAGTCTATCGGAAATGTCCACCGTGATGGATGATGAGGATTCGGCGTTATCGCCTGTTTTGGATTGCTCGGTATTTGAATTCATCAGTTCAACCTTAGATTGAATAAAAGTGACATATCCTAATACGCAAAGCAATAATTATGCACAGGGCTTAAGAAGAAGCGCATTGTGGGCTGGGCTGGTATGGCACCGCCTTGGCAAAAACCCCAAATTTATTCCATGCCCTCTAAATTGTCTTCCACTGCCTCGGCCACCGCCTCATTGAAGGCTTCACGGTCTGCGACCATCTCAGCCTTCACTTCGGCGACAAGGTCCTCAAGATGTTCGCCCGCTTCGGAAATGGCTTCCCTACCCTTCTCCAGTGCTAACAAACTGGTTTTAAGGGCCACCCTGGCAAGCGGACGGGTGGCAGTGATAATTAACGGGATCGCCGCAAAAGCAACGAGGGCCGCACTGACACCCAGTGCCGTGCCACGGACGATGTCATTTTTGAAAATGTCTTGGAAATTCGGCATACAAACTCTTCTGTGTTAAACAATGTTGATCAAGGATTGCCTTGCTTGCGGGTTTTGCATAAAGGAGCAAGACAGTCCTTACACTCGCGGACAACTTTTTTATCTCACCCACTATCGTTACATATTATTCCAGTAACTGCCTGTTTAAACAAGACTTGGGCAAGGCACTCAACAGGGGTTGAAATAAAGCTTTAACCAGACTTGGCTGGCAAAGCAACAGCATCCGCTAAAGCACTCTACCTAGGGATTATTAATATTTAGCGACACACTGACTGGCAACACCAACGGATACTGAACCAGAATATTGTTACAGTTTGATGACATTCAGAAAAATATGGAAGAATCTTGTTATACTGTCAACCATCAGAGAATCACAGTCTTGAAGAAAATTCTCTCTGTAAAACCAGTGACATGAGCCTGGAAGGGTGTTCGATTGAAATTTGTTTCACATCATTCTATTGGAGCTATTAACATGAAGAAAAAAATCTATAATTATTGCCAAGAAAAATTCAGTCTTGATAACCAAGACGACCCAAGCATTGTTGCAGCGCAAGAAGCCGCCGAAACAAAGAGCGAAGTTCCGGAAGTCAAAACCAACATTGTTTCAAAAGTGGCATACCGGACATTTTATGCCATTTCCTACGGGGTGGTTTTCAGTTCCTTATTGACTGCGAAACTGCTCATCCCGAAACACAGCGTGATCGACAATGCCTTGCATGACGGGGCTGCTGCGGCCAAGGCAGCCCTTGAGGAAAAAGAACGCCAAGTGAAGGAGGTTGCCGAACAGACTGGTGAGTTTCTGTCTGAGAATTTGGGGCTGCCGGACCCGGCATAAGCGGACAGGGCAGCCAATTTGCATAGTCCAGCCTCATAAATGGCGAGGGACAAGGATGTCCCTCATGCATCCAGATTGCAGAACCTGCCCCTACTCTGAGTATCGGGGTAAGCCCCCATTACCATGCCATCCATGGTGAGGGCAGGTTGCGAACCCTGAACCTCAATAGTTTATCGTCGGTGAGCCACGCAGATGTCACATGTACATTGAAGATTCGTAAAATGCCGCACTCCGACAGTTGTTTGATTTTTTCTGTGGGCACGTTTAAATATTTGATCAAATAGCAATTTTTCGTTATTTTCAAGATAACGCCGAAGCGCGTATGAACAAAGATCAGCAATCTGAACCATGCTCGTTAGTTGACTATCAACGAAAAGAGGGGTTTCTATGATATTCTTTATGCTTGTCCATACAGTTCCATTTGCATGAAATTTTTTCATTAATACGGTATGTTTATTCGCTACCGTATGATTATTATCATGGACGAGTAATCCGAACTGCTGTGAATCTGTTTCTGTATGTTGCAGAAAAGCCTCAAATCGTGATACTAATTGATCAAATGCATGTTCATCCAAGTTATATTTAGTACGAGATGGATCAAAGTGAACTTTATCTACACATTCAGCAAATAACCTTGCAAACCCCCAATCGCCAACTGCTGTAGCAAGCTCAAGCAACAGATCATTTCTTTCCTTGAGGGCCAGATGAATGTAGGCTTCTGTTTTTGAGTAATTCTTTTTTTGTTTGCTTGTATTGTCTTGCTTGACTTCTCTGAAGACGAAGTAGCTCGCCCCTCCTATATTGATTAACTTGCGAGCGTCTTTGCTGATAAGACAAATCTTTAAAATTGGGTATCCTTATCTGTTCAAGATATGGTCGCGCTATCCATGCAGTGTGTATTTCATCATTTATTTCAAGTTGAAATTTCGCTTTTATTTTTGCAATTTCAGTATCACAGTCTTTCCAATGCCAAATCGGCAGTGATAGGCCAGCTAGGACAAAATGAGAAGTATTTCCGGGAATTGCAGATGTACCAGATTCATCTATATAGCAAATATACATATTTTTGGCATCATGATTTTTGGGCAAAAAAAAGCGACTGAGTTCTGGGCCAATTAGGCCCAGAGACGAGGCGCTTAGCGACTCTTCTCAGACGCCGTTTAAATTTAGCGCAACAGGGAGAGAATGTCAACTAAAATTACCTGCATTTTATTGGAATTTATTTCTCTAAAATAACATATTGATTTATCAATAAATGCAGTAAAACCATAAACAGCAATGGATACAGGAAAGGGGCTACCACCCTTCCAACTGACTAAAACTGGGTTTTGGTTTGGCTGTGTTTTGACCAATATTTTCGTATGCCTGACGGATTGCCTCCGCACCATACAGCCTTTCCAACCTTCGCACAATAAAATGGCCCTTTGCCATGTCCTGAAAGTGTTTCATGAAGACCAGATTCAACAAGGCCCCGCTGACCGCTCCGGCAAAGGGCACCATCTGCGCCGCAATTTTGTCCGATACGATAACCCCAAAACGCGAGGCGATGGCCCTGACTAGATTGATCCCGGCAGGAATGGGCGCTTTGGAAGGGGTTTTAAACTGCACCAGCCGATGGGAGAAGTGCAGGCCCAAAGTGACGCGCAGGCCGTAATAGCCGGTCTCCGCCGCATTGTCCTCCTTGGTGCGTCCACCAAAGGCAAAGACCTGAATACAAGCCAGCTTGGCATCGTCACTGCTCATATCCTCTCCCTGGCTATGGGCAATATCAGCGATTGAACGCAACATCAAAGCAGTGGTGACCGGCAATTCGGCAAGCAGTAAAGCTGGCCCGAAAAAGCCCCCGACCGCGCCAGTACCCATGACCAAAACCCTGTGCAACGGGTCATTGGAAGCATCCGGGCTTATCTGGGTCATGCCGTTGATCGTTAAATCCAGCATGCCACTGATACTGCGCTCGGCCGCCTCGTCAATCTTGCGATACCACGACTTTGGCATCAAATGCAAAGCCTGCTCGATGGGATCGCCTATCAAACTGCTTAGCCGGGCAGCAAACGAAGGATACTCAAGAAGCTGGTACGCCCTTTCCAGTTCAGCCAAATCTTCCTCGGGCAAATCTTGTTCTTTTTCACTCATATCATTAAGGCTTAATCAATGGAAGCTCAGGTATGTCAGGCAGGAAGTAGCAGAACAGGGCAATTAGCAAGTAAACGCTGAGGAGTTGGACACCCTTGAACCAATTTGACTTGCCATCAGCGGCAATCATCGAAAAAATCATCACCGGGAACAACACTATCATGATGCCAGCATTGCCCACCACCAGGTTAAGTGGCCTAGGCGCTATGAAATAACTGCTGAGCACTAGGATTGGAGCCACGAACAAAGCAATTTGTATGCTACTGCCTACGGCTATCCCCAAGGTCAGGTCGAGTTTGTTTTTCCGGGCCATGGTCACGGCGGCCACGGATTCAGGCGTGCCGCCAATCAGCGCGATAATGATCAAGCCAATGAACGCCTTGGACATTCCCAAATGTTTTGCAGTCTCTTCGACCGCCCCCACCAATACTTCGCTTAACAAGGCAAGCACCACCGAGGAAGCCAGCAAAATCGCTATTGAAATTTGCAGAGACCATTGGCCGGTCTCTTGCTCTAAGATTTCCTCCGCCTTTTTGGAGGCGTAATAATGCGGATGGGTTTTCAGCATGAACAGCAAATTCAATGCATAGGTGACCAGCAGAACGACGGCCACGCTGATATTAAGCTGAGACTCATGCTGGTACATCTCTGGCGAAACAAAGTTGTCAAACACGCTGGGCAAGACTATGCTGATCGCTGCAATCATCAAAACCGAGCGTTCGACCCGCACCCCTTGGCGGTTGAACTTCTGTACCCGGAAATAAAGCCCCCCGACCAGCAAGGACAAGCCAAGCACAAACAATAGGTTGGCGAGAATGACACCGATGATCGAGGCTTTTACCACATCAAACAAACCCGCTTTTAACGCGATCAGGGCGATAATCAACTCAGGGGCGTTGCCGAAAGTGGCATTGAGCAAACCACCCAGGGTTTCACTGGATTGGTCGGCAATTTGTTCGGTGGATTCCACCATCAGCGCGGAAACTGGAATCAAGGCCAGAGCTGCACACCCGAACCTGATGGCCGCCAAGGAATGGCCACCCGAATGTTGAAGTAACTCGGCGATAGGTATGAACGGGGCAAGCCAATAAATTGGATTTCTGAGATATCGGCTAATGAGGGAGACGGCTGGCATAGTTTAGTGATTCAGAAGCGGAAATGGATGAGTGAAAAAGGATAGACCAGTAGCGCCTTCGCCATGAGTCTATGCTTCAAAATCGCCGGGACACTATGACTTATTATTTTAACAAGTCGCACTTGTCCGTCCTTTCCCAAGGCAAATCCAACTGCTCATTGGCAAAATGACCAAGGGCGGGCAATTTGCCGTAGAAGCCATCGGTATAATCAGAGGGCAAATGGCGGAGGGCAAAGTCGCGAATAATCGCCCCTAGGCGAAAGTCGAAGTTTTGTTCTATCCTTCGCTTGATTTCATTGTCGGAAATTATTCCGGTGCCGAAAGTCTGCACCTGGATGCTGACCGGAGAGGAATAGCCTATGCAATAACTGAGTTGCACCTCACATTCTTCCGCCAACCCGGCCGCAACGATGTTCTTTGCGGCATAACGTGCGGCGTAAACACCGGTGCGGTCAATCCGTGAAGGATCCTTGCCGCTCAAGGCGGCCCCGTTATGCCGTGCATAGCCTCCATAAGTGTCACCTGCGGATTTCCTGCCGGTCATGCCGGAATGATAGGCAGGCCCACTTTTTGGAAATGCCCCTTGGGGATTGATAAAAATTTGTGTGCTTTCGTCAATTTCCAAAGTTTCCTTTGCCAATACTGGATTAATGACATGCTGCAACAAGTCCTCCCGTAAAATCACCGGATCGACCTTTACCCTAAACTGGTAGCCCGCGACGATGGTGATATTGTGTATGCGAACCGGTTTGGCATTTTCGTAGACGACACCAACTTGGACAGTGCAATCTGGAGACAGATAATTAATTGCCTTTCGGCGTACCTTGGTCAGTTTGCGCGCGAAGTTATTTGCCAGCATAATCGGGATAGGCATTAACTGTGGCGTCTGGTTACAGGCGAAACCGAAGATGGTGGCTTGGTGGGTGGCGGGCAGGTGCTCTATTTCACTATCCGTCATTTCCAGTTCGTCCGCCTTGGCACGCTGGTCAGGTGACATTGTGATTATGCTGGTGACCACCGTACAGTCTGCCGCATTGAAATCTTCCGGGCGATAGCCGACAGGCCCAATGACCGAACGCGCCACATCAGGCAGATCGACGTTGGCTGTGGAGGCGAAGCGCGCCGCCATAAACACCACGCCCTTGGATAGGGCACATTCGGTGACAACACGGGAATACGGGTCTTGGCGCAGGAATCGGTCCACAACAGTGTCGCTAATCATGTCACAAAGACGATCTGGATGTCCTTCGGCAACCGCTTCGGAAGTAAAAAGGAAATCTTGTTTCATTAGTTTGGGTCTCCATTCTTGCGCGTATTTTGGATAATGCGCTTGGCTGATTCGTTGAGCACAAAAGGAATGCCAGCACCCGCCAGAATCAGTGGCAGATCCACTAAACCTAAAGGTGTCAAGCGTAGCAGGGATCGTAGTTGTGGGACGAAGGTCGCCAAGGCCTGGATAGCCAAGGTACCCGCCAATGCAGTAACCATATGCGGGTTGCGTGGACGCTCGAAGTCAAGCACGGTGGTGTCTTCCGACCGACAACTGAGTGCATGCAGGAATTTGGCTAGGGTGAAAGCCAGGAATGTATTGGAACTGGCCTGCAAGCCCGGCCCATAGCGCAGTCGGCTTAGACTGTAAACGCCCAAAGATCCACCGGTGATGAATAGGGATTCCCTTAACAGACGGCGGAAATCGGGACCGTTGATAATGGCGCGAGTTGGATCGCGGGGCGGTTGCTTGAGCACATCCAATTCAGGAGGCTCCAATGCCAAGGCCATTGCCGGGGCTATGTCGGCAACCATGTTAATCCATAGCAATTGCAATGGATTAAGTGCTTCACCCATTCCCAATGCCATGGTGAGCACCGCTAATTCGATTTCGCTAAGATTGGTTGACAGTAGGAAACGCAAACTCTTGCGGATATTACTATATATGGTGCGGCCTTGGCGGATGGCAATAATCATGGTGTGCAGGTTATCGTCTTCAAGCACCACATCGGCCACCGAACGAGCCACATCGGTGCCTTGGTCGCCCATGGCCACGCCGATGTCCGCCGCTTTTAGCGCGGGGCCGTCGTTGACACCGTCGCCGGTCATCGCCACCACATGCCCGGCTTCCTGCAAAGCCTGTACGATCTTCAGCTTGTGCGCAGGACTGACGCGGGCAAAAACCGAGGTGTTTTTGATCACCCCTTTGAGAATATCCGGGTCGAGCTTGTCCAAATTTGCCGAGTCGATGATTTCCAACGGGGCATCACCGCTCAGCCCTAGCCGACGGCCCACCGAATAGGCTGTGGCACTTTGGTCGCCGGTAATCATCACGGTCCTTACCCCGGCACTATGGAACTCCTCCATCAGGCGATCCATATTGGGACGGAGCGCATCTTCCATTCCAATCAGTCCAAGCCAGACTAGTGGTGGTGCCTTCAGTTTTTCCGTTTTATCGCCGCAGGCATAGGCAACCCCAAGAACCCGCAGGGCATCACCGGCGAGACGATCGTTCCGCTCGATGATGCGGTCACGAATGAAGCTGTCGAGTTCCTCCATCTCGCCATCATGCTGCCTCCATTGGCAAAGGGCCAACACATCAGCAGGGCTTCCTTTAGCCGCAAATAGCAAGCCGCCTTCAGGCATCTCATGCACGGTCATCATGTAAGGGCGGTTCTCAGCGCGATGTGTAGTTTTTAGCAAAGGATAAGTTACCCGCAATGCCCTGACATCCTCCCCGGCGTTCAGAGCAGCCTCCACCAAGGCACATTCCGTAGGGGAACCTTCCAATTCTGGGGCAATTCCAGAACCGTTGAATTTAACTTCGCTGCACAAGCAAACCATTTGCAAAAGCTTTTTGATTTCAGGCTGTTCCAGCGGGGCGATTGATTGGCCTTTAACCTCAAAGCGATCATCGGTAATGGAGACAGTATGCCCGGCGGTACGGATGGAAACTGTCTTCATTTTGTTCTGAGTCAGTGTACCGGTCTTGTCCAAACAGATCACTTGCACTGAACCCAAGCTTTCCACCGCGCCCAATTGGCGGATCAATACTTTTTCACGATGGGAATTGCGTATGCCGATGGCTAACGTCGTAGTGGCCACCGCCGGCAAGCCTTCTGGAATTGCGGCAACCGCCAGCGTAATCGAAGAAGTTAGCATTTGCAGCCATGTATAGCCCCGTAAAACCCCCAAGCCGAAAACCCCTAGGCAAAGAAGCCCACACACCTTTGCCAAATTCCCGTTTAGATCGTCAAGTTGGCGCTGCAATAGGGTATTCGGCGGCTTCACCTCACCGACTAATGATTGTATCAGGCCGATTTCAGTATTTCGTCCTGTCGCCGCGACCAGTGCCTGTCCACTACCGCCAGTGACTATCGTACCCATGTGCAACATATTCTTGCGATCGGCAAGAGGTGTGTCGTCTGGCGCGATAAAATCCCAATGCTTGCCGACCGGCATGGACTCGCCAGTCAGTGCAGACTCATCGACGGTTATACGACTGCTGTTAAGCAGTCTGGCATCGGCGGGGACATAAGATCCTGGAGTCAACACCAGCAAATCGCCAATGACAATGTCCTCCACAGGAATTGCCATCTGCTTGCCTTCACGGATTACATGGGCATGGGTTGGTGCCATGCTGCCTAAGGAACTGATGGTACGTTCCGACGAGCTTTCCGTCACATAGCCAATGATGGCGTTGAGCAACACCGCACTAACGATGACGGCGGCATCAATCAACCCACCCGTGGCCACCGACACCACCGCCGACACACCAAGCATGAGCATGGCAGGGTTGGCAATCTGTTCTACAAACATCTGCAAGGTCGATCGCCGCTTATTTTCGGCGAGGCGGTTAGGACCGTAAATTTGCAGTCGATGCCCTGCCTCAAGGGCCGACAAACCCTCTTTGGACGCTTCCAGGCATGACATGGTCTCGCGCGTGTCCAGCTTATGCCAGGCATGGGAGGGTATCGGCTGGCTATGCGCAACTTCCAGTGCCGATGGTGAATTTTTAAATTGAAATTGATGCCGCCTCGTAAAGGATGAAGCGTCCGTGGCTTTTTTTGGCTTGCTTTGGCCTAGTTGCAGTTTTGCTTTGGCGAAGGGGACAATCCGCCCGTTTAAACACCGGCGGGCCACTTTTTCCACTTCCTCTATGACCACATTCTGGTCTTTGCCGGGAAGGAATTGCACCAATAAGTTGCCAGTCAAACTGTTCGCATAGACTTCATTTATCATTGAATGACTTGACAGGGCACTTTCCAAGTCCATTTTCAATTTGTCGGAACGGTAAAGACCTTGTACATGTAAGCGGACCCTTCCCTGGCCTGTGGTATGGACTAGCGAGACTATAAAGGATGAGTCTTCAACAATAACGGATTGTTCAATGGGCATGGGTCAGAAGATATTAAGCCGGTGAGATGAGCCTGAAAAATAATTCACCGAAAGCTACAAGCTTTGGGTTTTATCATTTCAACATTACAAATTGATTACAGCAATTTCATTTCTTGCCGGACGACAGACTTCAACGGCTGCCATCAGCGTCTCCTTACAATTGGTTTTGATGCTCATCCAAAGCATTCTCTAATTGGTCAATTGTGTTGTATTGCAATTGCACCAATTTATCCATGGAGTCAAACTGACGCTTGATGCGAAGCATGGAATTGATCCTAGCTCGAAGTTCAATGCGGTTGACGGGCTTACTGATGAAATCGTCCGCTCCGGCTTCTAGGCAACGGGCCAGATCATCTTTGGTTGACAAGGCGGTCACCACAATGACAGGGACTGTTTGCCATTTTGACATGGACTTGATGCGCTTGCAGACTTCGATCCCATCCATTTCCGGCATCATGACATCCAGTAGAATGATATCAGGTTGATAGGAATCCAAACAATCAAGTGCCATTTTGCCACTCGCGGCATAGTGCAAATTATAATCGAGTCCCCTTAGGTACAGTTCTACCACATCGAAATTAAAGGGTTCATCGTCAACCACTAATATGGAAGATTGTGGCATTGGCTGTTTATCCTTATCTTAATAATAACTTTTGAATTTTGCCGACAAGTTGGCTCAGTTTCACTGGCTTGCTGAGATAGTCATCAGCACCGGCTGCAAGGCATCTTTCTCGGTCTTCTGGCATAGCCAAAGCGCTCAACGCGACAATCGGGATATTGGCCAGTTTCTTATCGCTGCGTATCCGGCGCGTTGCCTCTAGTCCATCCATTCCAAGCAGTTGTATATCCATCAGAATTAAGGATGGGAGATTCGCTTGGGCCAACTTGAGCGCTTCATTGCCGTCTCGTGCCAGCAAAAGGCGATAACCCTTCGCCTTTAAATAACTGGAAAAGGTGTACATATTGGCTTCATTGTCCTCCACAAGCAACAGCAAGTGAGGCTTTCCTGGTAACTCGTCCATCTTAGGGAGTGTATCGAGTTGGGCTTTGACAGCCAACTCGGGAGGAGACACTGCCAATTTATCACAAGGCAGACTAACCGCAAAGCGGCTACCCTTGCCGACTTCACTGCACACCTCCACTCTACCGCCATGTAGCTCAACAATCTGCTTTACCATCGCCAGACCCAAACCAGTGCCGGAATATTGGCGGTTCAAGGCACCATCGATCTGGACGAAGGGCTGAAAAAGCTTGCCTATGTCTTCCGGGGCGATGCCGATCCCCCGATCAATGACATCAATCAGCAAAACATCCCTTTTGAGCGAAGCCCCATTATTATTTGTCGCCTGGTCGAGACCCACCACCAACGTGACATCCCCTCCCTCGGGCGAAAATTTTACCGCATTGTTGAGTAGATTAATCAATACTTGTCGAATACGCCGTTCATCAAGCAGGAAATAGGGCAGATCGGCCTGTATGCTCACCTCAAGACAAATGCTTTTTTGTTGGGCTTGCTGCTTGATAAACAGCAGACTTGACTTGCATAACTGCTGCATGGAAACCGGAACGCAATCCAAAACCATCTCGCCTGCTTCTATCTTCGCCAAATCAAGAATATCGTTTATCAACTCCAACAGATGAGTTCCACTTACCTCAATGGTATGAAGAGCCTGCCGCTGATGATCGTCTATCGGCCCAATAACTTCTTCTTGCAAAGCCTCCGTCATACCCAATATCGCGTTGAGCGGGGTCCGCAATTCGTGGCTCATATTGGCAAGAAACTCATCCCTCAGACGTGTGGCGCGGGAAAGCTGGCGGTTGGCAAAATCCAATTGTTGGTTTCTTTCGGTTAATTCACAGTTCATTTCCGTGGCAAGGGCCAGTGCACGTTTACGGCCCGTTGCTAAAAGCCACGTCACCAAGGTCAACAACAGGCTCAAACCTATGCCAGCGATACCGATAACCTTAGGCTTACCCCCACCGATTCGCTCCGCGAAGGAAGGCAAAGGGTCGATCACCAAAGTCCAAGGATGGCCGTTGATTTCTAAGCGCTTGACCGTTCGGAGATTAGACAACCCTGACTCATGGCGTTCGCCAGTATAGGATTCGTACATCTGCATCGAGTCGGCAACTTCCGCACCGTCGTAGACTCTAAAATCCAATTCACCAGTGTGCTCCCCCGCTACACCAGCCATCAGATCGCCCATGCGAAACGGCGCATACACCCAACCGAGGATTTGAGTGCGCCGTTCTTCCAGAGTTACCGGCGTTGAACCTTTTTTATACACCGGCAGATACATCAGGAAACCCGATTGAACCTGCTTGTCGGTTTCCTGCACCAAGACAACCTTGCCTGACATGCTTGTTTTACCCTGATCGCGAGCTTGTTCCATGGCTGCCTGACGCACCGGCTCGGAAAACATGTCATAACCGAAAGCGCGCTGGTTACGCCAATTAAAAGGTTCGAGATAAATGATAGAAGTGTAAGTATCTCGCTCCCCCTTGGGGCGAAGAGTGTACCCTGGGAAGCCATCCTTGCGAATGGTGGCAACATGCCTGGCTTTTAGAGACTTTGGCACAATTAGGGAAAAACCAACGCCTTGGATGCCTTTATAGTTTTCTTCAAGGTGCAGTGACTCGACATAAGCATGGAATTCGTCACGTTTGGCAAATTTTAAACTGACAAACAGCCCTCTCACACCCCGCAAAACTTGCTCATAGGCCGCCATACGCTGCTCCAGGCGGCTGATGGTCTCATCTACACGAAAATCAAATTTGGTCTTTATCTCACGTCTGTCATCTTCTCGGGCCAAATGCCAAACGCCAAAGGTCGCACCTAGCGCAACGACGAGAATCAATGCGGATAAAACTAGCGGGCCAATTTTTTCACGAATGGACTCGCCTGAGTGATGGTTGGAAGTTGCTTGTATGAGCTGTCAGAATAGTAAGGATGCCAATATATAAAGGTATTATTCCACTTTAACCATAGCCTGTCCAGCCTTAGCCCTAAGGTGATTTCCAATAATGAATCCACCAAAACCGAAATGAATTGTCCACGAAAATCACGAAAAATTCCTCCGCAAATCACCTTGCCAAGCTGGGGCTTGGCGTTCCTTCTGGGAGCGCCAAGCCCTAGCTTGGCCTTTGGATGGGATGTTCTTTATTGGATATCACCTAATGGCCAGACCGGAATACAATACGAAGCGTAACATCATTTTGTAATTCGTTTTACAATTGTAACTAATGTTACGCAACGGACCATTCACGTTTGGCCCTTTACCGCCAACACTTTCTGCGCTGGTGCGTAAGTGTGCGATAAAAAGTGATGCGGGAGTGCAAGGCTTGCCTTGCGATGGCGCGAACAGGCAAGGCAAGCCTTGCACTCCAAGCGTATTTTCAATACGCCCCCCGATTCGTGTGCATCACTTTTAATCGCACCCGGTGCGTAACATCAGAATGTAATATCGAAACTATGGCAATAAAAATGTGAATAGGTTGCGAATCATCGGCTTGTATACTCTGCTTGTTATTTTTATCTCGGCAAGGCTGGCATCCGCCGTCGAATCCAGCATTGCCCAAGGCGTGCCCGACATCAAAGAACAGCAACCCCCCAGTCATGATGGGCAAAAAATTGTTGTCGAAAAGAAAAACAGTCTCGCTGAAATGCGTGAATGGCTAAATAGGCGCAACTTGGATCGAAAACTGAAGGGAAGCGCCTTTCAGGGACCGGGCAATACCAATCACTATCCCTCAACCCTAAAGCCGCTGTTCGCCCACAACCAGAAAAGCCATGGCTTGGGATGGGGGGGAGCAAGCCCGCCACAGACTAACTATGGACTGCTTGAACGGCAAAGCGGCCCAAGCCCTGACGGAAAACTAACGGCGAACTTCCAAAGGGGAAGGAGTGCAGCGAGTGTCGCTTCGGGACGGGGGCGGACCAAAAAGCGGCGAGGCCTTGAGTTGAATCACCCAGTAAGGAAGGGTTCTGAACCCGCCACTAACCCTTCCCCGTTAGGTGAAGGGAATTTAGAGCTTTATTCAACAACCTTGAGCCCGGACGGTCGTATTCACCATCGACTCATCATCAACGAGGAAGGTCCAGACCAGTTTCAGGTGGCTACCGGTACAAGTTTTGCCGTTCCCAATTCCACTTATTCGCCTAAGCCAAAAAGGTGGGTTCGTCCGCCGTTTAAAAGATGATACCCAGAAGAATTCTCACGCTAAGTTAGCCTAGGCGCTTTGCGCCTAGGCTAACTTAGCGTGAGAATTCTTTACCCAGAAACGATGGGAAATAGAGATTGGAAACGAGTTGGAAATAGTTCATCCCGCCTCTTGGGATAGGGCTAGGGTGATTTCCAATAATGAATCCACAAAAACCGAAACAAATTGTCCACGAAAATCACGAACAATTCCTTCGCAAATCACCTTGCCAAGCTAGTGCTTGGCGTTCCTTCTAGGAGCGCCAAGCACCAGCTTGGCCTTTGGATGGGATGTTCTTTATTGGATATCACCTAGGTTGTTGATGATATCGTCGGCGACTATGCTTGAGTTCATGATGAATGTGTGCATTGATGGAACCAAGGTGACAGGAATATCCAATGAACCTTGAGTTTCTTCCACCGTCAGAACCCCATCGTTGGGTTTATTTCCAAAAGGGGAAAATTTGCCTACGAGTCCGCCGATGCCGGCATAAATCCGTGTAGGTGTGGATGGTAAAGGGAGCGAAGCCATGAAGTTCCCGTTGGCGAGCAGTTGGCCCATTTCACCCATTAACAGCCTGTAAATTAGATTGTCTGCAAAGAAATTAGCAGTCTGGCAGACTTGGCTTGGAGGTGCCAGAAAGAAGCAAGCCGTAGGTGGGTTGTATTTAAGCCAGGGAAGCGCGGCCCTAATTAAAACAGTTCCTAGCGAATGACCAACCAGCGCATAAGGGCGTGACCTTGTCGCTTTCTGAATAAAGGAGACCAGTCTTAGCTTACAACCCTCAATAGTCTCGAAGGTTGGCGAATAGCCAAAAAGCCTGGTAGAGAAACCTCTTGAGCGTAGGCGATGGCTTAAAACAAGCATGGACAGCGGTGTCCGCCCCATGCCATGAATTAATATAATGTCCATTAGTATCTACCCTTCCATATACTCAATCCGCATCTGCACGGACCGGTTATCCCGGAATTCGTTGACATCCAGCCGGTAAGCAAGCTTGATGCGCTGACAACCCAGCCAGCTTTCCGGGTCATCGACGAAAAATGCAATGCCGTCTATCATGCGTTTTTGGTCTGGCGTTTTTAGCACCAACTTCAAATGTTTTTCGCCGACGATGCGGGATTGGACCACGTCGAACTCACCATCAAACAGGGGTTCAGGGAAACCTTGGCCCCAAGGCCCTGCCTGTTGCAAAATTTCGGCGCTTTCCAGCCGCAATTCGTCGGGAGACAATTCCCCGTCACTATGCACCGCGTGGGCCAAATCCAAACCCACCAAATGTTTCCTAACCTCATTATCAAATAACCTGGCAAATTCCGGGAAGTTACATTCGTCAAGGCTAAGCCCGGCAGCCATCGCATGTCCACCGAAACGGGTCAACAAACCGGGCTGGGCGGAGGCGAGATTGCTCAGCACGTCGCGAATGTGGACACCTGGGATGGAACGGGCGGAACCCTTGATTTCACCGTTGCCAGCCGGGGCGAAGGCGATCACCGGACGGTGCAGCCTGTCTTTGACACGGGAGGCGAGAATGCCGATGACACCTTGATGCCAGGAAGCATCGAACAAGCAAACCCCCGCCAAATCCTTAGTCCGCTTCACTGTGTCCAAATTGGCGAGGATGGCGTAGGCATCTAGCTTCATCTGGTCTTCAATCTCCCGGCGGTCCCGGTTGAGGTGGTCGAGTTGGGTGGCCATGGACCTAGCCACCGCCACGTCTTCGCAGAGCAGGCACTCAATGCCTTGCCCCATGTCTTCCAAACGTCCGGCCGCATTTAGCCTGGGTCCGGCAAAAAAACCCAAATCCGCAGCCACCGCTGAAGCCGGTTTGCGTCCGGCGATTTCCAACAAGGCAACAATGCCGGGCCGGGCGTGTCCCTGGCGTATGCGCAGCAATCCCTGATGGACTAGGATACGGTTGACCCTGTCGAGTGCCACCACGTCGGCGACGGTGCCCAATGCCACCAAATCCAACCATTGGGCCAAGTTCGGTTCGGGAATCCCGGTTTGGGCAAACCAGCCGTTTTCACGCAAGCGTGACCGTAAAGCCATCAACACATAAAACATCACACCGACACCGGCCAAGGCTTTGCAGGGGAAGGGGTCGCCGAGCTGATTCGGGTTGACAATCGCATCGGCCTCGGGCAATTCCTCGCCGGGCAAATGATGGTCAGTGACTAGGACAGTCAGCCCCAAGGCTTTCGCTGCTTTAACACCCTCAATGCTAGAAATGCCGTTGTCCACGGTAATCAGTACATCTGGCCGGTGTCTCGCGGCGACGGCAACGATTTCCGGGGTTAGGCCATAGCCGAATTCAAAGCGATTGGGGACGATGTAGGAAACCTTCTCCGCACCCATCGCTTTAAGGCCCAGCATCCCCACTGCGCAACTCGTCGCGCCGTCGGCATCGAAGTCGGCGACGATGAGCAAATGTTTCTGGTCTTTGATGGCTTTGACCAAATGACCCACTAGGTTTTCCATGCCCGACAATAACCAGGGCGAGGGTAGCTTGACCAAGGTACGGTCCAATTCTTCCGGTTCGGTCAGGTTGCGCGACAGGTAAATGCGCTGAAGAAGCGGGGACAGGTTCGGAAAATGCCCATTCAATTGCGGGACGGGGCGGCGGATGATCTTTTTCGGGACGGGGTGATGGGGCATGATTATAGTTCGTTTTGGTCCTGCAATACCTTGAGGTATAAAGCTTGGCTGATGTGGAATCCCGCCATAGCCCGCAATCTGTCCAAATGTTCTTTTATCAAGCCGATAAGCCCCCTCTGTTTGGCTTCAATCAGCACACCGATCACACCTGTATAATTTAATCCGAAATAGCAAGCTGTCTCTCGTCCTAACCGTTCATCCATCAGCAATAGTTCGGCCTTTTCTTCAATGGCAAGTGCTATGGCTTCTGCTTCTCCGGCATCCAATTCCTGATGCAACGCTAGCACAAGAAGCCTGTTGTCAACCGCGCAAGTATTTATCCAATGGGCATTGCTGACTTCCTCGGCACCCGGTTGCCCCGCACCCTGCACGACGATTTCGTTCCATACTGCTTCTGGAATATGGATAGTGCCATACAATTCATGCAGTATCTCCATCCGTCCAATCCAAGCTAGATTGATGAGCGGGGAGGTATTGCTGACCACTTTCATAGTCGGCCTAGCTTAGATAATGTAAGCAAGTCTTCATCATATTCGGCAATATCATAGTGCGGTGAAATGTCCCGACTTCCCAGCAGTTGCTGAAATGAGCAAACCGTCATTCCAGCCATTTCCCTAGCCTTGCCAAAAGAAAGTTTATGAATGCTAAACAAATGTATTGCCAATTCCCTGCGCATTTCCTCAGGTGTCATTTTCGCTGCATGGGCTATTTCAGAGGGTATTTCAATGGACAGTGTTGATGGCATCGTGTCACTCCAAAAATTTATAAATCTTAATTCGTGTATAATAGCGAATAATTCTTTTCATTCCTCAGCACAACCTACTGCTCTAAAGTTTGACAGAAATGTTATTTACAGCGTTTTTAATATCGAATAGTTACTTGTTGGGTTACCATTTTGCAAAGCACAGACACACAGGATAGTTTGAATGAGTGTCCTTTATTATTTTCCTTTGTTAAGAAAAAACGCTGTACATGAATGCAATTCGGGACTCCTAGCGGTGAAAAAAATGGCACATAGGCCGTTTTGACGGTCAACAAAAGACGTTGCCAAAACGACGGAACACGCCTGTTGCGCCCTACCGCGTTAAGGGAAGCCCATAGGTGGATTATTATACGCGTTTAAATGATTGGTTGGCATACATTTCTGCAAAAGGTATGTGAAGCATAGAGAAATCTTGATATA
>QJPH01000269.1 GCA_003242955.1 Candidatus Methylumidiphilus alinenensis
ATGTATGTACCTTGCAAAATAATATGACCTAAAAGTAACTCTCTGATATTAAAAATGCTGTATTGCAATTGTGAAGATAGATAACGATACCGTTGTTGTTTTAAATATCATCCATTCCGCGAGAAAATATCCACCGGATTCCAAAACATAGCCAGAGGCTCTTGTGACACCCTCGTTTCGATGTGGCAGGGAGCAGTGACCAATGGCCAGAAAGAAGGTCTGGACATCTCCATGGCACTTCTTCACTGGTCACTGATCACTGGCAACTGACCACTGCCCTCGCCACTTTCCTCAAAGCCAAACTCCCCGACTACATGATCCCCGCGAGTTTCATGATCCTGGACAGCCTGCCTTTGACCCCCAACGGCAAAATCGACCGCAAGGCCCTGCCCGCGCCGGATAACAATACCCGAAGCGAAAGCGCCCTGCCGCGAGATACCGTTGAATTGCAACTCGTTTCACTCTGGGAAACCGTCCTGAACGTGCCATCTGTAGGCATTCATGACGACTTTTTCAGCCTGGGCGGTCATTCGTTGTTGGCCGTAAAGCTCATGAACCATATTCGGGAACAATTCACCGCACGCCTGCCCATAAGCGCATTGTTTCAACACACTACGGTTGCCAGTTTGGCAGAATTGTTACGGCAAGAAGGCACACGCCGTTTTACCGATCTGGCGCCCATACACAGCAAGGGAACGACCAACCCGGTTTATTGCCTGCCCGGAATTTTTGGTTCGGTGATGTATTTGTACCCTTTGGCTACTAGTTTAGGCGCGCAGCAACGTTTTTATGCCTTGCAGACTCCGGGGCTGGACGGTTCGGCAACGCTTGATACTATTGATGAGCTTGCCTGTCATCATCTTAAGCTGATGCAACAACAGCAAGCCAGCGGGCCTTACCAACTGGTCGGGCATTCATCGGGTGGCCGGGTTGCCTTTGATATGGCCTGGCAACTGGAACAGCAGGGCGAGACCGTGTACTTACTGGCAATCATGGATGCGCACGCACCGGGTTTCAGGTCATTTAATTCAAGTGAGCTTGAGTGCCTAGTAGCCTATGTACAGATGTATGAACAGATCATGGGTAATAGCCTTAATCTGTCTTCAGAAACAATAAAAACGTTGCCGGACATTGAAACGGCGTATGCCGCAGTGGCGCACACTTTCCTGCAACATAAACTATTATTCGACCCCAAAGCGGCAGTTGACGAACTCAAGGCAATGGTCAACGTGGTTCGAATCACCGGGCAAGCGCTTGCCGACCACCCAATGCCCGGAAAATTGCGTTGCCCAATTCATCTGTTTCGAGCCAGCGAACAAAGCGCCGATGATGAAATGAACGATACCCGCGAAGCTTGGGGATGGGCGCAATACACTCACGCGGCGGTCACCGAACACTGGGTTCCAGGCAATCATCTGAGCATGATGTTTAACTCCCACGTTAAAACGTTGGCGGAAAAGCTGTCCCGGTATTTGTCGGACAAGCCAGTGTAGTGCCCTAGCCCCCTACTGAAGAAAGAATCATTTCTGACTCGCGGGCGGGTGACATTATCATTTTGCGCTTACATGTCATGTCATGTCAGTTGCGCACAACGCGAGGGTTGGGTAAAAACAGCCAACTCCATCGCAAGCGTTCACTCCCCCTGTGACAGCGAGGGTGTCTCGCCCACTGAAATGGCGGCCAAGATAGCCGCGCTCCCAGGAAAAGACAGGGGGGAGTGAACTCTTACAATTATTAAGCCGTTATCTGTCATTCTGTTCCCGGTCTTCCTTTTCTATGGTTTCATGAATATGGACTACACCTAGGTAAACAAAATACCCGATGATAGGGATCAGAAGCGCCAAGGCCAAGTCCGACTTGATATTAATGCCAATCGACTTGACTCCGGCAAGCACCAAACCCAATAAACTTACTGCGGTATAGGTTATCGCCATCACTGACAATCCCTCAATGGCCTGTTGCAAACGCAGTTGCATTTTTGCCCGCCGGTTCAGGGATTCCAATATATCCTGATTTTGCTGTTTGCGGCGCACATCAATCCGGGTCAACAAGAGCTGGTTTACATTGGATATGCGCTGGGCCAACTGGTGCAGCCAATGGTCAACCGAATTGCAGGTGTTGACTGCGGGGCTCAGTCTGCGTTCCAAAAATTCAGTGAACGAGGGTACGCCCTCGATTTTGGATTCGCGAAGTTGTTCCAACCGAATGTTGACCAGTGAGGCGTAATTGCGGGTGGCGTTAAAACGCGCATAGGTAGCGGAGACCTTGTTTTCAACGGTGGCGGCGAGTTGGGTCAACACATCTAGCAAGGCTTCGTCGGAGTGTCCGTCATCTTCGTCCAAGGCTGCCGTCAACTCGACCAATTGGCGGTCAGCCCTAGGCAGTTCAGGCATGATAGCCCTCGCCTTGGGCAAGCCAAGCAAGGCCAGCATGCGATAGGTTTCGATTTCCAAAAGCCGCTGCAAACATCGCCCCGCCTGGCCGGGGGCAAAGTGATGATTGGCAATCAGCAAACGGCTGAAGCCATCGTCATGGATAATAAAATCACTATAGGCTACCCCGTTACCACCCGCGATTTTGCCGCCAATCAAACGGTTGCCGTCAAAATACCGGGGCAGATTTTCCGGGGAAAGGTTTAACTTTGAGGTTGAAGAATCAACAATCGCAACTTGGATGCCGACCAATAGCCGACCGGGCAAACCTCGTAGCCAATCCTCTGGCACTGAAAGAATGGGAGGCTCTGCGAATGGGTCCATAAGGCTTGATTGCCGGATGAATTTGTAATGGGTATATTCTGCATGTACCTCCATTTTGAAGCGAAATAGGCCGAAATCTATGGAAATGTCTTTGCTGTCCAGATTGACAGCATCCGGCCTGCCAAAATGAGTGCACAGCAAACGTAAATGCTCCGACTCCCTTAGCCTTTCCTCCCGATCAACCAATAAGGCAAGGTAAGAAACCTGTTCTGGTGGATTAAGTTCAAGATAAGGGCGGGCATGAATATCATCATTGAGTAATTTTCGCTCAGGACATTCTGTCAGGTATTTCATCGTGCTAGACTGCTCTCGTTCGGCTTTTTTTTACATTATAACATTCTGGAGTGGTAGCTTGAATTTCCTTGTAGCAGCTATTATTTTTGTGTTAGTTTGGGGATGTGTCCAGGCCGATGTCTATAAATGGACCGATGCCAATGGGGAAGTGCATTACGGCGACTTGCCCGACCAGCCAAATGCGGAAAGAGTCATGACGAAAGGTCAGATTCAGCAGGAAGAAAACGCGGAGAAGGCCGGCCGGCAGACTAAAATGCCGCAAAGCCAGCCGGACGATAACCAAAAAATTCTGGATGAGATGCAGCGTCGGCATGCCGAATGCCGTCGTTACCAGAACCTTAAGGCCGATATGCTGATGAATTCAGGGACACAGATACCTTACAGATACAATCGTCGGGGTTACGGCTACTGGAACGGTGGGCAAAATTCCAATGTCGATCTTATACGCTTTAGCGAGATTGAAGCCAACATACGAAAATACTGTCTTGAATAGAAAAAACGTGTAGGAAAATTTGAATCATTCCGAAAACGATGTAGCATGGAGAAAAGTGTGAATAAATTAAATGAGGGCAATCCGCAAACGGAGCCAACTGGCCAGCGGTCCGATTTGGGCAAGCAACTTAGGCGCGCCCGTGAGGCAAGCGGTCTGTCTGTACAATCCGTCTCCGCCAGTTTGCATCTTACGCCGAGAATTGTCATTGCGCTGGAAGAGGGCGACTTCGCCCAGTTCCAGCCAGTGTATGTAAAAGGCTACCTGCGCAATTATGGACGCTTGTTGAATCTGCCGGTAGAACACCTGATCAACTCCTATGACCGGATTGCCCAACCGGCTCAGGCTCCCTTGCAGATGGCAATGCAGAATTCGAAAACATCAAAATCAAACGTGGTGTTAGTTCTACTGTTTGCAGTCATCGTGTTGACGGCGCTAGGGTTGATAGCCAGAAAAGTGATGTTTCCCAGCGTAGAAACCCCAGAAACTCAATCTGGGGCGGATGCAAGCCATTTGCCCCTGTCGCCCATGCCTAGTGGGGATGTGAACACGATTGAAAACTCTACAAAGCCGTCGGATGAATTGTCTGGCATCGATGGGATAATTGAGCAAAGTGGCAGGGTAAGCGGACAGCCTGATGCCGAAGTTCTTACGAACAAAACACTGCCATCTGTCACCGTGGCGTATCCGTTTGTGGGCCCGCCGAAGCCTGTATCCAGTGACTCACAGGACGGAAAGCCCACCAATTCAAGCCCCCCAGCAATATTGGAAAACCCAACTCAAGTCAGGCAGCCTGACAACCAAGGGGCAGACACGATTGCCGTCCATCTCTCAGCTAGGGCTTGGGTAGGAATTCGCGACCATGCCGGTCGCCGTCTTGTTTACAAGAGGCTACCGGCAGGCACAGAACTTAGCTTCTCGGGGCAGGCACCCTTCTTGGTCGTATTGGGCAACTCGTCCGCAACCAAGATACAGTTAAATGGCAAACCTTACCAACTGCCTAAGAGCAAGGCCGGGGCTACTGCCCGATTGACGGTAGGCCAAAATGAAAGACCGGGGGGGTGAGTATTTTTTTGGACTTATGGAAAACCTCGAAGGAAACGCTGTTTCATAACGATTTGTCTGAACAATCTTGTTAATCAGGTTCTTTAAAGTTAAGGATTTATGGCTTCCACGACGATCACGTTATACCTTGATGTCGTTTTTTTTATCTACGGCTTGTCTTTCATTCTTTTGGGCATTGTGGTGGTTACCAGGGCCAAGGAAGAAAGCCGTTTAGAATTAGCCCACTTTATCTGGCTGTTAGCCACCTTCGCATTTATCCATGGCGTTCTGGAATGGATGGGTCTTTGGGAAATAGTGCGCGGGTACAATCACACGCTGGCTTTGGCAAAGCCTTGCGTGCTGTTTGTCTCTTATGTGTTCTTATTTGAGTTTGGCAGGCGGATGCTTCGGGCTTCCCTAAAACCTGAAACACCTTCTTGGCTACCTGGGCTTGTGCTTTCCCGTGCCTTGCTTGCCGTTGTGGTCTATGCAGTACTTCTTGCGATAGGGTTTGCTGATGAAAAAGATCTGGCATTGGCTATCTGGTCGCGTTATCTACTGGGTTTCACCGGCTCCCTGTTGACAGGCGTTGGTTTCTTGCTTTATTGCCAAAACCGCATCCGTCCCGTACTTGCCACCAGCGATTTCAGGCCCATCCTCCATGCCTGCCAAGTGGCCGCTTTCACCTTCTTATTGTATGGGGTGCTCGCCGGCTTGGTCGTTCCACGTGCCTTGTGGTTTCCGGCCGACTGGATGAATAACGAGACTTTCGATGCCTTTATAGGTTTGCCCGTGGAGTTGTTTCGGGCCGGCTGTGGGATTCTGATGTTATTGTCAGTCGCCCAACTCTTGTGGGTTTTCCATATCGAATCCCATCAACGGCTACTGCAAAGCTTCACCGAGCGAAAACAAACCCAAGACGATCTGGATGCCCAAAATAAAACCTTGAATGCCATCACCTCGTCCACGCAGAATGCCATCGCCATGATGGATGATGAAGGAAAGATTTCTTTCTGGAACCAAGGCGCTGAAATGATGTTCGGGTATTCGACCGACGCAGCAATGGGTCAAAATCTGCATGAATTGATCGCCCCGGAACGCTTTCTGCCATCCCATCGCGGAGCCTTTCCAATCTGGCAGAAAACCGGTCGGGGAAATGCGGTTGGTAAAACACTGGAACTCGTTGGTGTTAGAAAGGACGGGGAGGAGTTTCCCATTGAACTTTCCCTGTCGTCGGTATTCCTACGGCAGCGTTGGTTTGCCGTCGGCATCATCAGAGACATCACTTCACGCAAGCAACAAGAGGTGGAGTTGAGTCAAGCCAAGCTGGCTGCCGAAACCGCCAATCAGGCCAAATCCGAATTCTTGGCTAATATGAGCCATGAAATCCGCACTCCGATGAATGCCATCCTAGGGCTCATCCAGCTAGTCCTAGAGACCCCGCTAAAACCGAAGCAATACGATTTTCTTCGCAAAGCCTATGCGTCGTCACGCGCTTTGCTAAGCATTCTCAACGACATTCTGGACTATTCCAAAATCGAGGCAGGACGACTTGAGATTGAGCGTTTGCCTTTCCGGATCGAGGAAACCCTAAAGAGTGTTGCAGACCTTCATACGGCAAGCATAACCGAGAAGGGGCTGGAAATTTTCTTGGAAATTGACCCCGCCATACCCGTCGAGGTCATAGGGGATGCCATGCGGCTTAGCCAAGTATTCAACAACCTGGTGGGCAACGCGGTCAAATTTACTGAATTCGGCGAAATTCACATCAAGGCGGAAGTGGCCCATGATGACGGCGAGACGGTAACTTTGCGTTTTGCCGTGCGAGACACTGGCATCGGCCTTTCCAAAAAACAAATGGATCGGCTTTTCCAAGCCTTTACCCAAGGGGATGGCTCGATTACCCGAAAACACGGCGGGACTGGCCTAGGACTGACCATCAGTCAGCGCTTGATTGGCCTGATGGGAGGTTCGATCAGTGTGTCCAGCACGGAGGGCGAAGGATCAACCTTTGCCTTCACCATTCAAGTCGGCGTGGGGGCAAGTTCCGTTGGCTACCGCGACCTGCGCCCTTTGGAATATTGCAAAATTCTTGCGGTGGATGACCAGGAAACCGCCCGGATTATTCTGAAGCAAATTCTGGATGCTTGGGGTTTGGAAACCCATACCGCCGCTTCTGGAGAAGATGCACTGGCACAAATTGAGGCGGCGGAACTCTCCCGCTGTCCGTTCGATGCCGTGCTGCTGGATTGGCGGATGCCAGGCATGGGAGGCTTGGAAGTTGCCCGATGCCTTCAGGATGATGCCAGACTGGGCCACCTTACCCATCCGCTGCTGGTGGTCATGATTACGGCTTATGACAAAGAAGAATTGCTTTCGCAAGTGGGGTCGATTCACTTGGACGGGGTATTGACCAAGCCAGTGATGCCTTCAGAACTTTTCAATGCATTGGTGAAAGGCAGTAACTCCAAACCGGTCGTATCCAGTATTGACTACAAACCTATTGACTACAAACCGACCCACAATCACCATGACTTTGATGGGGCACGCATTCTGCTGGTTGAAGACAACGCCATCAACCAGCAAGTGGCCGCAGAATTCCTTTCAAGGTTTAATTTTAAAGTCACGCTGGCCAACCACGGGGGGGAGGCCGTTGATTGGGTCAGCCGGGAATCCTTTGATGCCGTGCTGATGGACCTGCACATGCCGACTATGGACGGTTTAGAAGCCACCCGTCGCATACTCGAATTGCAAAACGGCCGGGATTTGCCAATTATCGCCATGACAGCGGCAGTGATGCCAGAGGACCGCGAGCGTTGTGCCGCTTGCGGCATGGTAGACTTTGTATCCAAGCCAATTGATCCAGACGAATTGTGCCTAGTTCTCCAACGTTGGATAAAGCCCGGTAGCGTGGGGCCACTACTAGTCACTGACTATGTGTTAGTGGACGGTAAAAAGCCATCGGAAGTTGATTTGCCGGATTTTCTGCCCGGATTCGACCTCGGCACAGCATTAAAACGCTTATGCGGGAACCGTCAGTTGCTGGCTCGTTTGTTGCTTGAGTTTGCAGAGGGGCAAGCCGGTTTTTTGGCGCAACTTGATGCCTTGCTGGATGAAGGCGATAATGCACAAGCGACCCTACTTCTGCATACGCTAAAGGGTGTGGCCTCTAACCTAGGCGCATCGGAATTAGCTCGATGGACACAGCAATTGGAACGGGAAGTCAAGGCTGACCAGCCGCTAATTTCACGGATTCCCTTTGCCGTCGCACTCACTGACGCGACGGGTGCAATTTCCACCCAAGTTAGGCTCAACCAAAAAGACTTAACATCAGAAAGGCAGGACTTGAAAGCGTTGGCGGAACTATTGACCAGCGTGGCACCCTACTTGCGTGAACAAGAGTTGATCCCCGATGTTCAAATGACAGCTTTACAAACATTCGCCCAAAACGACTTGCCAGATTCACCGCTTGCCAAACTTATATACCAGATAAACCAATTCGACCATGCCGGAGCCATGGCCACCATCACTCAACTGGCCACCACACTGGGTTTGGAGTTATGACTTTGGACAAGCAATATTTGGAAAAGCCTCTGATTTTGCTGGTGGACGACATGCCAGCCAATCTTCATGTATTGATATCGGCCTTACGTGCAGATTACCGGATCAAAACAGCCACTTGCGGTGAAACAGCCTTGGAGCTGGCAAAGCGCCCGGATCGCCCGGATCTGATCCTGCTTGATGTGAAGATGCCCGGCATGAACGGTATCGAGGTTTTGCAGCATCTTAGGGAATGTCAGGAAACCCTTGACATCCCGGTCATCTTTGTCAGCGCGGATAGTTCAGAGCAAAGCCAACTCGACGGGCTGGAACTCGGTGCTGACGACTATCTCTGCAAGCCCACTGTGCCAGCCGTGCTGAAAGTCCGTGTGCGCAACTTGTTGCAACGCAAACGTAGCGAACAGGAACGCAACGAAGCCTATCGAAAACTGGCCGAGACGCAGCGACGGCTCTCCGAGGAAGTGGCAGAGGCGGCGAAGTACCTCCGCTCGCTATTGCCTAAACCCCTCAAACTGGGACCAGTCCGCGTCGATTGGCGATTCTTGCCGTCCACGGAATTGGGGGGGGATTCGTTTGGCTATCATTGGGTTGACTATGACCATTTCGCCGTGTACCTGCTTGATGTGAGCGGCCACGGGGTAGGGTCTTCGTTGTTGTCAGTGACAGTATTGGATGTGTTACGCTCTGAGGCTTTGCCCAACACCGATTTCAAAGACCCAAGCCAAGTGCTAAGGGGGCTGAATGCTGCTTTTACGGCAGAGTTACATGACGACAAGTTTTTTACCATCTGGTATGGTGTACTCTGCCAGAGCACTAGGCAACTAGCCTATGCAGGCGGCGGACATCCGCCGGCCTTACTGTTCAACGGAACCTGCATCAACGAGTCCAATCCAACACGTCTTGAATCCCAGGGAACGTTGATTGGCATAATGCCGGGGGAACAGTACGATACCCTAAGCCTTACCCTAAAGCCTAACGCAAAAATTTTTCTTTACAGCGACGGTGTTTTTGAAATCGAACAAAAGAGCGGAGAAATTTGGGAACTGGATAGCTTTGTCAGATTCATTTGTAGCTTGCCGCCAGACACTCCCGTGATGGACGCACTGCTTACCCACATTCAAGCACTGCAAGGGTCCGATCAACTGGGGGATGACTTTTCAATCATGGAAATCGATTGGTTAGGGCCGAAGGCCGGTGGATTCAATCCTAATTAATTTTACAAGCAAAGCAGGAAATCCTATGGGAGATACACAGCATGGCGATTAAAAAAACCGCGCCGGACATCGGCAAACTCGACCGCATCGTGGCCGAAGCCCGACGCAATCAAGAAGAACGGGAGAAGGGCTACCGCGAACAGGCACTGAAACTTTTTCCCTGGATATGCGGACGCTGCGCACGGGAATTCGAGCTTAAAAATTTGCGTGAACTCACCGTCCATCACAAAAACCACAACCATGACGACAACCCACAAGATGGTAGCAATTGGGAATTGCTCTGCCTTTACTGCCACGACGAGGAACACCGCAGATACCTAACCGCAGGCACCTATGGCGGGTCGAATACGGACAAACCTAAAGACACTGGCGGTGGGCACAAAGCCTTCGCTGACTTGGCTGCTTTGTTGAATAAAACACGCACATAATTCTACAAACCTGGAGAACACATGAACAAAACAATCACACTTTTACAGGCTCCCCTAATCTTAGCCTTATTGCTAAATTCAGCCTTTGCTTGGGCTTACGGCAGCGGCGGCGGCGGCACTGCCAGTTGCGCAGAGGCCAAATTTTACGATGAATCACCGGTTAGAAATTCCGAGCTAAAGTCAGTCAGCGAAATTGCCCTAGTCGCATCGGACAACACAGAAATTTCGTCGTTGGAATTAAATGTCAACGGCAACCCGGTAAAGCCAGAAACAACCCAGCGACGGTCTGGGGAATGGGATTTGAAGGTCAAGCTGTCTCAACCCATCACCCAACCCGGCAAAGTTCGCGTTACAGTGGCTGCCAAATCCAAAGAAGGATGTTCGACATTTTTCCCGTACTTTTTGGTGGTTAAGCCGTAGACTAGCACCGTAGGCCGGAATAAGCCCGTTCACGGGCGTTTCCGGCATAAACTCTGCCAATAAGACAATTCTGGCCTTGCGCAGAGTAATTTGGCGAATTGCAGAGCCGCTTCAAGATTGGCTAGGGCAGAAAGGCTTAGACCTTCCCCTAGTTCAAAGCGCTCGCCACGGACGCTGAGCATGAACGAGGGCGGAGGAGGGCGGTGGTTGATCTGTTGATACACCTGCAACACCGCCGCTGGACTCATCGCGTGGGTAGTGTAACTGCGGTCTATTTCGGGTTGCAGAAGTGTGAATTCATAAGGCGGCGTGCAGGTGAGATGTGCATCAATGAACAACGCCAAATCACGCCCCTCCAAATCGAGCGCGTGTTCCACTTGGAGTTGGAAGTCGGTAAGGCATTCAATGCCGGAAACTGCCTCTGCCTCTAGGCGTTCCAGCAACATGGGCCCTAAGGCATCGTCGCCCCGGCTAGGATTGCCGTAGCCGAAAATTAGAAGGGTTGGGTTAGTGGGCAAATGCTTCTTGGGCGATTTTTTTAAAGTTTATATTCATTTTTATGCGGTTAATTCCAGCCGACGTTCTATGCGGTCAAGGCGGCTCTCAAACTTGTCCAAACGACCGTGCATGATGGCTATATCGGCATGGATACCTGCCATCTGACCTTCGATGGAACTTAAACGTAGTCGAACAGATTCAAATTGCTCGTCCAACTTAATGCCTTGCGCTTTGATCTCGTTACGCAGCAACTTGAGATGTTCTAATATAAGGTTTTCAACATTGTCAGTCATATAAGTTTTCCGTCAATGATCGAATCAGGCGGCTTTTGCTAGTGTTTGATTCACAATATGCCAAAATACCGATACTTTTTCATGCTGCTGTTCAAATAAATCCTCAAAAAAACCGACTTCATTTAAAGGTGCGGGGTATGAATACTGCTCCCCGTCATCGCCAAATTCAGTTATCCATTCCATAGGCTGACTTGAGTCTATGATATGAAATATTTCAGGAGGATAAAGATAGGGTTTCCCTGCATCATTTAACAGTCTATAGTCATCAGCTTCTATGCCTATGACGAAATAGGGCTGATTTTCCGAAAGATCGGGATAGCCCTGAGTGTTTGGTTTAAGTTTGACAATCATTTTTCTCTGATCACCTTTAACTTGATTTCAAATCTGCCAATGCCATAATGCTCATACCAATGGTATTCACAAAACTTTCCTTGGTTCTCAAACAATGGGCCACTTTTTTTGACCCATTTTGATTTTTTACCACCATATTCATCGACGAGCCTTTGAACATCCCGAATACGCTCGCCTTTTGCGATTACTCGTGATTGGGCAATGTGTTCTTTACTGAGGTCGATGGGTTATTTCTCCTGTTGAATATCGCTGGTTTAAAGGCTCATGCCGGTAAATTGGTGAAGCCGGACAAATGCGTTACCGTGGGAGCGGTTTTTAACCGCGACTTTCGGCATCTGTCGCGGTTAGAAACCGCTCCCACGGATGCGTTTCACCTATTTTACCGATATGAGCCTAGCAAATACGACAAAGAACATCTTCCGCAAGTGCATCGTAGCCGGACGGGATTTGTAATCCCGTCCGTAACGTTGTAGTTCGGCAGGCATGGTTGCACACACAAAACGGGCCTTGGTCATCGTTCAGCCCACCAAGCAGGAGTGCGGCGACTCGTCCACCTTCCGAACCCAGCGGCGACGAGTGTTGTAGCCCGGATGGAGCCGCTTGCGGCGCAATCCGGGAGGTTGCCGACCACAAAACCCGGATTACGCCGCAAGCGGCTCCATCCGGGCTACGGAGTCACCCAATCGGGCTGAACGATGACCAAGGCCCACAAAACGTAAGCAACGGGGTTACAAACCACGTCGCGCTTCGGAATGTCTGCCCAGCTTATTCTACTGAATTTTCCTCAATTTCTTCAAATAATTTCTGGTAGTCATTATTGTTCCGTAACTTATCCGAACACTCCCAAAGTCTTTCAAAATAACCTAAAAACAATTTGGCAATATACGGACTCTGTATTGCTATGTATCCTGTATCTTGTCCAAATTGAAAAGGATACCTAGTTATAACTTCTTGTCTATCAACAATAATAAAACTCATAAGAGGAATTTCATTGTAAGGTTTTTTGAAATACCCAGCGAAAAAATTTTTAGCTTTGTGGTTTATAACGTATTCACGACCAAAATTCAATCGGTTTTTTCCGTATAATACACCAATATATCTTACTTTTACTTCGCCTGATAAAATGACATTTTCTCGCGCTTCCTCATAACGCTTTCTAGCAGATGTATCTCCCGTTCGTCTGCGGTCAATACCCGCCATATCAAGAAAAGCCTTTGCCTCCCGAAATCTTTTTGCCTGATACAATACCGCTTCGTCATTCGATTGAAATGTTATGGTTTTTACTCCATGACTATTTGCTATAAATAGTTCTCTGACATCATCCAGTTTTTCTTCGATCTTCGCAATTTTTTTTCTTCTTTCAACAAGTTCGGAGGTCGCCAGCATACATACTAGGGCTAACAACGCCTCGGGTATTATCGAAGTAGGTAATATATTTAACCGAGATAGAATAACAACTAGAACTCCTATAATGATAGTGAGTATTGAAATGATATTATCCCCAATAAACTCCCACGCTTTGCTGTATTTCATGTCATTCCAATAGGTCGTTTTCCCAACTCATATTAAAACCTTCATAACCTAAGACAGTGCACGAAGAACTGCTTGGGGTTCTTTTGCTACCACATGCAGTAGAGCCAATGCAGGTCCATGAGGTTTGCGGTCACCACGCTCCCAATGCCGAAGCGTTCCAAGACTGATGCAAAACTTAGCTGCAAACTCAGTTTGTGTAAGCCCCAGACTGTGGCGCAATTGCACCACATCGATTTTTTCTGGGTGATAAGTGTTAGTCTGGATTGCTTGCCCTTCATTTAGAGAAATTGCCTCACGCAAACCTTGTGCAATGCTTTCAAATGCTTTAGACATGCTCTCTCTCTAGCGCAACTTGCACAAGTAAGCCGACCAGCTTAGCCAATTCGTTACGTTCAGATTTCGTGATATTCGATTTTTCATTTTTCCCAAAAATAGTAAGCAAATAGAGTGGAATGCGTTGGTCATGGTAATAGTAAATGACGCGGACACCGCTACTTTTTCCTTTGCTGCCACGCGCCCAACGAATTTTACGGATGCCACCTGTGCCTTCCATGATGTTCCCTGCTCGTGGATGAGTCGCAAGATAATCAATGACGGACTTTCGTTCTTCTTCGTTAAGCAATTCGTTAGCACGCCAAATGTATTCTGGGAGTTCGGTGACAGTAGTAAACATGGTTGTTAGTGTAATCCAATGGATTACAGAGTCAAGAAAAAATCTTGCCGTCACTCCCCCTCGTCATCTTGTCAATCTGCACCCCATCCGCATCCAGCAATTCCAGTTCCAGCGGCATCTTGCCCAGCGCATGGGTGGCGCAGGACAAGCAGGGGTCATAGGCGCGGATGGCAACTTCCAAATGATTGAGCAGCCCCTCGGTCAGTTCTTTGCCATCCAAGTAACGGGCGGCCACAGATCGAACCGCCTCGTTCATGGCTTGGTTGTTGTTTGTGGTTGAGACAATCAGATTGGCGCGGGTGACGATGTCATTCTCGTCAATTTGATAATGATGGAACAGGGTTCCACGCGGGGCTTCGATGACCCCCACACCTTCCCGGCGTTTCTCGCCAGTGGTCACCAAGTCGTTGCTGATCACATCGGGATCGTTTAGCAGTTCCTTGATGCCTTCGGCGCTATACAGCATCTCGATCATACGCGCCCAATGGTAAGCCAGGGATTCATGCACTGGCAAGCCTTGGTTATGGGCCTTGAAGTCGGCTCGTGCGGCTTCCGCCAGCGGGGTGGTGATAAAGTCACAATTGTTGATCCGTGCCAACGGGCCAACCCGATACCAACCATTTTCGCGGCCAAGATCGACGATATAGGGGAACTTCATATAAGACCAGGAACGCACTTCCTCGCGTAGGTATTGGGCATAGTTGCGGTAGTCCACATGGTCAAAGATGGTCTGTCCCTTTTCGTCCCTAGCCCTCAAGCCCCCATGGTAAAGGTCCAGCGCACCGTCTTGCCTGATGATGCTTAGGAAATTGGACGGGAAAACGCCAAAGTGGCGGTGGTATTCTTCGTTGGATAAGTAAATCTTTTTAATTAATGCGACAACTTCCCGTGACCACAGGATCATCTCGTCAATGTCCTTGAGCAAATAGTCGCGGTCATCAAGGCTAAGTGCCTTGTTCATGCCGCCGGGAATAGCCGCAGTTCCGTGTATGCGTTTGCCGCTGATGGCATGGATCACTTCTTGACCGAATTTGCGCAACCTGACACCTTTCAGGCCGGTGTCTGGGAATTCGGTCAATACATTGACGATATTCCGATGTTTGGCGGGGTCGTCGAAGCCAAACAACAGGTCAGGTGTGGACAGATGGAAGAAATGTAGCGCGTGGGATTGCAAGGTTTGGCCCAAGTGCATCAAGCGACGCAGTTTGTCAGCCGCCGGGGTGAGTTGGTCCACGCCCACCAGTTGGTCAACCGCCTTGGCCGCCGCCAAATGATGGCTAACCGGACAGATGCCACACAAACGTTGAACCAGAACCGGGAGTTCCCAGTAGGGCCGGCCTTGGATGAAGCGCTCGAAGCCACGGAATTCAACAATGTGCAAGCGGGCCTGCTTGACATGGTTTTCTTCATCCAGTAACAACGTCACTTTACCGTGGCCTTCCACTCTGGTGACGGGGTCTATGACAACACGTTTAAGTTTTTCAGGATTGGCAGCGGTTTCGAGATGTTCGTACATTTGACTTCCCCTAGAGGCAAGAACGGGATACTTTAAAACTGTAGCAATCATACACCAAGCCTTGTTTGCATGACATGAAGCTTTGTTGCACAGACTTAAAAACACTTGCTGTGGATAACTCCCCAATCGGTTAGAATGTGCGTTCACGATTCGACCTGTGGGATGGCCCGCCCGTGTTGCATCCCCATCATTGATTTTGAAATTAGCCAAGCCACCCGATGAGCAACCTCTGGAACCTATGCATCAGCAAACTTGAAGGCGAGTTGCCTCCGCAACAGTTCAACACCTGGATTAGGCCCTTGCAGGCCGTGGAGAACGGTAGTGAACTTAAATTGCTCGCGCCCAATCGATTTGTGTTGGATTGGGTCAAGCAACATTTTTTCGACAAAATCGAAGAAGCCGTCGCCAACCAGCAAATTGAACCCAGACCCAATATTGTGTTGGAGATTGGGAGCCGTCCATTGGATAATTCAGTCCGTGCGGATGGAAAGACAAGCTTTTCGAAAAAGCCGGTCGCCAGCCGTAAAAATCAACCCAACAATCTGAACACAGCCTTTACCTTTGAAAATTTCGTCGAAGGAAAATCCAATCAACTGGCGAAGGCGGCTTCCGTGCAAGTGACCCAGAATGTTGGTCGGGCTTACAACCCCTTGTTTATCTATGGCAGCACTGGCTTGGGCAAGACCCACTTGATGCATGCCATTGGCAACGAGATACTCGTCGGCAATCCGTCTGCCAATATCATCTATCTTCACTCCGAGCGTTTCGTCTCGGATATGGTCAAGGCACTGCAACACAACGCCATTAACGCGTTCAAAGAGTTCTACCGCACCGTTGATGCGTTGCTGATCGACGATATCCAGTTTTTTGCCGGCAAGGAGCGATCCCAAGAAGAGTTTTTCCATACATTTAATACTTTGCTGGAAAACAAGCACCAAGTGGTCATGACCTGTGACCGGTATCCAAAGGAAATCAAAGGTTTGGAGGATCGCTTGAAATCCCGCTTTGGCTGGGGCTTGCCGGTTGCGGTGGAGCCGCCCGACTTGGAAACGCGTGTTGCCATCCTGATGAGCAAGGCCCAACATGCCGGGATTGAACTGTCCCCGGAAGTGGCGTTTTTTATCGGCAAGCGCATCCGTTCCAACATTCGCGAGTTGGAAGGGGCTTTGCGCAGGGTCATCGCCAATTCTCATTTCACTGGCAGGCCGATTACACTGGATTTTGCCAAGGAAGCGTTGCGCGACCTCATCGCCCTACAGGATCGCATGGTCAACGTGGACAATATCCAAAAGACCGTGGCCGAATATTTCAAAATCCGCGTCTCCGACCTGCTATCCGACAAACGCACCCGCACGATTACCCGCCCTAGGCAGATGGCCATGGCCCTAGCCAAAGACCTGACCAACCACAGCTTGCCCGAAATCGGCCAGATGTTCGGGGGGCGGGATCACACCACCGTGTTGCATGCCACCCGCAAGGTCGTGGAATTGAAGGAAAGCGACAGTAAATTCCAGGAAGATTATTCCAACTTAATGCGTATACTTTCCAATTAACACCATTCAGTCATCGGTTCAAATGAAATTCAAAACCTCCCGAGAAAATCTTCTGATGCCCCTACAACAAGTGGTTGGGGTAATAGAAAAACGGCAGACCCTGCCCATTCTGTCCAATGTGTTGATCCAGCTTGCGGACAACCGCTTGGAGTTTACCGGAACCGACCTGGAAGTGCAGTTGGTGACGCATTCCGTAGCGGATTCGGGTGAAGACGGTGAAATCACCGTGCCCGCCCGTAAACTGCTGGACATTTGCCGCCTATTGCCCGACGGCAGTTTAGTCAATGTGGAATGCCGGCCAGACAAAGTGACGGTCCACAGTGGGCGCAGCCGATTCAGCTTAAGCACCTTGCCCGCCGACAACTACCCTGCTTTTGATATCAGCGCCCCGGAGGCGGAACTGACCCTCAGCAGCAAACTGCTAAAAAAGGCCATGGAAAAGACCCTTTTCGCCATGGCTTTGCAAGATGTCCGTTATTACCTCAACGGCTTGCTGCTGGACCTTGACGGGCGATTGTTGCGTGCCGTTGCTTCCGACGGTCATCGGTTGGCACTTTTTGAGGAAATGCTGGAGGACGTAGAATTCGAACCGCGCCAGGTCATCGTGCCGCGCAAGGGCATCATGGAGCTATATCGTTTGCTCAGCGACCAAGACGAACCCGTCACCTTGCTATTTGGTGCCAACAACATCAGTGTTTTGATGGGCGAACTCAGCTTCTCCGCTAAGTTAATCGAGGGGCGCTTCCCCGATTTCCGCCGCGTCATGCCTAGGGATATTACCAAGATCGTCACGCTAGACCGGGAAACCTTCAAAGCAGCCCTGACGCGCGTGTCGGTGTTGACCGCTGAGAAAATCAAGGGTGTTAGCCTGGAAGTGAAAGAGGGGCTGATGATCTTGCAGTCGCAAAACCCCGAGCATGAAGAAGCCGAGGAAGAGTTCGAGGTTCACCTTGAAGGCGAGGGTTTGGCGGTGGGTTTTAATACCACCTACTTGCTGGATGCCCTCAACAATGTGGATTCCGAAGTCGTGACGCTGTCCTTCACCGACGCGGGCAACAGTTGCCTGATTGAAGACCCGCAAAATCAGAAGTACAAGTTTATTGTGATGCCGATGAAGCTTTGAAAGTGGTACGCAACATGGAAATCAGGAAAGAACAAATTGAGCAGATGATGCAACTAAGACAGAAGGCATCTTATGAAAGGCTGCTCCGCGAGCTAAGGCGATCATCTCCGACAGCGGTCTCCCATTTGGATGACGAGCGTTTATTGGCGATTATCGAGCAAGCGGCTAGGAAAGCAAAAGTTTATGGAATTAAAAACGGTGAGGCAACCACACAGTTTGTTAGAATTGCAGTTTTCGCCGGTCTGGACTTTGATAAAGAACCTGCTATTGCCCAATATTTAGCGGCCCCAGAACTAGACCCGGACTATAAAATCACGTTGCTGGCGGAACTCGTTGCAAAGAAAATGCAAGAGATTCCAAAATGAGGAGAGGCATATGGCAGTCGCTATAGGTTTAGGCATTGGTGAGCTTGCCGTGCTCGCTGCAGGTGCTGCGGCTGCGCTATTTCTGACAAGTCCGCCTGGCCAGCGGGCGGTGCAAACCACCGCGAAAGAAATTTCGGATGCTTTAAGCAAGAGCGACGATACCGTCGACGTGGCTCCGCCCATCGCCGAATGTACCAAGCCCTGCCCTCCGTGCTCCAGTCCGTGCCCAGATCCGCCTCCACCACGAACTGACAGAGTGCCACCGTCCCGCCCGCATTATCCCTGCCCAGGCGACCACACCCATGTTTTTAATTACGTACAAAACCAAGATCCAACAACCTGCAAGTGCTTTTGTAACATAAAAGAGGAAGTCATTTGCAACTAACGGATTTTTTTTAAGGGGGTTGGCATTATGAATTCACCTGATGAACACATTGATGAGCAGATCATTGGTTATGATGCCCGTGAATACTGGCTTAACTTCGAGCAAAGTTGGACGGAACAGCGCAAACAGGGGTTTCTTTACCGCTTCGATATTCTCAAACCATTGTCGGTGGATACTCGAGTTTGGCCGACAATTTTTGAATCTGAGCAAAGGCCAGTGCCGATTGAACGTTTCGGCTTTCAAAATTCATGGGCCGATCTTGATACCTTGCGTTTAGGATTGAGTAGGGAGTATAAGTCCAAGCCAATGCGGGCTTGGCGCGTGGTTGCGATTACCCTCATGCAGGGTTCATACTGTGAAGCTGATGCAGTGCCTTGGCAGGCTCGTTTGCCGCCTGTCAATCCAGTGCAGCGGGACAATAGCTGGGAATTTTTAGGCTATGATGTCGCCGATCAATGGATGCTCAGCGTTTTGTCAAATTGCGGGTTTTTGCCGGGGATGGATGAAGTAGACAAATTGCGTTCCGCTTGCGCCCCCCTACTCAACAAGTTTCATCTGTTTGGCAATTTAAAAGACGCAATATTTTTTAAAAAGTTTTCTGACCGTCGCTTGAGGGACGACCATGCACCCTGTTTTGTCTATGGTATCTGGATCGTCAAAATGTGAACCATTCGCCTATCTTATTATTCAGTTCACCGCGGTCTTATTCCACAGTCACTTGTGCCATGCTAGGCCGGCACAAAAGCTTCTACGGTTTTCCCGAACTTAATCTATTTTTGGTCGATACGATAGACGAATTGCTAAATCTCGGTAATGGGCCAACCCCTTACTCATCGTCTTACCTCACAGGACTGCTTCGCACCATTGCCGAATTGAAATTCCATGGACAGACAGATGGAAAAATCGAAGAAGCCAGAAAATGGATAACTTCTCGTTCCCATTGGACGACCAAGCAAATGTTCGATTACTTGTTGGATGGGATTGATGGCAAAACGGGAATCGAAAAAAGTCCCCGAACATGCCTATCCCAGAAATCGATTGACAGGGCGCTAGCCGGATACCCGAATGCGCGGATCATTCACATAACCCGCCATCCAGTATCCACATTGAATTCCTTGATAACAAGCCATCAACAATATGCCGATGGACAATCCTTTGGCAATGATGCGGCTTGGTTGGCGAATTTCTATATAAGATTGTGGATACGATCCCAGGAATTGATTCTGTCCACATTTAGAAGGATAGACCGTTTGCAAGCGTTTAGACTTCGTGGTGAGAATCTATTGTCACAGCCAGACCACTATCTTGCGCGATTATTCGTTTGGTTGGGAAATAGCTTGGACATCCAATCGCTTGAAGCAATGAAACACCCTGAAAATTCACCGTATGCCTGCCCCGCGCCGATGGGGATGATCGGAGATGGCGACCCACATTTTCATCAATCTCCGTATTTACGTATTCTGTCGTCTCTTGAATACCCCCGTTCGATGCCAGACTGGAGAATCGACGCATCACTTATAGCGAAGGCAAATGAAATAGCGTCGATTCTAGGTTACGGTAAAGCATTTTAACTACTTGGAGTGTCAAGGCTTGCCTTGACAGGCAAAGCGAGCTTTGCCACACTCCATGCGTAACATCAATAGGGGTTAGCCCTACACGAATGCGCCTTACCGCGTTATCGTTGCCCGACATTACGCAGGCATCGGATATCATCTCGGTTACCCGTTTACAAAAAAAACCGATGCCTTGGATTTCTCCAGGACACCGGCTTTATATTTACACACCTGCCGAAGCAGGTGTGCCGTATAGCCTTTACAGGCTATAGTACATGTCGAACTCGACCGGATGGGTGCTCATGCGGTAACGTGTCACTTCCTGCATTTTCAGATCGATATAGGCATCAATCACGTCGTCGGTGAAGACACCGCCCTTGGTCAGGAATTCGCGGTCCTTGTCCAAGGTGTCCAGCGACAGGTCAAACGAGTAGGAAACCTGCGGAATGGCTTTTTCCTCTTCCGGCGGCAGGTCGTACAAGTCTTTGTCCATGGCATCGCCGGGGTGTATCTTGTTCTGGATTCCGTCAAGCCCAGCCATCAGCATGGCGGCAAAAGCCAGGTAGGGGTTGGCGGTGGAGTCGGGGAAGCGCACTTCAATGCGGCGGGCTTTGGGGTTCTGCACATAAGGAATGCGGATGGAAGCGGAGCGGTTGCGGGCAGAGTAAGCCAGCATGACCGGTGCTTCAAACCCCGGCACCAGACGCTTGTAACTGTTGGTGGACGCGTTGCAGAAGGCATTCAAAGCGCGGGCGTGTTTGATGATGCCGCCGATGTAATAAAGCGCGGTTTCGGAAAGACCGCCGTACAGATCGCCGGTGAATATATTCTTGCCGTCTTTTGCCAAGGATTGGTGGACATGCATGCCGCTGCCATTGTCGCCGACTAGGGGCTTGGGCATGAAAGTGGCCGTCTTGCCGAAGGCGTGGGCGACATTCTGCACGACATACTTCAACACCAATACTTCGTCGGCCTTCTTCACCAAAGTGCCGAATTGGACCCCGATTTCGCATTGGCCGGCAGTGGCCACTTCGTGGTGATGAACTTCAACAACCTGACCAAACTCCTCCAAAGTGTTACACATGGCGGAACGCAAGTCTTGCAAAGAATCGACTGGTGGAACCGGGAAATAACCGCCCTTGACCCCTGGGCGATGGCCGATATTGCCATCTTCGTAGACCTTCTCGGAGTTCCAGCCGGCTTCTTCGGAATCGACCTTGTAGAAGGCCCCCTGCATGTCGGTACCCCAGCGCACGTCGTCGAAGACGAAGAATTCATTTTCAGGGCCGAAATACGCAGTGTCGGCGATGCCAGTGGACTTCAGATAGGCTTCGGCGCGTTTGGCGATGGAGCGGGGATCGCGCTCGTAACCTTGCATAGTGGTCGGTTCGATGATATCGCAACGCAGGACCAAGGTGGTGTCGTCAAAGAATGGGTCAAGTACGGCGGTGTCCGGGTCTGGCATCAGGATCATATCGGACTCATTGATGCCTTTCCATCCGGCGATGGACGAACCATCGAACATCTTGCCATCTTCGAACAAGTCTTCGTCGATAGTGGTGGCTGGAACCGTGACATGCTGTTCCTTGCCACGGGTGTCGGCGAAGCGGAAATCAACATATCTGACTTCCTTGTCTTTAATTATCTGAAGTACTTCTTTGGGCGTCGTCATGCTTTTTTCCTCAAGGGGTTATAAAATTTTAACTAAACAGGTTGATATGGAGGCAGAAATCATACCAACCAACCAGCACCTTTACATCCTGATTGGCGCTGATCTTTTTCCTGGCCTCCGCAGTGACCAGACTTTTCTATGCTCTTCCATGGTGCGTGATCCGCCATTATAAGGCAAAACTGGAAAACTTCATGTGTTGGTGAATCTCTAGGGTGTGATTAAAAGTGATGCACGAGCGCAAGGCTTGCCTTGCCTGTAGATGCCCACGCAAGGCAGGCCTTGCACTCCCGGCGTAATTTTAAATACCGTCAGGTTCGAGTGCATCACTTAATCGCACCCGAATCCCCGTATTCCGGCAACGCCCTGTGCCCCCTGTTGCCTGGCCTGCTCCAGATGGTCGCGTGTCATGCCGCCTAGTGCAAAAACTGGCAGATTGGCCTGATCCACCCATTCGCCAAATTGCTCCCATCCCAAGGGTTGGGCATCGGGATGGCTAATAGTCGGCAATACTGGGGAAAGTAAAACAAAATCAACACCGATTAATTCAGCTTGGCGGATTTCATTGGGGTTATGGCAAGACGCAGCAACCCATGCCGCTTCAGGAAGCGGCCTATGCACCAAGGCCATTAAGCGCTGACTGTTCAAATGGACCCCCGCCGCCCCAGTTTGCTTGACTAGGCCAGGGTCGGCGTTAAGTAGCAGGGCCAGACCTTGATGCCGACAATAATCCACGGCGCGGCAGGTCAACTTCAGGTAAGCGGCTTCATCCGACGCACTCACCCGCCATTGCGCCAAGGTGTAACCTTTCCCGCACAAGCGTTCGAGTTTGGCAAACAGGGCTTCCTCATCGTCAAGCCCCCCATTGACGATAGGATAGAACCTAGGCAGCCTAGCCGCCGCAGCGATGGGCCGATTGGCCGCCGGGAAATCAAATTGGTGCAACTTATCGGGGGAAACCCAAAGAATCGGTTGGTTTTCAAGCCCTTGCGGGTTGCCGCCGAATGCATTCACTTGCCAAACGTCCAGCAACACCTGCCTATCCCCATAATCATGGCGTATTTTGATCAGCGGTGTGGCTTGTTCAACGGTGATTGACAATTCTTCGCGCAATTCCCGCCTCAGGGCATCTTCCGCTGACTCCATAGGCTCCACCTTGCCACCCGGAAACTCCCACAAGCCGCCTTGGTGCAAATGGTCGTGGCGAAGTGAAATCAGTATCTCGCCCTGCCTGTTGCGGACTACGCCGACGGCTACATGCAAGAGGCGAGGTTGCTGGAGTTGCTTCATGGGATAGGAAGATGCATTGGACTGGCAACTAAATAAAACATTTGTCTGTGCGCTAGCGCACAGATAAAAAAAATTTTTTGCTGTACTGTAACATTATCCGTGTATAACATATCCTTTGCTATTGGAATTTTTGCGCATCTTCGAAGTCGGTTGAGGCAATCTTTGCTAATGGTGTTAATTCGGATAGACCGAGCTGAAACCTTTTTTCGTCACTAGACGAAACCTGATTACGAGGAGATAATTATGAAACTGAAACACGCATTTGCGGCACTGCTGCTGTCGGCCTTTTCCATCAGCGGCGCGCAAGCAGCCGGTTCACCGATGAATGAGGATTTTTCCGAGATAGTCGCGCTTTCCCAGAAAGCGGTCGCAACCGGTAAAACCGGTACTGTCGAAGCTTTTGCGGCGGACGCAGACGCAGCCTACAAAGCGTCAAAGGACAAACTGACGAGGGCGAATTCACCCGCCATGCAGCGTATTACCGGTAAACTGAAAAACGGCGCGAACGAAGCCAAAGCCGGTAAAGTGGCAGAAGGCACGGCAGCCATCGAAGAAGCACTGGCCATCATGAAAGAACCCCCCAAGCAACAGAAGTTTGGCGGCGGTTCGTGATCGCGTCGCTTTTGCGGCAGTCCAGATGAGACTAAAGGGCGGGGATTTCCCCGCCCTTTTTTTTTGGGGTTGTCTGCGGCTTTTCCCCGTTCGGCGCAAAACTCAAGATAGGCATTCGGCACTACGGGTTTCGGGCCGAGCAAGAAACGCCGTCATTCCGGCCGGGATGCCGGAATCCAGCGCCATGGATGGTAACTTTCCGATTGCGCAAATGTTTGTTTCAAGTGACTTGGCAGTCCACAGTTTCACATCCTTGTGACTGGATGCATGAGGGACATCCGTGTCCTTCACCTTTCGGGCGGATAAGCCGTGCAAATCGGCTGTCCTGCCGATTTGTCCGGCAATCCCGGTCGGAGTGGCGGCATCCTAGCCAAAATGTGAATTGCCGATGCTTTTATCCTAGCGTTGCGCCGTTGCGTGAGTAAAAAATCCTTGCCCAAAGTATAGCTAAGCAATCATGGCGAGGAAGAAGAAAGAAAGTCTCACGCAACGGCGCAACGACGCAACGTAAAAGCGGTAGTCAAAATGTCGGACACAACACAAACAGATGCCCGGCAAGGCTAAACTAATTGGCTAGAAAACCCAGACCCGGTAGTCAACCTGTCCACAATCCAAGCGTCCAAGTTCTTGTGCTCTTGCCTTGCCGCTTGAATCATCGCCGTTTGCAATTCGGGGGATATATCTAAAACCAAATGCCCCGCATTGGGATTATCTGGGGCTTTCCCATGTTCGGCGCAAAAATCAAGGTAGACATCAACGGAAACTTGGAATTCCCGCTTGATCTCTTCTACGCTAGTGCCTTGAAAGGTAATGACATCGCGGGTGTTGATGATTTCGCCGTGAAATAATCCGGCTTCGTCGTCAAACTCCAACCGCCCAATATAGCCTTTATATTCCATCATGGTTTTATACCTGCTTCAATTAAGAATCTTCGCACGGATTTGACCGTGCCCCTGTCTGTTTCTTTGTGCGGGTGTGGCCGATGAAATACCGCCACTCGCTCGTTCAAAAGGATATTGACGCGGGAACCAGCCCCTTCCTTCACGATGGCTCCCAAGGCGATAAATAGGGTTTCAATGTCCCTCCAAAGAATGGCGGGACTAACCGGGTCGTTGAAAATATCCTGCAAGGTCTTTCTGTGCTTGCTGTTCATGTGGTTGTGATTGCGCTAAGTTTTAGCCCATTCGGCGCAATACGGCTTGTGCCTATTGCGCCTACCGTGTTGCAAACCCTGTTACGCTTAGTATACTTGGAACTCGAACCTACCTCATTGCCCTTTTCACATGACGACACAAGAATGGGCAAAAACAAAGAACAAGGGGGCAAACATGGCTGAAATCACCATTCAAATACCCGCAGGCACGGTGTTTCGGGACAGGCTGAAAGACGGCAGCGAAGGCCCGACCATGGTGGTCATCCCGGCAGGCCATTTTATGATGGGCTCGCCGGAAGCAGAAAAAGATCGAATATCCAATGAAGGCCCACAGCATCGCGTGAATTTCGCCAAACCTTTCGCCATGGGCCGCGACCCGGTGACTTTTGACGAATACGACCGGTTTGCCCTAGCCGCCGGAAAGCCGTTGCGAAACGATCATGGCTGGGGCCGGGGCAATCGACCGGTAATCAGCATGGTTTGGCAACACGCCAAGGCCTACGCCGACTGGTTGTCTCAGCAAACCGGCCAGCGCTACCGCTTGCCCAGCGAGGCGGAATGGGAATATGCCGCTCGAGCGGGGACCACCACCGCCTACTGGTGGGGCGATGTTTTTGATGCTAATCGGGCGCATGCTAATCGGGGACTAAGTGCATCTGGTTTTCTGAAGTCGCTGTTTTCCGGCAGTAAGACGAAACATGTGGGCACTTATCCGGTGGACACTTATCCAGCCAATCCCTGGGGCCTAAGGGATACGTCAGGCAATGTCTGGGAATGGACTGCCGATGGATGGCACGACAATTATGAAGGCGCCCCCGATGACGGTTCGGCTTGGGTGACTGGCGGGGACGCTGGTCTGCGCGTGTGGCGGGGCGGCTCGTGGAGCATCGGACCGGTCGGCGTCCGGTCCGCGTACCGGTTCAACCCGGACAACCCGGGAAACCCCGGCAGCTTCGGTTTTCGCCTCGCTAGGACTTTATGACCCTTTGCCCTTTGCTCGTTCCCAAACTCCAGTTTGGGAACGGTGTCTTGGAATACAAAAGCTATGTTGACAGGATTTGGGTTGTCAGAGCGAACTGAAAATTCCCCCGCACACCCCTCCTTATTTACCCGCGCTTGCGCTACCATGGACGCAATGTTTAACTGCAATGATCGGAAACCCATGCTTGCCTACCCTAACATTGATCCCGTCGCCTTCAGCTTAGGCCCTTTGCACGTCCATTGGTATGGCCTGATGTATGTAATCGGCATCGGCGGCGCTTGGTGGATGGCGCGTAACCGGGCCAACCGGGGCGATGTTGCCCTGACCGCCAACCAAGTGGAAGATCTGATATTTTATTGTGCCTTGGGCGTGATTTTGGGCGGACGCCTAGGTTACACATTCTTCTACAACTTGCCTGCCTTTATCGAGCATCCCTCCATCATTTTTCGCATCTGGGAAGGGGGCATGTCTTTCCATGGCGGCATGTTAGGCGTGTTCACTGCCATGCTTTGGTACGGTCACAAGCTGGGGTGCGGCTTTTTCACCTTGGCTGATTTCATCGGGCCTTTAGTGCCAATCGGGCTGGGTGCAGGCCGTATCGGTAACTTTATCAATGGGGAGCTTTGGGGTAAGGCCACTGACCTCCCATGGGCGATGGTGTTTCCGGGGGGTGGTCCAGAGCCTCGCCACCCCTCGATGCTTTACGAAGCCCTGCTGGAAGGTCCGGTGTTATATGCTGTTTTAAACTGGTATATTCGCAAGCCCCGACCGCGCATGGCAACTTCAGGGATGTTCCTGCTGTTTTATGGCGTGTTCCGCTTCGCCGTGGAATTCGTCCGATTGCCTGACGAACAGATCGGCTATCTGGCTTTCGGCTGGGTGACCATGGGTCAGGTGCTTACCTTGCCGATGATGTTAATCGGAATCTGGCTTATATACTTGGCCTACAACCGCCAAAACGATTGAATAAATTATGCGTAAATCCTGTAGGGGCGAATTCATTCGCCTATAATACATCAACTTGCCGAATGAATTCGCCCCTACGGCTATTTTAACCATGAAACAATACCACGACCTGATCCGCCGCATTTTAACCGAAGGCAATGAGCAATCTGACCGCACGGGAGTGGGTACTTGGTCGGTTTTCGGTCACCAGATGCGCTTCGATTTGCGACAAGGCTTCCCCTTGGTCACCACCAAGAAACTGCATTTACGCTCTATCATCCATGAGTTATTGTGGTTTCTAAGGGGCGAAACCAATATCGCCTACCTCAAGGAAAATGGCGTTACCATTTGGGATGAATGGGCCGATGGAAACGGGGATCTGGGACCGGTCTATGGCAAGCAATGGCGCGACTGGGCCAGCCCGGATGGTCGCCACATCGACCAAATCGCGGCCTTGATCACGGAAATCAACAACCACCCCGCTTCGCGCAGACAAATCGTCACCGCCTGGAATCCCGCTGACTTGCCGAAAATGGCCTTGGCTCCCTGCCACTGCTTATTCCAAACGCTGGTAAGTGACGGTCGGTTGCATTTGCAACTTTATCAACGCTCCTGTGATGTGTTTATCGGCTTGCCATTCAACTTGGCCAGCTATGCATTGCTGTTGATGCTGCTGGCCCAACAATGTGGGCTGGAACCGGGCGAATTCGTTTGGACTGGCGGCGATGTCCATATCTACAAGAATCACTTGGACCAAGTGCGCTTGCAGATTTCCAGGGAACCTTACCCGTTGCCTATCCTACGGATCAACCGCAAGTCACCAGCCATCGACCAATACCGTTTTGAGGATTTCGAGGTGATAGGCTACCAAGCCCATCCCCATATCAAGGGGGATGTTGCGGTTTGACCTATTTTGATAAATCCTATGACTGGCCTATAATGGCAAACTTTAATTTTTTATCGTCAATTCAACTTATTTAAGGAATGACATCAGTGAGCAAAAACTTCATTTTCACCTCCGAATCCGTATCCGAAGGCCATCCTGACAAGGTAGCCGACCAGATTTCCGATGCCATCCTTGATGCCATCCTCGATCAAGACAAGCACTCGCGTGTCGCTGCCGAAACCTTGACCAACACCGGGTTAGTCGTATTGGCCGGGGAAATCACCACCAGTGCCAATGTCGATTACATTAAAGTAACCCGCGATACGCTACGTGAAATCGGCTACGACAACACGGAATACGGCATCGACTACAAAGGCTGCGCCGTTTTGGTGGCCTATGACAAACAATCGCCTGATATCGCCCAGGGCGTCAACAAGGCTTATGATGACGATCTCGACCAAGGTGCTGGCGACCAAGGTTTAATGTTCGGGTTTGCTTGTGACGAAACACCCGTGTTAATGCCGCTACCGATCTACCTTTCGCATCGTCTTGTGGAACGTCAGTCGCAATTGCGCCGTTCCGGCGAATTACCCTGGCTGCGCCCCGATGCCAAGAGCCAGGTCACCGTCCGCTATGAGGACGGCAAGCCTGATGCCATTGATACCGTTGTAATCTCCACCCAGCATGCGCCGGATATTGATTTGCCGCAAATCCGCGAGGCAGTCATCGAACTCATCATCAAGCACATCCTGCCCCCGGAACTGGTCAAAGGCGAGATCAAATATCTGGTCAACCCCACCGGGCGTTTCGTAGTAGGCGGACCGCAAGGCGATTGCGGACTGACTGGGCGCAAGATCATCGTCGATACCTATGGTGGCTCAGCCCCCCACGGCGGCGGTGCTTTCTCCGGCAAAGACCCGTCCAAGGTGGACCGTTCCGCCGCGTATGCAGGCCGTTATGTGGCGAAGAACATCGTCGCCGCTGGCCTGGCTTCGCGTTGCCAGATTCAGATTTCCTATGCCATCGGTGTCTCCAAGCCGACCAGTGTGATGGTGGAAACTTATGGCACCGGCAAGGTCAGCGATGAACAGATCACCGAACTGGTGCTGCAACATTTCGACCTCCGCCCGAAGGGCATCGTCAACATGCTCGACCTGCTGCGCCCGATCTACAAAAAGACCGCCGCTTATGGTCATTTTGGCCGTGAAGAGCCGGAATTCACTTGGGAGAAGACCGACAAGGCCGAAGCACTGCGTTTTGACGCGGGGTTGTAAAGCAAGCCTTTTACCCATCTCCAGCGGGAGAGGCAGGGGTGAGGGTGTCAAAAAAGTTAGCTGGTTCCAAGCTCCGGCTTCACATCCATTAGTGTTATTCCGGCAGGGACCGCCGGAATCTGTGCGCCTTAACGGGCGCACAGTCAATAAAGTCTAAAATCGGAATGACGTAATTGCTGAGACATCTCGCTAATCAGGAAACCGAATAAGCCAAATAGCCAACGAACAACGCAAAGAACTCAACAGGAGAGTCACCACTATGCTAACCAAACTCACCGGCGGCAAAGTCTATGACCCCGCCCACGGCATCAACGGCGAAATCCGCGACATATGGATTCGGGATGGTCGAATCGTCGCCAATCCTGGCGATAGCCAGCCTGCCGAAGAATATGACTTGCGCGGCAAAATCGTCATGGCCGGGGCCATCGACATGCACACCCACATCGGCGGCGGCAAAGTCACCATTGCCCGGAACCTATTGCCGGAGGATCATCGTGGCGATCCGGTCGAACGTGAAGGCTTGATGCGGGCCGGCTGCGGCCATGCCGTGCCATCCACGCTGACCACCGGCTACCGTTACGCGGAAATGGGCTACACGGCGGGCTTCGAGCCGGCGGTACTGCCCGTCAACGCCCGACAGGCCCACCATGAAATGGCCGATGTGCCATTGATGGACGTGGGCGGTTATGTGATGCTCGGCAGTGACGATTATTTCCTGCGCATGTTGTCCTCTGGCAAAACCCAAGAAGAAATCAACAACTATGTCGCTTGGACTATTCATTCCAGCCAGACCATCGGTGTAAAAGTCGTCAATCCCGGCGGCATCAGCGCATTCAAATTCAACCAGCGTAGCTTGGATTTGGACGAGCAGCATACTTACTACCATGTCACCCCGAGAAAAGTGCTGCAAACCCTAGCCCGTGCCGTGCATGAGCTCGGTGTGCCGCAGCCATTGCATGTGCATGGTTGTAACCTAGGGGTTCCCGGTAATATGCAGACGACGCTGGATACCATCAGCGGCATCGAAGGCTTGCCTATGCACCTGACCCATATTCAGTTTCACAGCTACGGCACGGAAGGCGACCGCAAGTTTTCCTCCGGCGCGGCGCAGATTGCCGAAGCGTTCAACAACAACAAAAATATTACGATGGACGTGGGGCAGGTGTTGTTTGGTGCGACCGTCACCGCCTCCGGCGACTCGCAGCGCCAGTTTGCCAATTCCGCCCATGCCCACAACGGCAAATGGGTGATTATGGATATCGAATGTGACGCCGGCTGCGGCGTGGTGCCGTTCAAATACAAGGACAAGAATTTCGTCAATGCCTTGCAATGGGCCATTGGCTTGGAAATCTTCCTGCTCGCCGAAGACCCTTGGCGGATTTTCCTGACAACCGATCACCCCAACGGCGCACCGTTCACCATGTATCCGCATTTGATCAAGTTGCTGACGAACAAGAGCTTCCGCAATGACATGCTGGCAACCGTCAACCCCGATGCAGCAGCGTTGAGTACACTGGGAACGATAGACCGCGAATATTCATTATACGAAATCGCCATCATGACCCGTGCAGGCGCGGCGCGGCTGCTGGGTCTGAAAGACCGGGGCCATTTGGGCGAGGGCGCGGGGGCGGACATTACCGTCTATACTGAACAAGAAGACAAGGAAGCCATGTTTGCCAAGCCGGATTATGTGTTCAAAGACGGCGAGTTGGTCGTCAAGCAGGGCGAAGTGGTGAAAATCGTCTGGGGCAATGTCCACACCGTCAAGCCCGAATTCGACAGGGGTCCGGTCGAGAAAGACTTGAAGGATTATTACGACCGCTATCTGACGATGAAGCTGGATAATTTTATCATCCGGGATGAAGAGATTGAGGGGGATGGAAGGAGCAAGATTATTGTGCATCCGTGTGGAAGGGCTTAATTACTCAAGATGCCTAGAAAAATTCGGGAGTTGATTCAGGCATTGGAACAAGCTGGTTTTGTGAACAGGGGCGGCAAAGGCAGCCACCGTAAATTTGTCCACCCCAAAGTGGGCAAGCCAATTGTGATTTCCGGCCAGACTGGTGATGATGTCCAATCCTATCAGGAAAAAGCAGTCAAGGCAGCGATAGAGGAGTCTATTAAAAAATGAACGATGCCAACCGTTATGTCAAGATAGTAGAATGGTCCGACGTAGATCAATGTTACATAGGCAGTTGCCCTGGCCTATTTTATGGCGGATGTCATGGTATTGACGAAAAACTTGTTTTCGCCGAACTTTGCGAAATAGTTGATGAAACCCTAGAACTTTATCAACAGGATAACAAACCTTTACCGCCTGTGACGGCAGGCAGGGATTATGCTGATAGGATGCTTGATGTTGCCTAATACAGCGTTTTTAACATCAAATTGTTACTTGAAAAACCCCTTTAGTTCTTCCTTGAATAGGAAAACGCTGTAATGAGTACCATTATTCTTGACACCTTAGAATTCGCCACCAAATTAAAAGCGGGTGGTTTCACCGAACAACAGGCGGAAACCCAAGCCCGAGCCATTGCTGAAATTGTGGAGAAGCAACTGGCGACTAGGCAGGATGTTGAAGCATGGGAAGCCGATTTGAAGCGGGATATTCATGAATCGGAAAATCGGCTTGAGGTCAGGATCAAGGAACTGGAAATATCGTTGAGAAAAGATATTGAAGTCTTGCGGGCTGAGGTTAAAAGAGATATTGCCGAAACCAAAGCCGAGTTAATCCGCTGGGTGGTTGGAGTGGGTATCCTGCAACTGACCATTATCACGGCGTTGCTGCTTAAATTGGCAAATCAACTATGAAGTTAACTAATGCTGGAAAATTGAAGTTGTTGATAGTGTTCCTGCTGGTGTTGACTTGCACGGGTTGCGCACTTGTTACGAACATAAGCGAGGCACAGAAGTATGTACAGGCGGGAAAATACAAAGAGGCCGAACAGCTTTACCTGAAAGCTATCAACGAATTAAAAAGTGACAGCAGCTTAAAAGGGCAGATATATAACAATCTTGGTGTTATCTATGACAAACAAGGCCGGTATAAGGAAGCCGAACAAGCTTGGCTTAGAGCACTTGAGATAAAAAAGACCTCTGGCGAAGATAAATACCTTGCATCGGGATTTCATAATCTAGGTTGTCTATATCTTCAACAGGCCCGCTATAAAGAAGCTAAACAATTTATGCAAGAAGGCAATGCTATATGGGTAAGAACAGAAGGATCAAATTATATTGATTTGGTTTCATCTTTTGACTCCTTAGCAGGCCTGCAATACCGGCTTGGAAACTACCAGGAAGCCGATGCTCTGGCTAAACAAGCACTTGCCATTGCAGAGAAACAATTATCATCACACCCCAAGTACATGGGATATGCCTATGGTGCATTTGGCGGAATTTATTATGACCAAGGCCGCTATACCGATGCAGAGAAGGCGTATCAACAATCCTTGGGGTTTTTCCGGCAAGAACTGGGGGCTGAACATCCTGACAACGTAGAAAGCTTGACAGGTCTTGCCAAAGTTTATGCCGCTGAAGATCGTAGCAGCGAAGCGGAAACGCTTTATCGACATGCTGCGAATATTGCCCAGAAATCCCTTAGCACTGCCAACCCCACGTTAGCCGACGCGCTTGACGGCCAGTCTGATCTGTATCGCAAACAGGGGCGGACTGTTGAGGCGGAGGAAAACTATAAGCGCGCCTTGATCATGCGTGAACAGATGATGGGCATGGAACATCCTGAGATTGCCAAATCTCTTAATAACCTAGGCGGATTGTACCTTGACCAACAGCGTTTGGCTGATGCGGAGCCGTTTTTTTTGCGGGCACTGGCGATGCAAGAAAAGATGCTTGGCTCGGAACACCCGAAACTTGCAGCAACACTGGACAATCTCGCCCAAGTTCGTGCCCGGCAGGGGCGGATGAAAGAATCAGATGCGCTTTACCAACGGGCTATAGACATACAGGAACGGGTTTTGGGGTCACAACACCCAGATGTCGCGCAAACACTATACAACCAAGGCGGGTTGTATTTCCAACTAAAGCGTTACCCCGGTTGCGAAGAGAATTTCCAACGCGCTTTGAGCATTCGCCAAGCTGCTTTTGGCGGTCACCACCCCGACGTGGCCCGCAGTCTCAATAGCCTAGGCGTTCTATACGCAGTCCAAGGTCAGTATGCCAAAGCCGAGCCTTTGCTAACGCAAGCTGTCAGTATATTTGAGGCTGTTTTTAAACCTGACCATTGGGAAATTGCTAAATGCCGCGAAGACCTTGAAAAGCTTCGTAAAGCTAAGGGACATTAGTCGTGTTCGTTCCCACGCTCGCCGTTAAACAAAAGTTCCGTCGAGCTAAAATGCCGTCATTCCAGCAGGGATGCAGGAATCCAGTGCCATGGATGGTAACTTGTAAGTTGCGCAAGTGCTTGATTAAGTGAATGTACCAACCCGCAGATTTACATCCCTGTAATCTGGATTCCGGCAATCCCTGCCGGAATGACGGGTTTTCAGCACTTGTGTTGGTTGGTTCCCAAGCTCCGGTTTGGAAAGCCTTATCTTGCAAGCTCCTGCTTGGCAGTTCTTCGGGAAGTTGGAGCTTAAAAACCCCCATTCCCAAGCGGAAGCTTGGGAACAAGAACCAACTAGAAATCAGTGAAAAATGACGGAGTGTTTACATGCCCACCATCAGTATTAGACTTTATCGGAAACCTAGTTAGTAGTCCCGCCGTTACTGTGTTAGTTGATGGTTTCCGATAAAGTCTATTTTCTATGGCATCGTCATTCAAATGTTTTGGAACGAACACGCGCCCCCGCATTTTCATGCGCTGTATGGCGAACATGAAGCACTTATAGACATCAAAAAACTGGAAGTATTGCGTGGCAGTTTGCCGCGCCGTGCGCTCAATCTGGCATTGGATTGGGCGGAACTGCATCAACAGGCATTATTGGAGGACTGGGCATTATGCGAACAGCTACAACAACCGAAACCCATCAAGCCCTTGGCATAATACCTTCCGCACCTTGGCGGGTATTGAATATCAAAATAGAACCCTGTCATCGGCTACAGGTGACTTTTATGGATGGTTCAACGGGCTGGGTGGACTTGAGCCAGTGGCTTCGTTCCGGGCGCATTGACGGATCGATTTTCGAGGCATTGCGCGAAGAGGATTTTTTTAGGCTTGCCGCTGTTGAATTAGGTGTCATCACATGGCCCAACGGGGCGGACCTGTCGCCTGATGCCATGTATGATGCACTCCAACAGAGCGCGGAGTGGAAACCTAGCTGAGAAGTATTTTGGGTAGTGATTCAGACGTGGAGATGAGGTAGCGTGTTAAAAAGTTAGATCGGCTCGTTTTAGCAGTTCACACTCAGTTTCGATACGCGCCCACCCTGACATGCCGCAGACGGCAACAATCTCCGTATCGAATGCGAACTGCAAACGCTATACGCACTGCTCGGCTGGACATCGTTATCGCCTTATCGTTTACAGCCCACAATGTTTTGCTCTTAACGTTGCGCCGTTGCGTGAGACCTTCTTTTTGCTTCCTCGCCGTACCGCTGTGGAGTCTGGCAAAGATTTTTTTCACGCAACGGCGCAACGACGCAACGTAAAAGCGGTAGTGAGGAGGATAACATTTCAAATTGTAAGTTTGGTGGCGTTGGCACTATGGGCTAGGTTTTTCGTCCCCATATCCAGTATTGGAACACTACCCTTTGCATTGCGCCTGATTTGCCGGGTTGCAGCGCGGCGGGTGATACACCGATTGAGGCTATGCGGGAGATGCAAGATGCCATGGCATCTTGGCTACAAGCCTGTGAAAACATGAAGCGTCCGTTGCCTGTGTCGCAGGCAAAACCTCGCAAAGCCGCCTAGAACTCATGTAGAGTAAAATCGTATTTCTGTATATACAGCGTTTTCATGTTCAAATGGACAATAGCAATTTAACCCAATCCCGTTGCATTGATGCCGATGCTTTGGAGCCAGTCCGCAAGGGATACAGGTTCCAACTCACGCCCAGAATGCTAGGTCGTTTGGAGCATTTGGCGAAGGCGCGGTTTGAGGTTCGCCCGTTTGGAAGGGGTGAAATGGACGATTGGCGGCGGCTGTCAGTTGAGGATTGCCATGCCTTGGCGCAAAGCGTCAATGCCAGTTCGCAAATTGAAGTGGCAATACCCGGCAGCGGGTATAATGTGATGACCTTGGCCCAAAGGGATTGGTTTGGCGAATCTGAGGACTTGACACCGTGGGTGGATTATTACATCAATGCAATTTATACCCAGTATCTCCGGGCATACCAGCGAGTGATAGATGAGCAGCATTACAAACGATGAAAAAAGTGAGATGCCTTAATGAACTGGCAAGAAGTATGTGATGATCCTACCCTTCGCGATTTACCTTACAAAATTGAATTGAATGAATGGGGGCAGATCGTGATGAGTCCGGCAACCAGTCGCCACAGTATTTTACAAGGCTTGTTGATCGACGTGCTTAACCGCTTGAAGAAGGACGGCCTAGTGTTACCAGAGTGTCCGATTCAAACCTCGAAGGGCGTTAAAGTGCCCGATGTGGTTTGGGTGTCGAGCCTGTTCTTGAATGAGCATGGCGATGAAACTCCGTTTGAAAAAGCTGCCGAAGTCTGCATAGAAGTGCTGTCTCCTTCAAATACTCAACAGGAAATGGAAGAAAAGCGTGAGCTTTATTTTGCGCGTGGTGCAAAAGAAGTGTGGCTTTGCGACGAGCAAGGCAATCTAAGCTTTTATGATTGCACAGGTCCACTGACAAACTCGTCTTTGTTTCCTGGCATAACGCGAATTGAATCCATACATTTACACTAATAACTCATAATAACTTTTGGAGAGCCGAATGATTATAAACGGCGTACAGATCGACGAAACTTTCGCCGAAGCGTTTCCTATGCGGGCCACGCGGGTCATCATCACTGCCCAGAACCACAAATGGGCGCATATTTCCGCGCAGGCTTTCACCGGCTTTGCGACTTCGGTGATTGCATGCGGTTGCGAGGCGGGCATTGAGCGTGAACTCGACCCTTCAGAAACACCGGATGGTCGCCCCGGCGTTTCGGCAATGATTTTCGCAATGGGCTGGAAGAGTTTGGCGTGGCAATTGGAAACCCGTTCGGGCCAGTGTGTGCTGACTTCACCCACTTCGGCGTTATTTGCCGGGATAGACGAAGGCGAGCCTATCCCGTTGGGTAAAAATTTGCGTTACTTTGGCGATGGCTTCCAGATTTCCAAACACATCAACGGCAAACGGTACTGGCGTATCCCAGTGATGGACGGGGAGTTCCTTACGCAAGAAACCACTGGGGTGGTGAAGGCCATAGGCGGGGGGAATTTCCTCGTGTTGGCCGAATCCCAGCCGCAAGCCTTGGCGGCATGCGAAGCGGCGATTGAGGCAATGAGGCAAGTGCCGAATGTCATCATGCCTTTCCCCGGTGGCGTGGTGCGATCCGGGTCTAAGGTCGGTTCAAAGTACAAATCGCTGAATGCCTCCACCAACGACGCTTTCTGTCCAACCTTGAAAGGCCAGACCAAAACGGAACTGTCACCAGAGATCGAATCGGTGATGGAAATTGTGATTGATGGACTCACCGAGGAGGATATTAAAAAATCCATGCGCGCAGGCATTGCGGCGGTGTGCGAATTGGGTGCATCCCAGGGCATCCGGCGCGTTAGTGCCGGCAATTACGGTGGCAAGTTGGGACCGTTCCTGTTTCATTTGCATGAAATCATGGCTTGAATTTTTTGGTGCGCAATGCGTACCCTATGCGAGGATACCGATGACTACACTATCGTTTGCTTTAAAAATTTCTTTGCAACAGCGTGTGGATGTTTCTCCGCTGACCCCGGATAATCTCGTTGGCAAATCAACAGGCGAAATAGCCGCCATCGAATTGCAAGCTGGCAACCGCAAGGTTCGTACCGATGAAATATTCACCCTTTCAGGCGACGACACACTAAATATTGTATTTAAAACAGCTTCGACCAAGTTGGATTATATCGGCAAGGGGAATGGCAAGGGAGTCATCACTGTCGATGGCGATGCCGGCGCCTATCTTGGCTTTCAATTGAAAGGTGGAATTATCAACGTGTCGGGTAGCGTTGGCGCTTATGCCGCTTGCGAAATGAGAAATGGAGAAATCAACATTGGCGGCAATGCCGGCGATTTTCTGGGGGCAGCCCTGCCAGGCAACAAGAAGGGCTTGCAAGGTGGTGTCGTCATCGTCAAAGGTAATGTGGGCGAACGGGTCGGAGACCATATGCGCAGGGGTTCCATACTCATTGAAGGCAACGCCGGAGCCTATCTAGGTTCACGCATGACCGCTGGTACCATCGGTGTATTGGGCGAGGTCGGAGCTTATCCAGGCTACGCGATGAAACGCGGGACCCTGCTACTAATCAAAGCCCCTGCGGCCATCCCTTCTACGTTTAACGACTGCGGCGCACATACCCTGGGCTTCCTGCCCCTGTTGTTAAAGGGCTTTCAGTCTTACAATACCCAATTTGGCGCGATGGCCGAAAAAGTCAAGCGGGTCCGGCGTTATGCCGGGGATATGTCCGGGGTGGGCAAGGGGGAAATTCTGGTGGTCATCTAATAAACAACATTTAATTAAGCAGGCAGTATTTGTGGAATTCCGGGATTTTTTGGTTTTACTGGCGCACGGGGACGGTTCCGACTTATTTTTGACATCGGGTGCTTCACCGTCGGGCAAGTTTCAAGGAAAAATAATACCATTGGAGGTTGGAAAATTGACGCCAGGGCGGATCAGGGATATTGCCTATGGCATTATGAATGAAAAGCAACGGGCCGAGTTTGAAGTAAAGCCGGAAATGAATTTGGCCATCCAAGAAAAAGGGATCGGTCGTTTCCGCGTCAATATTTTCAAACAACGCAACAGTGTTGCAATGGTGGTTAGAAATATTAAAACAGACATCCCTTCGATGGAAACGCTAGGCTTGCCACCGATTTTAAAGGATGTGATCTTGTCTAAGCGTGGCTTGGTGCTTTTTGTCGGGGGTACGGGTTCTGGCAAATCAACCTCATTGGCGGCATTGATTGACCATCGAAATAGTACCATGGATGGTCATATCATTACTATTGAAGACCCTATAGAATTTGTGCATCCGCACAAAAAATCCTTGGTCAACCAACGCGAGGTAGGCGTCGATACCGACTCGTTCGAGGATGCATTGAAAAACACCTTGCGACAAGCTCCTGATGTGATTCTAATAGGTGAAATACGGGCAAGGGAGACTATGGAGCATGCCATAGCATTTGCCGAAACTGGGCATTTGTGTTTATCGACTTTGCATGCAAACAATTCCAATCAAGCCTTGGATAGAATAATCAATTTCTTTCCAGAAGAGCGTCGCAACCAATTGTTGATGGATTTGTCGTTGAATCTCCGTGCTTTCATTTCCCAACGTCTAATTCCTTCAATTGATGGCAAGCGTGTCGCGGCCATTGAAATTCTATTGGGAACCCCTCTGGTCACTGATTTGATAAGGAAAGGCGATGTCCATTTGATTAAGGAAGTCATGGAAAAATCAGAGGAATTGGGAATGCAAACCTTTGATGCCCATTTATACCATTTATACCGACAGGATAAGATAACCATTGATGAAGCCCTGCGTAACGCAGATTCCACCAACAACCTGAAATTAAGAATCAGCTTGAGTGAAAACTATTCAAATGAAGATGAGGCTCAAGATCACGATAGTAAAGGCAAGCCCGTACACCCGAGCCTGCAAAAACCAAAAGTAAAAACTGATGGTCTATCGTTAACCCCTATTCAAGATATCTCGAAAACTTAAAGTGGGCGGCAAATAGTTATGGCAACGTTGTGAAAAACTTCAATGACCAAGGAATTTAATTCAAGATATGGTCTGCTTTCATTCATAACGGAAGATTTCAGCTTTGGGCGTGGTCATCCCTTGCCCCTTGGAACCAGTATCCAGCGTGGTGGTATTAATTTTGCCATATTCTCTCGCCATGCCACGGAAGTGACCCTATTGCTGTTCCAGCCAGGCGTGGAAGCTGAAATTGCCGCGTTCCCTTTTGATTGCAAGTATAATCGGACAGGTGATGTGTGGCATGCCTTCATTACTGGACTTGACCCTGGAGTCGAATACGCCTATCGAATGGACGGGCCTAGGGCTATGCCTCATTGCTTCGACCCAGCATGGGTTCTTTCTGATCCCTATGCCATAGCCCTAAATGGACGTAGGCATTGGGGCGATAGGACAAATCAACTTTCGGATTGTTTCCGCCGCGCTGTGTTGGTGGGCCACGAATATGATTGGGAATTTGACCAGCCTATCAACCGCCCTCTTGCAGACTCGATAATCTACGAATTGCATGTGCGTGGCTTTACCATGGACCCATCGTCCAAGGTGTCACATCCAGGCACTTTTCGCGGCATCATTGATAAAATCCCCTATTTAAAGGACTTGGGTGTCACTGCTGTCGAACTGTTGCCGGTGACAGAGTTCGACGAGTTGGAAAGCAATCGCGTAAATCCCCAGGATGGAACGCCGCTTTACAATTTCTGGGGATATCATCCACTGTCTTTTTTTGCCATTAAAGCGGCCTATTCAGCCGATAATACGCCGGGCAGCGAGGTCAATGAATTTAAAGACATGGTCAAAGCACTTCATAGTGCGGGTATAGAGGTTATTCTGGACGTTGTTTACAACCATACCGGCGAGGGAGATCATCGTGGGCCGGTGTATTCTTTGAAGGGGATCGATAAAAAGGTCTTCTATATGTTTGGGGTTGACGGACACTTTATGAATTTTTCCGGTTGTGGGAACACCGTCAACTGCAATCATCCGTTTGTGCGCAATTTCATCCTGGAAAGTCTTCGATACTTTGTCATGGAAATGCATGTCGATGGGTTTCGCTTCGATCTAGCTTCAATCTTGGGTCGTGATCAAAACGGGCATGTGTTGGCTAGTCCCCCATTGCTGGAACAAATTGCAGGCGACCCAATTCTGGCCAATACCAAATTGATTGCTGAGGCTTGGGATGCGGCAGGTTTGTATCAGGTGGGGAGCTTCCCAAATTGGGGGCGTTGGGCGGAATGGAATGGCCGGTTCCGTGACGACATACGGCGTTTTGTCCGGGGCGATCCAGGCATGGTTGGAAATTTGGCGACTAGGCTTGCGGGGAGTTCCGATCTTTATCAACTAGGGGGTCGGGAACCCAGCCATGGCATTAACTTCATTACCTGCCATGATGGTTTTACTTTGAATGACTTGGTGGCCTATAGCGAAAAGCACAATCTTTTGAACGGTGAAAACAATGCCGATGGCGATAATAATAACCTTTCATGGAATTGTGGCACTGAAGGAGTCACGCAAGACCCGTCTGTCTTGATCTTGCGCGCACGTCAAACCCGAAATTTAGCGGTATTGCTTATCCTGTCGCGTGGTGTTCCAATGATTCTCGCGGGCGATGAAATAGGGCGTAGCCAGGGTGGCAATAATAACGCATATTGCCAGGATAACGCCATCAGTTGGTTGAA
>QJPH01000584.1 GCA_003242955.1 Candidatus Methylumidiphilus alinenensis
TTATACCGGCTTCGCAAATCCTGAAGGCAATGAAGATCAATTATATGGCTTCTTACTCCTTGCCACCTCTTGCGATAAAACATTGGCGACTACTGCTGCATTTACCAGTATACGAGTGGTTTGTCAGAACACGCTGCAATTTGCGATGGAGGAAATCAAAGGACAGCCACCCACGAAAAGTATTAAGGTTCCACATAATCATCGTTTTGTTGAGAATGAAGTCAAGACTAAACTTGGACTTATCAATACTGCATGGGAAACATTCATCAATAAAGTCAAGCATCTGACGCAAATACCCATTGAAGACGGCGAGGTTTACGATTTTTATAAAGAGTTATTCATCCCCGCTGATCCAAAGAAGAAAGAACAACTCTCCAACAAAGCTGCACTTGAAATTCAAAGCTTGATGTCGTGTTTTAAAAATGGAGTTGGTCAAAATTTGACAACGGCTAAGGGTACAGCTTGGGGGCTTGTCAATGCAGTGACCTATTACGTTGACCATGATAGAAAAAGCAGCAATCAAAGCACACGGCTGGATAGTGCGTGGTTTGGCAGTGGCGCACAGTTAAAAGAAAAAGCTTGGAATGCCGCCATAGAAAAATATTGCATTACAGAGAGTTGAAAATTTTTATGATCGTTCTCACGTTCCTGCGTGGGAACGCAAACAGACCGCTCCAGCGGTTATTGGACGCAGAACTTCAAATCATGCGTTACCACGGAGACCGTGGGAACGATTAAATATGAAAAAAGGAACAGATGCCAGAGCTTAATTTCAAGGGCAAAGAGTTTGTCCATAATCATCACTTGGCAGTGCCACACCGTCCACTGATACCCGATGCCGCCAAATCGCTAGGCGAAGTCAAGATGGACGGCAACTTGATTATTCACGGCGACAACCTCCATGCCTTGAAAGCCTTGTTGCCGATGTACGCGGGCAAGGTGGATTGCATCTTCATCGACCCGCCTTACAACACCGGCAATGAAGGCTGGTGTTACAACGACAAGGTGAACAGCCCGATCATGCAAGCGTGGCTCAGTGAAAACCCGGTGGGCATTGAGGACGGCTTACGCCATGACAAATGGTGCGCGATGATGTGGCCGAGGTTGCGGTTGTTGCATGAGTTGCTGGCGGAAACGGGCAGTTTTTGGATGACGTTGGATGATAATGAAATTCATCGGGCAAGGATGATGTTGGATGAAATATTTGGTGTAACTAATTTTCTTGGTGTTGTGATTTGGGAAAAGGCTGATAGCCCAAGAATGGATTCCGATATATTTTCCACTAGTCATGATTATTTAGTAGTGTATTCAAAAAATATAAGCAAAGTTCTATTTCAAAAATTAGATAGAGACAATGAAATTGTATTGGAACATTATAAAAAAAGTGATGATGATGGTAGAAAATACTATTTAAAACCTTTAAGAGCCATGGGTGGGCAAGGCGAAACACGAGAAGCTAGGCCAAAGCTTTATTTTGGTCTTACTGCTCCTGACAATTCGGTAGTTTTTCCAAAATTAACAGATGGGGGAGATGGTGCATGGCGTTGGGGGGAAACCAAAATTGCCAATGAAATACAGAGAATTGAATGGGTAAAGGGTCAAAATGGGTGGACTCCATATTTCCGTATATATGCTGATTCTGGAGAAGGTAGACCGCCAGAGACTATTTTCTATAATATTGACGTAGGAAGCTCAAGAACAGCTAAAGCAGAGATAAAACAATTATTTGAAGGCGGTTCAGCGTTTGATACTCCTAAGCCTATCAGATTACTGCAACGAGTTTTGGAAATAGCCACTGATGATAATTCAATTATTCTTGACTCCTTTGCCGGTTCCGGTACTACCGCCCATGCCGTACTCGCGACGAATGAGAAAGACGGCGGCAATCGCAAGTTTATTTTGGTGGAATGCGAGGACTATGCCGATAGTTTGACCGCCGAGCGGGTAAGGCGGGTCATTAACGGCTATGCCTACCAAGGCAAGCAACGGGAAGAGTTATTCAAAAAATCCCTCACCTTCACCGATTTCAAAAAATCCAAGGAATTACTGCACCGCATTGATGGCATTGAAAACTTGGAAGCCCACCGTTTCGACAAGATCGAAAGGACCGTGAAAAATGGCGAGTTGCTGGTGGAAGGGGTTAACACCATCACCGCGCAAACCGAAGGCTTGGGCGGCAGTTTCACCTATTGCACCTTGGGCGAGGCGATTGATTTAGACAAAATGCTGACGGGTGAAAGCTTGCCGAGTTTTGGGCAGTTGGGGGCGTTGCTCTACCACATGGCAACCAACGAAGCCAAACCTATCGTCGAAGTCGTGGAGGAAGTCGCTGGTTGCGGCTATTTGGGCGAATCAGCCCATTTTCATGTCTGGTTGGTGTATCGCCCGGACATGGACTTTCTGAAATCGCGGGATGCGGCGTTGACGCTGACCCGTGCGCGTGAATTGTCCGCCGCCAAACCCGGCAAACGCCATTTGGTGTTTGCCCCGGCTAAGTTTGTTTCGCAAAAACTGCTGGACGAGGAAAAACTACCCGTGGAATTCTCGCCGCTGCCTTGGGCTTTGTATCGTATCGAGAGAAGCTGACATGGCATTGCGGGAACTCGATTATCAGGCGCGTGTACTCACTCGGTTGGATGATTACCTGACAGAACTTTCATCCCAAAAGAAACGCGCCGATGGCATTGCCGCCTTGGCTTTGCAACAGCCGGAATTGGGTTTAGAAATACCCGATTTTACCAAGAAGACTTGGGAATTCATTAAGTCTGCTGGCAAGTTGCCGGAGGCTAGGGCTGGCATTCCGTTTTCCCCCCGCTTGGACGGCATAGGCCGACCCGTGCCGAACATCGTGTTCAAAGTCCCCACTGGCGGCGGCAAGACCTTCTTGGCGGTATCGGCCTTGTCCAAGATTTTTAGGGGCTACTTGGGCAAGCATAAGGGTTTTGTGTTGTGGATTGTACCGAATGAAGCGATTTATACCCAAACCAAACGGCAATTGAACGACCGGCAACACCCTTACCGGCAATTGCTGGACGTGCTGTCAGCGAATGCCGTTAGGTTCTTGGAGAAAGACGATCCTCTCAATGCACAAGAAGTTGAAAGCCATTTGTGCGTGATGTTGCTGATGCTGCAATCATCCAATAAGCAAAACAAGGAATCGTTAAAAATGTTCCGTGACCGGGGCGATGTACATGGCTTCTTTCCGGCAGAGGGCGATCAAGAAGCCCACGCCGAAACGCTGAAACGCATCCCCAATTTGGATGGTTACGACTTGGCGGGTTCCAGTTATCCGTGGCCCATCATCAAAGATTCGCTCGGCAACGCCTTACGCCTGATACGCCCGGTCGTGGTCATGGACGAGGGGCATAAAGCGGTGTCTGTATTGGCCTTTGCCACCCTGTACGGCTTCAACCCGTGTTTTGTGCTGGAACTGTCCGCCACGCCCAAGGATGTCGCCGCCACTGGCGGCAAGAAACCGAAACCCGCCCGTTATGCCAATGTGCTGGTTGAAGTCAGCGGCTTAGACCTTGACCGCGAAGGCATGATTAAGATGCCCTTGAACCTAGACCCGCGTGAAGGTACGGACTGGCGCAATACGCTGGCGGCGGCTTTGCAAAGGCTGAATGAACTGGACCAATCCGCCCGCCAATTTTATGCCGATACGGGGCGGTACATCCGGCCTATCCTGCTGGTGCAAGTGGAGCGAACCGGCAACGATCAACGCGATGGTGAGCATATCCATGCCTTGGATACCAAGGAATGGCTGATTTCTGTGGGTGGCTTGGATGAAGCCGAAATCGCCATCAAAACGGCGGACACTAACGATTTAGCCAACCCGGAAAATCTGGACTTGTTGGCAAACACCAATCGGATAAGGGCCATTATCACCAAATCGGCCTTGCAAGAAGGCTGGGACTGCCCATTCGCTTATATTTTGTGCGCCTTGGCGGTCAGTTCCAATCTGTCCGCCATGACGCAACTAATAGGCCGCATCCTGCGCCAACCCCATGCGCAAAAAACCGGCGTCCCGCTGCTGGACGAGAGTTATGTGATAACCCATCATGGGCAAACCGCTCAAGTCGTCAAAGCGATTAAAGACGGTCTGGAAGAGGTTGGCATGGGCGATCTGGTCAAAGAAATTCGCTACGGCGACGGCGACAAGGGCAAAGGCCCGCGCCCGGTGCAGCGCCGGGGGAAATTCGCCAAGACCGAGATTTACCTCCCCTTGGTGCTTGCCGTTAAGGACGGCCAAACCCGCCCGTTGGATTACGAGCAAGATATTTTGTTTGAACTGGACTGGCAAGGCTTGGACGTGTCGCCGCTGGTTGCGTTAATTCCCGACAATGCCAACAGTGCCGAACATCAGATGCGGCGAATCCGGCTGACGGATTCGCAGAAAGAGCCGATTGTGGATGAAGTCATCGGAGCCAGTCCTGAACGCTTGGTTTTTGATGTAGCTTATGCGGTTCGCATGATCTCCGACATCGTGCCTAACGCTTGGTGGGCGAGTGAAATTGTAGCCCAAACCATTGATGGCTTGAAAGTTAGGGGTTTTGATGAGGGAAAATTAGGCGAAATTTCCGGCCTTATTGTCGAAACGCTACGCACTTGGCTGGGCAAGCAACGTGACACCCAAGCGGAAAAACTGTTTAGGGAAGAAGTTGCGGCGGGAAGGGTTCAGTTTCGCTTGCGCACCGATGGGCATAATTGGCGGATGCCTCTTCAATCAGAAACCTTTGAACCGCTGGGTTCGGAACAACTATTGGGCAAAAGCGGCGAGGCATTGGAGAGAAGCCTGTTTGCGCCAATCTACAAGGGCGATTTTTCCAGCCAAGACGAAAGGGAGATTGCCGTTTATCTGGATGCCGAGGATGCCTTAGATTGGTGGCACAGAAATGTGGCAAGATCACAATTTGCCTTACAGGGCTGGCGCAAGGAAAAAATCTACCCGGATATTATCTTTGCCGTGCGTCAAAACAAGACTGATCGCAAGCTGGTGGCTTTGGAAATGAAAGGCCAGCATTTAGCGGGCAACGACGACACCACTTATAAACAGGCGGTTTTGCAGTTGATGACGGAAGCCTACCGCATCGAACAAAGTCCGCGTGTGGGCGAACTGGAATTGGTCGTTGAGGATGGGACCAGTTTCAAGTGCGATCTGGTCTTGATGACCGAATGGAAATATCGGTTGCCGCAGTTTTTGAAATAGCGCGGAAGCAATAACGAATCGTAACGTGGGCGGGGCTTCACGGTCTGACAGCACACCGCCACCAAGCAAGGCACGGGCGACCGGCGCAAGCCTTCACGGTCTGGCAGGGCAAGGCCATTGCCGTTAACACCACGGGCAAGGCTCCACGATCTGGCGCAAGCCTTCCAACCTCAAGACCACGGGACTAGCGAAAGAAATCCTGCCCTTGGGCGGTCTGGTAGCATGTTGATCGAGACCACGGGCAAGGCCGGAACCTCGATCAAGCCAGACGGCAAGGCCGGAATTATGCCGGGCTTCAAGTCTTCCAGCATACCGCCACCAAGCAAGGTACGGGCGACCCGCGCAAGCCTTCACGGTCTGGCAGGGTTAGCCGATTGCCGAGCGCACCACGGGCAAAGCGGTTTCTGCCATCCTATGATTTGTCATCATGTCTCCCACAAGATACAATCAAGCCATGAAATACGAACTCCAAAGCACCCAAACCTTCAACCATTGGCTTGCCAAGCTGAAAGATAGGACGGTCAAGAACCAATTGCTGTCAAGGCTGGCTAGGGTTGAAAACGGACATTTCGGAGACACCAAGCCGTTATCCGCCGACTTGTTCGAGTTGCGCTGTTTCTTTGGAGGAGGAATCAGGTTGTATTACACCATTCGCAATCAACGGGTTGTATTGCTACTGGCTGGCGGCGACAAATCCAGCCAAAGCCGGGACATTGAAAAAGCCCAAGCTATTTTGAACGCATTAGGGGATTGAGCCATGCCTGAAACCATCACCGCTTTTGACATTGCCGAACATCTGGAAACCGATGCCGACATTCAAGATTTTTTGCGCGAAACCGCCATTACCGGCGATGCATCTGACTTCATCCATGCGTTAGGCATTGCCGCCCGTGCCAAGGGCATGGGCGAAGTCGCCAAGCAAGCCGGGGTGACAAGGGCAAGCCTTTACAAGTCGCTGGCTGATGACGGCAACCCACGGTTTGAAACCATCACCAAGATTGTCGAAGCGTTAGGATGTAAGCTGGTAGTATCATGAATTTCTGCTTTCCATCGTATAACGTACAGATTCATGCTATACTGAAACCATATGATAACAGTACATGAGCGCAAACCATGAAGACCAAGAGCCAAAAACGCATAGCCCTCTATTTGAGAGTGTCCACAGACGGGCAGACCACCGAGAACCAACGCCTTGAACTTGCCAAGATAGCCGAGCAAGCAGGATGGGAAATTGTTGAAGTGTACGAAGATCAAGGCATATCAGGGGCGAAAGGCCGCGACCAACGCCCTGCATTCGATAAGCTTTGCAAAGATGCAGCACGGCGTAAATTCGACATGATAGCCGCATGGAGCGTTGACCGGCTAGGGCGAAGCTTGCAGCACCTTGTGACCTTCTTGGAGGAATTGCATGGCCTAGGCATTGATCTTTACCTACACCAGCAAGGCATAGACACCACCACGCCAGCAGGAAAGGCCATGTTTCAAATGTTAGGCGTTTTCAGCGAGTTTGAACGCGCCATGATACGGGAACGGGTAAACGCCGGACTTGCCAGAGCCAAGGCGGAAGGAAAGACTCTAGGAAGGCCAAAAACCCCGACCGAAACCGAACAAGCCATTATCCAAGCCTTAGCCAAGGGCGGTAAGGGAATGCAGAAAATAGCCAAGGAGTTTGGCGTAGGCACGTCAGTTGTCCAAAGACTTGCCAAGGCTGAGGCCGCTTGATTATGGCCTAGATCATATCAAGTCCATGGCAAGGCTTCACCAATTGGCGCGGGGTTTTCATCTATCAGGGTGATGCCAAGCGAGAGCAATCCCCCCTGTTGGCGGTTTTCTGGCAAGCTGTACTGTGATCGAGGAAATAAGAAGTCCTTAGTTTCAACCATACCACTCCCAAACTGGAATCAAGTAGAACGCATTGGTAAAAATCATTAAGATTATTGTTGATATAAAATGTTAAGTTGAATGGCTACAAAGTTCTAAAAGAGGGGGGTACATCCCTTCGGTGGGGGCATAATTGGGGGCATCAAGTAAATGTGTAATTTATATTTTATAGTAAAAACAAGGAAATGATGTCTTGATGTGATTGAGACCTCACCTCCATATCGACATCCAAAGCAATCCAACAGAGTCCCGAAGCCCACACCGCGTGGGCTTTTTTCGTTTATACTAATTCAATGTAGATTAGCCTCCAAATATTCCCTCCGAAAATCAAAAATCGCCTGTAACCGGGCGCGGATGAATAACGCATGGACCAGATGGCCCAGGCAACCCCAAGGCATGGCATAATGCACTATGTCTTCCATTTCAACGCCTCCCTCAACCTCGTTAAAGCGGTGCAGATGATGCCAGAAGCGGAACGGGCCGATGCGCTGCTCGTCAACGAACTGATGCAAACGGATTACCTGCTTGATCTCGGTGACCCAAGTCATGGGGATGCCAGCAACCGCTGCGATGCGGTAGGTAATGATTAGCCCAGGGTAGATTTCATCGGGAACAACAGAAGTGATGTGGAAACGCAAGAAGGCTGGGGTGATTTGTTCTAAGTTGGTGGGTGTGGAAAAGAAAGGCCAAGCCTGTTCCAAGGTAATGGGCAAAACCTGCTTGCGTGTTAATGTGTAAATTTTCATTTTCGATTTTCTTACTCCAAGCGAACTCAATGACCGATTAGAGTTCAAAGCTTTAAAGTAGGTTCCATCAACGAGGCCAATATGAACTCACCCAGTCTGACGGTTTTATTTGACGGCGGTTGCCCCTTGTGCAGCCGCGAAATCGGGCACTATCGAAAATTGACAAGTTTGGTCCCAATCCAATGGTTTGATATAACCTGTGATGATTTGATGTTACGACAATTCGGCGTGAAACGCGAAGATGCCATGGCCGAATTTCATGTGTTTGATGATAAAGGCCAACTCCACAAGGGCGCGGACGGTTTCGTCGTGCTGTGGCAGGCATTGCCTTATTATTGCTGGCTGGCAAGCATATCCCGGATACTCCATCTACTACCGCTAATGCGTAAATTTTACACCCATTTCGCCCGCTGGCATTTCAAGCGGCGTTGTCAATCGGGTTTTTGCAGTTAAACCAAAACTTGATATTAAACTTAAATGAGCATTCTATCTTCTAACAATATCTTCGCCAATATCGTGCGAGACCACCAATTTTGGCACAGAACCGCCGAACTAAGGGCCAAGCTGGTGCTTGGCGCTCCCAGTAGGAACGCCAAGCACCAGTTTGGCAAGAGGAGCTTTTTCAATGCCCTTTGCCTGACTGCCTTGGCATTTGCCTGGTTCAGCACCCCACTGTTGGCGGAAGAGATCGGCTGCGTCACCACCGCGTGGAAGCTGCTTGGTGCCAGTCATAAGGTTTGTGTTGATGCCTTCGACGATCCAAAGATTTCGGGTGTCACTTGCCACATCAGCCAAGCGCGCACGGGAGGCATTTCCGGCGGACTGGGGCTGGCGGAAGACCCTTCACAATTTTCCCTGGCCTGTCGGCAAACGGGGCCTATCACCTTGCCCACAAAAGTACCCGCGAGTGAAGTTGTATTTTCCGAAGGCACCTCGCTGTTTTTCAAATCGACCAACATCACCCGGTTGTGGGACCAAAAACATAATACTCTGATCTACCTCGCCATTAGCCGCAAAATAATCGAAGGCGCCCCGTTCAACAGCATTTCCACCGTGCCTATAATGCCTTGGAGATTGCAATAGTATGAATATGAACCTCAGCCTGTATGAAACGCGTGTGCTGGGTTGCTTGATCGAAAAAGCAATTTCCACGCCCGATCAATACCCTCTCTCGCTCAATGCCCTAGTCAACGCTTGCAACCAGAAAAGCAACCGTGACCCCATTTTGGAATTAAAAGAAACCACCGTACAGGACACTGTCGATGGCTTGATAAAAAAGTTTCAAGTAAGCAGGGCTTCGGGTTACGGTAGCCGTGTCACTAAATACCAGCATCGTTTCTGCAATAGCGAATTTGGCGAATTGAAGCTTTCGGAAAGGGCCGTGGCCATCCTGTGCGAGTTGTTTCTGCGCGGTCCCCAAACACCGGGGGAGTTGCGAACTCGCACAGACCGATTGCACAAGTTTGCAGATGTCACCGAAGTCGAAACCGAACTCGAAAGCCTCTCCGCCCGTGATGAACCACTCGTGATGAAACTCCCACGGGAACCCGGCAAGCGCGAGTCCCGGTATGCCCATCTATTCAACGATGCACCCCACGCACCCAGCCTATCCACGGATGAAAGGGAGTCCTGTGATGCGGCTGGTTCTGACCGGGAAAGGCTTGCTGCCTTGGAAAAGCAAGTCCACGAGCTTCAACTTGGCCTTGAGGAACTCAGGCATAAAATACTTCGATCTATGGGGTGCGATTAAAAGTGATGCTCACCCTCTCGGCGATGCTTTAAATTACGCCAAGAGTGCAAGGCTTGCCTTGCTTATCCCAACGCAAGGCAAGCCTTGCACTCCCGCATCACGTTTAATCGCACCCTCGATCTATCCGCGAATGAGGGGCTTGGTCACGCATAGTGTATAATCCATAAATCGAAAGCAAAAATATACCAGTGATATAAATATCTAGCCTATTACAGCATTTTCAACATCAAAGAGTTACTTGGTAGTGGGTATGATATCACAGGCTATTCGGTTAACCTGAAGGTTTAACGGAATGTCTGTTTTAGGTATATTTTTAAGATGAAAATGCTGTATATCAAGATTTCTCTATGCTTCACATACCTTTTGCAGAAATGTATGCCAACCAATCATTTAAACGCGTATAATAATGCGCCTATGGGCTTCCCTCAACGTAAGCGTTCACTACCCCTGTCTTTATCCTGGGAGCGCGGCCATCTTGGCCGCCTTCAGCGGGCGAGACGCCCACGTTCCCAGGGGGGAGTGAACGCTTACCCCTCAACGCGGTAGGGCGCAACAGGCGTGTTCCGTCGTTTTGGCAACGTCTTTTGTTGACCGTCAAAACGGCCTATGTGCCATTTTTTTCACCGCTAGGAGCCCCGATTTGCATTCATGTACAGCGTTTTTTCTAAACAAAGGAAAAATAATAAAGGACACTCATTCAAACTATCCTGTGTGTCTGTGCTTTGCAAAATGGTATAACCCAACAAGTAACTATTCGATATTAAAAACGCTGTAAATGAAAACAATAATAATTATTCCAACTTACAATGAAGGCAATAATATAACCCTTCTTATTTTGGCCTTACAAGTACAATTCAAAGGAATGAAGCATGATATGCATATCCTTGTGGTTGACGATAACTCGCCTGATGGGACGGCCAATGATATAAAGCGATTACAATTAGGCTTTAACAATGTCCACTTGCTAATGGGTGAAAAAAAAGCCGGACTGGGTGTTGCCTATACCAGAGGCATGTCGTATGCCATGGAACATTTGGGGGCTGAGGTGGTTTTTGAAATGGATGCTGATTTTTCACATAAACCCGAAGATGTCCCCAGACTGATGGCCGAAATTGACAAGGGTGCCGATTTTGTCATAGGTAGCCGATATGTACCCGGCGGCAGCATACCGAAGGAATGGGGGATTCGTCGCAAGGCTATCTCCAAATTTGGCAATATCGTGGCGAGATACCTTGCTGGAATATACTCAGTCCGCGATTGCACTGCGGGCTTCCGGGCAATACGCACATCAATATTACGTAACGTGGCATTTTCTGATTTAGGCGTGAAAGGCTACGCTTTTCAAATCGCCCTTTTACACCAAGTGTTGGTGCTTAAAGCTAAAATTGTCGAGATACCGGTTGACTTCTTAGACCGGAGCGCAGGGAAATCCAAGCTTGGTGTTAAAGACATCATTGAATTCATCCTCAATGCCTGGTGGATTCGATTCGACAGCTTAAAAACTTTTATCAAATTTGCCATCGTGGGTGCCTCGGGTGTGGTAGTCAACCTCGGCTTTTTCACATTGTTTCTGATGCAGGGCATTAATAAATATGTAGCTTCCCCGATGGCAATCGAAATTTCCATCATATCCAACTTCCTACTGAACAATTTCTGGACATTCCGTGGGCGAAAGACGAAAGACCGTGTAAGAATTCGCGGATTGAAGTTCAACGTGGTCTCATTTCTGGCACTGGGAGTGAGTTACGGGACATTTGTAGCTTTGTCGATCTTTTTCCCCAATGTCGCACCCCAATTGCACCAATTAATCGGTATCGTCCCCGCCACACTACTCAACTACTTCCTCAATTCATACTGGACATTCAAAGAAGTGGATGAAGATTAAAACTATGCAAGCACACCCTGGGCATCTCCAGCGCCGACTCGGACTTACCAGTGCAATCTCTATCACCGTGGGCGCTGTCATCGGTTCGGGGATATTTTTAAAACCCTTAGTCATTGCCCAAAGCCTGCCCTCGGTGACTTGGATTTTCATGCTTTGGTTTGCGCTAGGCATTGTTTGCTTATGCGGAGCCTTTGCTTATGCCGAATTAGGTTCAATGTTTCCCGACGCGGGTGGGCAATATGTGTTCCTGCGTGAAGCTTGGGGTGAAGAGGCCGCTTTTCTTTATGGGTGGGTGTTCTTTTGGGGAATCAACAGCGGCACTATGGCAGCTTTGGCGACCGCCTTCGCCGATTATTTGTTGCCACTTTTCAATCTCGACCCGGCGCACCGGGAAGCCCATTCTTGGCTTCCCGGTGGCATCGCTACGCTAATGATTATCCTGCTTGCCTTGGTTAATCATTTCGGCGTGATATTTGGCGCGGCGTTGCAAAATCTATCGACCTTTGCCAAGCTGGGCGCACTGGGTCTGATCGTCATCGGTGGCCTGCTGATTACGGACCCGGAAAATCCAGCGACTTTCTTTACCATTGCACAAAACCCGACAACCGAGTTGCACATAGCCGGTGTGCTCACGGCTTTCATCGGCATATTCTGGGCCTATGAAGGCTGGTATCAACTCCCTTTCAACTCCCAAGAGTTGAAACGCCCCGAGCGTAACCTACCGCTGGGTTTGATTGTGGGCCTGTTTATCGTGATTGCCTTCTATATTGCCATCAATGCCATTTATCTGCATTGGGTGCCATTCCAGGAAATGCGCGGGTTGCCTTTGGGGGCTAACCAGCAAGTGCCCTATCTTACCGTAGCCAGGATTTTCTCACCCCAGGTGGCCAATTATCTGACGCTGCTAGTGGCCATTTCCATCTTGGGCGCGGCCAATCCGAACATGCTGTCTTCGACACGGGCTTTTTATGCGATGGGCGAGGATGGATTGGTCCCCAATGCGTTAAATTGGATACACCCGAAATATGGAACGCCAACAATCGCCATTTGGACACAAGCCATTTGGGCCGTTTTCATCGTGCTTTATCTGGAAAAATTTCATGACATTACGGCATTTGTGGTTTTTGACAGTTTTATGTTTTACTGCCTCACCGTCGCAGCGGTTTATCGACTAAGGTTTACCCGGCCAAACCATGACAGACCCTATCGTTGCGGTGGATACCCCATCACCCCGGCCCTGTTCATCCTCGTATCCATTGGCTTCATCGCCACTTTGTTGCTTAATCCAGACGAACGCAGGCACGCGCTGGTTGGACTGGCAATACTGGCCGCAGGAATACCTTATTATTATCTAATGTTACGCATTCGTAGGCCGGGCCTTTAACTTAACCGTAACCTGGATACCCATGGGCTGCCTAATCATGCTATGTTTATAGAAACTCTCAATCATCCACGGAACACATCATGAACGAAAAAGAACTTGTCGCACACCATGCCGCTAAACTGGTCCAAGACGGGATGTTAGTAGGCTTGGGTACTGGCTCGACCGCCAATTATTTTATTCAAGAACTCGCCCACCGCTGCACGGAAGAGGGTTTGAAAGTGACAGTTGCGGCCAGTTCGGTGGTCAGCACGATTAAAGCGCAAGCCCTTGGATTGCCGTTGGTGGCTTTGGAGCATCTCTCCAAGCTCGATCTCTATGTCGATGGCGCCGACGAAGTGACCCCCGACCTGACGTTGTTGAAAGGCCGGGGCTTCGATCTAGTCAAGGAGAAATTGATGGCGCGGGCGAGCGACAAATTTCTGGTTCTCGCCGATCCTAGCAAACGGGTGGACCGCATCGGGGCGCGTTTCCCGATACCTGTCGAAGTGATGCCGTTCGCTTGGACCTTGGTCAAACACCGGCTAGAAACCTTCGGCGGCCGCGGAGACCTGCGCCAAACGGCCAATAAAGACGGGCTGGTGGTCACTTCTTACGGCAGCCTAGTTCTGGACATGGCGTTCGATCCGGCACTGGAAGCTGCGGAACTCAATGCACTTCTAAACGACACGCCGGGGGTGGTTGAGCACGGCATTTTTAGCGGCTTGGCGAGTGCAGTTTTCGTTGCTGTTGCTGGAAAAGTGGAAGAACACTGGGCGAAGTAAAATCAGACTTGCCATGTGCGCTTAGGATTGCAACAATCCTCCTATTTACAACGATTACAGGCTCAGATTATGACTTCTCCCCAAGACCCTTCTTCTTCCGAACTCCATGCCGAAGTCCTCGTCCTTGGCGGCGGACCCGGTGGCTATACGGCGGCCTTCCGGGCGGCTGACTTGGGCAAACAAGTCGTGCTAGTGGAACGCTACCCGGTATTGGGCGGCGTATGCCTCAACGTCGGCTGCATCCCGTCCAAAGCCTTGCTACACTTGGCCCACGTCATCCATAGTGTGGAAGAAGTGGAATCTTTTGGCGTCAGTTTCGGCAAGCCGGAACTGGATTTGGACAAGATACGCGATTGGAAAAACAACCGGGTGGTCAAAACGCTGACCACAGGTTTAAGCGGCCTCGCCAAGCAACGCAAAGTCACGGTGCTGACCGGGGAAGGCCGTTTCAGTTCCGACAAGACCTTGAGCGTCACCACGGCGGAAGGGCTAAAAATAGTCAATTTCACAAATGCCATCATTGCGGCAGGTTCGCAACCGACGAAGATTCCCGTCTTCCCGAATGACGACCCGCGCCTGATCGACTCGACCGGCGCGTTGGCACTCGCCGACATCCCGAATCGGCTGTTGATTGTCGGCGGCGGCATCATCGGGCTGGAAATGGCCAATGTCTACCACGCTTTTGGCTCAAAAATCACTGTCGTCGAGTTAATGGACCAACTCATTCCCGGCTGTGACGCAGATTTGGTCAAACCCCTGCACCAGCGCATCGCCAAGCAGTACGAGAAAATTTTCCTAAAGACCAAAGTGATGAAGATCGAGTCCTTGGATGAAGGCTTGAAAGTTTATTTTGAAGGCGAAGGCGCACCGGAGTCCGATGTTTTCGACCGGGTGCTGGTGGCGGTTGGCCGCAGGCCTAATGGCAAACTGATTGGCGCAGAAGTCGCCGGTGTCACAGTGAACGAAGCGGGCTTCATTCCTGTGGATGACCGCCAGCGTACCAATATCCCGCATATTTATGCCATCGGCGACATTGTCGGCAACCCCATGTTGGCGCATAAAGCCACCCATGAAGCCAAGGTCGCGGCGGAAGTCATCGCCGGTCACCACTCCGCGTTCCAAGCCCTGACCATCCCCTCGGTGGCCTACACCGACCCGGAACTGGCTTGGATGGGCCTGACCGAAACCTCGGCCAAAGCGCAAGGGATAGAATACGAAAAAGCCAGCTTTCCCTGGGCCGCCAGTGGCCGTGCCTTGGGGACAGGCCGTCGGGAGGGTTTGACCAAGTTGTTGGTGGACAAAGACACCAAACGCATCCTTGGTGCCGGCATGGTCGGACCCAACGCCGGCGAACTCATTGCCGAGGCGGTATTGGCATTGGAAATGGGCGCGGATGCAGAAGATGTCGCCCTCACCATCCACCCCCACCCGACGCTGTCGGAAACTTTTGCGTTTGCGGCGGAAATGATCGAAGGGTCGATTACGGATATTTATGTCAAAAAGTGACCTTATATGAGTATGCCAAACACGATAACTCACGACCAAGACTTTTCCGCATGGGCTTTTCAAAATGCCGAACTGTTGCGGCAGGGCAGGTTTTTGGATTGTGATGCGGCAAATATCGCTGAGGAGTTGGACAGCATGGGGCGTAGCGTGAGGCGTGAGTTAGCAAGCCGGTTGAGGATTTTGTTGATGCACATGCTGAAATGGCACTACCAGCCAGAACGGCGCGGAACCAGTTGGCGTTTGACCATCCGCAACCAGCGCACGGAAATCCGTGATTTGCTGAAAGAAAACCCCAGTTTATCAGCCCAATTGCCGAATGAGTTACTGACCAATTACGCAGATGCCCGCGAATTGGCAACGGATGAAACGGGGTTGCCGGAAAACACGTTCCCTGATGAATGCCCTTTTAGTTTGGAGGAAACCCTTAATCAAGCGTTTTGGCCAGATTGAAGCGGAACTTGAAGGAATTCCTAAATAACTAACCGTTAATTAAAGCTATGCCCGAAGAAACCCTCACTGGAACTTTGCTGCTTTCCTGCCCGGACCAACGCGGATTGGTGGCCCGCATTGCCCAATTTATCTTTACCCGCGGCGGGAATATTATCGACCTTGATGAACATGTGGATACGAACGAAGGTTTGTTTTTTTTGCGTGTTTCGTGGAATATGACAGGCTTTGCCCTAAGCGGGGACGAAGTCTCGAATGAATTTCAGCCTATGGCGGAGGAATTTCAAGCACAATGGACCATTAAACTCAGCCGGACTCAAGACCGGCGCAGACTGGCAATATTCGTTTCAAAATACGACCATTGTCTGCAAGAAATACTATGGCGGCATGAACTGGGTGAATTCCAGGCTGACATTTCGCTGATTGTCTCCAACCACACTGATCTCAAATCGTTGGCTGATCTGCACCATGTTCCATTCCATGTTTTTCCCATCAATAAGGAAAACAAGCTGGAACAAGAACAAAAGGAATTGTCCTTATTGAAAAATGAAAATATCGACACGGTCATTCTTGCCCGTTACATGCAAGTGCTGTCGCCAACGTTCGTCGCAGAATATCCCAATAATGTTGTCAATATCCATCATTCGTTCCTACCCGCTTTCGCGGGTGGAAACCCCTATAAACAAGCCTATGAGCGAGGGGTGAAGATTATCGGCGCAACCAGCCATTATGTCACCGATAATTTGGATGAAGGACCGATCATCGAACAAGACATCATTCGAATTTCCCACAAGGACACTTTAGCCGACTTAATCCGCAAAGGCAGGGATTTGGAACGCATGGTGCTGGCCCGTGCCTTGCGCCTGCATCTGCAAGACCGGATTCTGGTGCATGGAAATAAAACGGTGGTGTTTGATTAAAAAAATCGCCCAGCTTGAAGCTGGGCGATTTTTTTAAATACGCTTCCCTGGCTTATGAAGGCAAACGCGGTAAGGCGCAATAGCGGTACTCCGCGTATTGCGCCGGATGTAGAATCTTGCCGACTATCGCATCCGGTTCGTTACCATTAAGCCACAACCAGTTCCGCCGCCATAGCCAGACATTCGGCGCAATACGCGGCGTAGGCCGCTATTGCGCCTTACGAGTTGTAATGAAAGCATTAAATTAATATAACTGAGTATGGGTTTTTGATGAGGGTGACGTGGTTATGACTAAGTGCCTATTTGGACTATAACACCGGGACGGAGCGATGGGAGAATCTGAATGACCGAAAGCATCAGCGGTTCCAATACTTCGATAGCGTTGCTGGCGGCGACCAACACAACGACGGCTATGTCATAGCGTTCAAGGCTTTGCTGGAAGCTAAGATTGCGATCCACAGTCAGGAATACGTCAAAATGCTCTTGGGCCAAACCCAATAGATGGCCGTTTTTACAGCCGGCCCAGCCGCACTCAGGCACAGTTTTCACCTCATGCCCGGCTAAGCTACGCTTCAACTTCTTCGGCAGACACTCATCAAGCAGCACGCGCATGGGCCAGCACGGCATCTTTAGCCTGCTCCAAGGCCGCAATAGCCTGTGAGCGGTGTACAGTCGGGAAGTCATCAAGAAAATGCTCTAGCGGATGGCCGGCTTCGAGATAATCAATCAAGGTTTGAAAGGGGACGCGGGTATCGCGAAACACCGGGGTTCCGCCCATAATGTCAGCATCGCTATGGATTACAGAGGGAGGATTCATTATTGTCACCTGTTTGGGGTGGGTATCGGTTTGGTTATTTTACACTTGTTACGATCTGTGAACACAATGCAATACAGCCGAGTCCGGCATTCATCGTGTTTCCCCGTTCAACATCCTCTCAATATCCTCTTTCGCAAAGCCTATCTTCTTTGCCACCCGGTCGGCATGGCTGACAGTGGAAATGCCTTCGATCAGACGGAACGTGGGTTTATCGTCCTTGAATTCCACCTGCCGGGCCAAGCCGATGTTGCGCTGTTGGAAATGTGCCACGAGTTCGTGATTATGGGTAATCAATAATGTGGTGGCACCTTTCTGGCGGAAGCCGTTGAGAATATCGGTTGAAATCTCGATCTTTTCCTCATGGGTGGTGCCTTCCGACAACTCGTCCATGATGACTAGGCTACGCGCAGTGGAGTTCATAAATACATCCTTGGTGCGTTTGAGTTCGGTGCCAAAGCGGCCCTCGCCATCAGCCAGATGGCTGATTTCAGGTGTTTGGTAATAGATATGGTCGGCCACAGCCAATTTGGCTTGTTGCGCGGGTACATAGCAGCCTATCTGTGCCAACAATTGGGTTTGTGCAAGGGTTTTGCAGAAGGCAGTCTTGCCGCCGCTGTTGGGTCCGGTGATTAATGCCAGCCGCTCTTCATCCAAGCCTAAGTCATTTCCTACATAGGCCGGATTGCCTTTGGCGAGGATAGGGTTGTAAACATCCTTCAACATTAGCGTATGGTGGTGCGAATCGGTCATTTCCGCCAAAACGGACGGATGGCCAAAGGCTTCTTTGTAGCGGATGAATGAAAACAACTCGTCGATGCCGCCCAAGGCATCCAGTGCGGCTTGCACTTCGGGCGAGCGTTTGAAAATGTCCCTAAGCGGATAGATGCAGGCATCCCGGTCAAAACCGCCGACTATGGGAATGTAAACCAGACCCAAAGGCATTAAGAACAGCCACAAGACCGGGGAAATTGAAGCCGTCATTTCCAGTAGCAAGGGGACGAATTGCAACGCTAATAAAACAAATAAAATACCGACAGCAAACAGTCCCGGCTTGAACAGTGACGGACGGAATTTAACGGCAGGCGTATACCAGCTTTTTTCTGCTTTGCTGAGTATTTCCTTTTCGCTACGGTATACTGGACCTTGCATCAGGGCATGGGCGCGTGATTGAGAAAAACCGCGAAACGAATCAAGCAAGGCAAGCAGGTATTGGCTTTTCGGTGTGGGCAGGGCCACCGCTTCGGCGGTCAGATTCAACATAAAGCGGGTTCCCTCCAAGTAGGATTCATAGCCAAACCCGACAATTTCAAGCGTATGGGCTGGGCTGCCAATTGCACCTAAAAAACTGGCGTAAAGCAGGTCATAAAAACTTCCTTCGCCTTTTTGGGCATGCAATAAGAGTTTTTCCAGCCCGTCCCTCAAGATGCTGTTGGCTTCAATTTCCGCAAGAGCCGCTTGTTTGGCGACAATGTTGTCAAAATCCCCCAATGGACGTGCAAGGGAACGGTATAGCACCGCTTGCCCAGTGCGGGTGACTGAGTAGTCAATGGACTCGAACAGCTTGTCGACTTCGACGGCACTGAAAGTCGCCTCGTCAATGACGCCGGTTGCGGACTTGAATGGTGCGGATGATGGTATGGTGGGCGGGGATTGATTGTCTTTTTGCAGAAGCGTCGGATAAAACGGATAGGCGATGGGTTTCATGGCGGGGGACTCTCCGGCTGGGTGGGGTGAATCATGCCTACTTTATCAAAACTAACTCCTTAAATCATAGCCGGCTCTCGCATACTGGCCCCAAGACCGATAAACTTGTAGCATATTTTCGCTTGGCGAAATGCCGGGCGATTTCACGACACGATTGGAGAAAAGGATGAAAGTCCACCTTGAAAAACACGACAACCTAGCGACTTTGGGTATTGCGGGCTTTAGCTACGCAGACCTTTACGAACCTAGCCGATTGCGCGACTTGACGTTGGTTTTTGACCGCGCAGTGCAAGAGAAAGACCCGGATTTGTTTGAAGAATTCCAGACTTATCGAAACTGCCGGGGCGAGGGCATGTCACCGGCGCACATTTCCGATTTGCTGGTCAAAATGGCCCCTATGGTGGGCGAGTTTATCGCTTGGTTGTTCCATGTAGAATCTTCACGGTGTGGGCAGATGCACTCTGCCAACGCCGAGTTTGAGGGTATCTTCACCTATCGCAGCGAAATCGTCGCCAAGCTTGCCGCCCGTTACAAGGGCCAGAACCCGGAAGACTGGGATATCGCGGCCATCCGCCTTCAATTCGATGCGTTATTGCGTGCCTTGGTCCCGACCGCTTTGGTGGAAGGTGACCTTGAAACAGCGGTAGCCAGGCTGGCGGTTGAATTGCTATCCCTATCGCAAAGTGAAAACCCCGTAGTCGATTCCATTCGCAATGGTTTGGAGGGTAACCCTAAGGCCAAAGAGCTTTTCGCAGACTCTCTGGCGCTAGACGACGCGGCTTTTATTGCGGCACTGTTTGAGTGCGTCTGCCGCTGGAGCTACGCCGCCGCGAGGAGTGACGTTGTGACATCTGAAGTCGCCGATTGGGTCAGCTTCAAAGTCCCCGGAAAAACTGATTTCAACCATCTGGTGGAACACGAAATTGTCGAGCGCAATGGCTACAAGGCATGGGCCATACATCCCGATCATCAGCGCCGCAGGCAAGGTTTTGCGCTAACTGATCCTCGCTTCGGCGACCGCCGGGTAATGTACGAGGTTGACCATTGCATTTATTGCCATGACCGCGACACGGATTCTTGCTCCAAGGGCATGAGAAACAAAAAGGATGGAACCTACAAGAGTAATCCACTGGGAGTGGCCATTACCGGTTGTCCGCTGGAAGAGAAAATTTCCGAGATGCATGTGTTAAAAAGGCAGGGCGATAACATCGGGGCATTGGCTTTGGTGATTATTGACAATCCGATGTGTCCTGGCACCGGTCATCGTATCTGCAACGAATGCATGAAAGGCTGCATTTACCAAAAAACCGAGCCAGTCAATATCCCACAGATTGAAACCAACGTGTTGACCTCCGTGTTGTTCATGCCTTGGGGCTTCGAGATTTACAGCCTACTGACCCGGTGGAACCCGCTCAACGTCAAGCGCCCCCATGCGCTACCCTACAATGGCAAGAATGTTTTGGTGGCCGGCATGGGTCCGGCCGGTTACACCTTGTCGCATTATCTGCTTAATGAAGGTTTTGGTGTGGTCGGCATTGATGGCTTGAAAATCGAACCTTTGCCCAAGGAACTGATTGGTGACGGTGACAACCCTCCTAAGCCCATTTTTGACTTCAACGAGCTTTATGAGGAATTGGACAAACGGGTCATGTTGGGTTTCGGCGGGGTGGCCGAGTATGGCATCACTGTGCGCTGGGATAAGAACTTCCTTAAAGTGATTTACCTGACGCTACTTCGTCGCAAGGCATTCCGTTGTTATGGGGGGGTTCGCTTCGGCGGCACCTTGACAGTCAATGAAGCCTGGGATCTTGGTTTCCACCACATTGCGATTGCATCCGGGGCGGGTAAGCCGACAGTCATAGAACTGAAAAACAACCTGACCCGAGGCATCCGCAAGGCTTCCGACTTTTTGATGGCTTTGCAACTGACCGGGGCAGCCAAAGAATCTTCGCTAGCCAATCTGCAAGTGCGGTTGCCGGCGGGGGTTATTGGCGGTGGCCTGACCGCCGTGGACACCACGACCGAGTTATTGGCCTATTACCCGGTACAGGTGGAAAAAATTTTACACCGTTACGAGCACCTCACTGCCCATAACGGTGAGGATGCAGTGCGTTCCCGCTATGATGCCGAGGAAATTGGCATCCTTGACGAGTTCCTCGCCCATGGCAATGCTATCCAAGCCGAACGTCGGCGCGCCGAGTCGGTTGGCGAGAAACCCCATTTCATGCCGCTGTTGGAACAATGGGGCGGCGTTACCCTGTTTTATCGAAAAGGCATCAAGGATTCCCCGGCTTATCGCCAGAATCATGAGGAAATCGCCGAAGCATTGGATGAAGGCATCCGTTTGGCGGAGGGTATGAGTCCCTTGGAAGCCATTGATGACGAATACGGTCATTTGCGGGCGGTGCGTTTTGAAACCTTGGAAGAGCAAGAGGGTCGCTGGCGTACTGCCGGAGAACTTGAAGTGCCTCTGCGCAGCCTGTTTGTGGCGGCCGGCACGTCTCCCAATACCATCTACGAAAGTGAGCACCCGGATACCTTCGTGATGGATAAAAAGTTTTACCAGCGCCACGAACTGGATTGGAACCCCCAGCCTAGCCCTTTGCAGGAAGATGAGGTCCAAGGTGCGAAGCAGAGTGCCTCGATTCCGGCATTGCTGCCTATGGCCGACGCGACCGGCCCAAAGTTGGGCAAACCCGCGCCGTTCACTTCCTATCATCGCAACGGGCGTTATATAAGCTTCTACGGCGATAACCATCCGGTATATGCTGGCAACGTGGTTAAGGCCATGGCTAGTGCAAAAGACGGTTATCCTTATATAGTCAAGTTGTTCCAGCAAGAACTTTCGACCCTGCCGTCTGACTTGCAGGCCGAACGCGATCAAGATTTAGCTGAATTCCAAGCCAAGTTGGACGGCGATCTGCAAGCGCGTATCGTGGAAATTCGACGTTTGACCCCCACCATCATTGAGGTGATCGTCAAAGCGCCGCAATCGGCCAAACACTTCCTGCCCGGACAGTTTTACCGGGTGCAAAATTTTGAGTCACTTGCACCCGTGGTGCAGGGTACTGTGTTGACGACTGAAGGGCTGGCGCTGACCGGTGCGTGGGTTGACAAGGAAAGAGGCTTGGTTTCACTCATCGCCTTGGAAATGGGTAGTTCCTCGCGTCTTTGTGCCACTTGGAACCCCGGCGACCCTATTGTAGTCATGGGAGTCACCGGCACACCCACTGACATTCCCAGGGGGCGGACAGTCATGCTGCTTGGTGGCGGTTTGGGTAACGCGGTGTTGTTCTCCATCGGCAAGGCGATGCGGGCCGCTGGTAACCAAGTCATCTATTTTGCAGGCTACCGCAACCGGGCCGATGTTTTCAAGATCAGCGAAATTGAGGCTGCCGCCGATCTTATTGTCTGGTCGGTTGACAAGCGTGAGGGTAACACCGCCATTGAACCGACCCGACCACAGGACAAAACCTTCGTCGGCAATATCGTCGAATCCATTGTGGCCTACGCCAAGGGCGAACTGGGCGAAACCCCAATCCATCTGGACGATGTGGACCATCTCATCGTGATAGGCTCCGACCGGATGATGGACGCGGTTAAACAAGCCCGCCACGGTGTCCTTAAACCGTACTTGAAGGAACACCACGAGGCCATCGGGTCCATCAACTCGCCCATGCAATGCATGATGAAAGGCGTTTGCGCCCAGTGTTTGTGCAAGCACATCGACCCTGAGACTGGCAAGGAGTATTTCGTTTACTCTTGCAACAACCAAGACCAAGACCTCAACCGGGTGGACTTCCCCAACCTCCGCGCACGCCTGAAACAGAATTCAGTGCAGGAAAAATTGTCGTCAATGTGGCTGGATTATTTGTTGGGGAAAAACCTACCGGCTTGAGGAATCGTAGGGGCGGGTTCCAACAGCAATCCTCAGGTTGTCTCAAAGCCCCGTCATTTCGGCAGGGATGCCGAAATCCAGGCCAAGGACGGTGACAAGCCAACGGATTTAAGCCTATCATAATCAACCAGTTTGCCATCCATGGTCGCTGGATTTCTGCATCCCTGCCGAAATGACGGGGTTACATTTAGCGTTTCTGGACCAAACTGAGAATTGCTGGGGTTCCAACCCGCCCTTGCTATATTGTTGATCTTAGGTTACGAACCCGCCCCTACGGTTGAGGGTCGGAATTAGTTTAGAAATTTAAAGGCTTACCATGAACTCTATACTCAAATCCCAGTCCGCCCGCTACACCGTCGCCGACTATATGAACTGGCCCGACGAAGAACGCTGGGAGTTGATAGACGGCGTGGCCTATGACATGTCACCTGCGCCAACCATCAAACACCAGAACATTGCAGGGCGCATATACAGCCGTTTTGAGCAAAAACTGCGAGGCAAAACCTGCCAACCGTTCATTGCCCCGGTGGATGTGGTATTGTCGGATATTGACGTGGTGCAGCCCGATGTGATTGTCGTCTGCGATCCCAACAAAATCACCGAGCGCAATATTCAAGGCCCACCGGATTGGGTCGCCGAAGTGTTATCGCCTAGCACGGCCCGTAAAGACTTGCGCGAGAAAAAAGCCTTGTTCGAACGCTCGGGGGTCAGAGAATATGTGATTTTTGATCCGTTAAATGGTTTAGTTCAGCGGTTTGTGCTGACTGACGGGGCTTATGGGGCGGGGCAAATCCTAGATAGGCAGGAAAGCTTGGAGCTGGGGTTTATGCCGGGTGAGTTTTTGCCGTTGGCGGAGGTGTTTGGTTTGACGCAGCAAGGGGTGAGGTAAACTGTGTGACAAATTGCCCGTGAGTAGCGAAGCGGGGTAGGTATTTGTTGCCTACCCCTGCTGGCTTGATGGTTATGCAAACTTCCTAGCCGATCTTTGCTGGCTTGCGGCTTTGTTTTGCATCTGCCTTTTCTCTGCTTCTGCGAAACGAGCCAAAGTCTGCCGCATTAGCGTTTGATATTTAAGCCCGTTGGCATCGGCAATAAACTTGAAATCCTCAATCAGAGCCTTGGACAGTCGGATGGACCGACGCTGGAGCGTCGCCGGAGGCATTTCCACGCAGGTCCGTAAGTCCGTATAAGGGCGCAATAGCGGTACTCCGCGTATTGCGCCGGATGGGAATCGTCCAACAGTCGGCGCAATACGCGGCTGGCCGCTATTGCGCCCTGTAAAACACTACAGCCCACATGGCAAGTGTTCTAACCGGGCCTTATTTGCATCCCGCAGTGGACAGCCATTGGGACAATTGCCCCACATCCTGTAGCACCCCGTTTGGACCGAGGTAGTAAACATGGTTATCCACGGAAGATACGCCCACATAAGAGTTTGTGTTCTTATAGTAACGGTAGGTATAGGGCAACTGGACCTGGGTGGGCGCACCCGCTGGCAAGAACAGTTTGGAATAAGCCGTCTCGGCCCAATTTAACAGACAAGTGATTGGAGGGGTCGAATTCGCCGCCGGGTCGATCTGGAAGCTAAATATCGGCCGTGCAGGGTTGGTGGTCGCGTTGTATTCTTGGGCGGTGTTCTGGGCCGTGGCAGTGATGCCATAGCTAGTCACCGTCAGCCTACCGCTGGTGCTGACATCAAGGGCGTTGTAGTTGAACGTGTCAGGGCTATAGAAATCCACAGCCGAAGGAGTGGAACTGGCGTTCGGGTCGTTCTCGCGGCGGACGTTTAACAGCCCAGGATACCCCAGCAAACCAAGCGGTTCAATGCCTGCGGCTTTCTGTGCATTGTAAATACTATTGGCAAGCTGCTGGGCTGCGGCAAACGTGTGATTAACAAAAAAGTCAGGCCCGGTCGCGCCCAAGGGCCCAGCCACAATTTCAAAGGTGTATGGCACCTTCACATAACTGGCTTGGTTTTCCGTGTCCCCGGTGGGCGAGTAGGTGAGTTCGTTGACACGGTTCTGATGGTCGTCGGTCGTTAGGAACACCACATTGGTGATTTTGTTGTCGGCTATATATTTCAATAGCGCATTACGCTCGGCTCGATAGCCACCCATCCACGATTTGCCGCCGTCTGAACTGACCGGGCTATAAGGGGATGAAGCGCCATTGCCATCCACTCCACTGCCGAAGCTAGGCAGATTGCTCAAGGTCAAAGCCCCGCCTATGGGTCCAATTTGATCTATCGGGTCGGATATTGCAATGAACTTCCATATAATGCCTGCGTTCTGCGCGGCTAGCAAGGTTTGTTCCAGCAAAGCAAGCTGGGTTGTGCCAATCATGGTGCGGCTCGGGTTATTGGCGCGTGGGGCAGTCGTGTCGTCGGCGTTGGCAGCGGTTTTAAGACGAATGTCGCGGTAGGAGCGGTCGTCCACATTGATGAAACCCACATTACTTCCCCAAGCTTGGGCCAAGTAGAGTTGCTTGGTGCCATTGCTGCGAGGATCGTTAGGGGCGTTGATCGTTCCACGGTCCGCAATTGGTTGGTAGTTGAGATAAACCTGCTGTAGCGTCTGGAAACCCTTGCTTTGGTTGATGAAAGGACCCGTCGTATTGACATCGTTGGCTTGCACACGCGCATCCACGCCGGCACCCGTAGCCATATCACCGACTGGCCCACCCGCCGGCGCACCGCCATTGATATATTGGCGATTGCCAAGCTCATGGTTGTCATACAACGTATAATTACCTTGGGCCGCATAAAACTGTTGCAAGCCGTTCTGACCACCTGAATTCACAGGTAGAAACTGCTCACGGTACTTTCTAGAGTAATCATTGAACAATTGCGCTTGGGTCGCACCGGTGGAAGACGGTGCTGGCACTGTGCCGGAAAGGGTGACTGAAGGCGAACTATTAGGCCCGGCGGTTCCACTGGTGACACCGGCATTGCTGGCCGTCTCGTAAATCACATCACCGAGGTTGACGTAAAAATCGAAGTTCTGCGCGGGGATGGTGCTTGACAGGGCATAGGGACGCATCAGCCCATCCATGTCCCCGCTAAAGCCAAAATGCACTGGTGCGTTCGTGCTGATGTCGGGCGCAGTCTTGAACTTGCCTATGCCGCTCAGTTCGTTGTTTGAGCCAACAAATTGGTAGTAATAAACGGTTCCCGGTTGCAGTCCGGTCACCGGGACTTTCAGCGTAAAATCCTTGCTAGAATCGGTGGCAAGTCCTGTGATGATGATAGGGCTTCTGGACAGAGAGGGATCGGTGGAAACCCAAAGCGTCAAATTGGCGGATGCCGTGCCGTCCACGGCGCGGGTCCAGACCACTGCGCTGTTGCTAGATGCATCACCCGAAGAGACGCCCAAGTAAGAAACAGCCGCAGAAGCGGTCAAGGGCATGGTAAAGCCACTGACTGCGACCGAAAACACAGAATATCTAATTAACTGTGAGATTTTGTGAATACGGACAGGAAAATTCATAATGAAGAAATCCAAGGTTAAATTGTAGAGTAAACAAAAAAATTCTTACAAATTTTAGTAAAGGATTGTTACCGAATGATGAAATAACGGGCATGGTTCAATTTGCCATGTCACTGGGTTTAGAATCCCCTCATTTGGAAAAAACGATAAGGCAACGCAATGAGCATCATTCCAGACGATCTAAAATATGCAAATAGCCACGAATGGGCAAAATTGGAGCGCGGTAGGGCGGAACCATGGACGGGTTCCGCCAAATGTTGGGGTCAGTAGTCAGGGCCAAGGGCGGAACCATGGACGGGTTCCGCCGAATGTTAGGCTTGGTCGTCAGCATTCTTATCAAGCATTTGCGCAGCCGACTGTCTACCGTCCATGGCCTGGATTTCGGCATCCCTGCCGAAAAGACGGGCTTCTGTCTACTTGTGTACCACGATGAGAGTCGGAGCTTGGAAACGGGAATCAAACGTTATAACTTCCGCCGCCTTGCCGCTAGGACATGCTCGGCAAAAGGCGTTTGACGGTCCAAACCCTCGATTTCGCAACGCCCTCCACTCTCGATGTAATCTTGGCGGAAGCGGTCTATCAATTCCATTACGGTATGGTCGATCAGGTAAGCGTCGGACAGGTCGAAGATGACCGTCTTGCCGTCCGGCACATCGGATACTTCAGTCTTCAACGCGACGAAATTGGAAAATATGGCCGAACCGCTGACTCGGAAAATCCAAGTGTCCCCGTCCTTCCGTTCTACACGGTAGGAGATTTGCAGCATGTTTTTAGGGGGTACGCCGCGCAACCAGTGGATTACCAGTTTGGCGACAATGCCGATCAACACGCCTGCCAGGATGTTGGTGACTAGCACCCCGGCAATGGTAATGACGAATATCAGCAACTGCGACCTGCCTAAGATCATGCGCTCGGCAAAGGTGCGGGGCGAGGCCAACCGGAAACCGGCGTATACCAATAGCGCGGCGAGGGAGGCCAAGGGAATCTTGCCGATCACATGGGGAAATAGCACGACGAATAAGAGCATGCAAGCCCCATGGAAAAAGCTAGACCAACTGGTCTTGGCACCGCTGTTGACGTTGGTCGAACTGCGCAAAATTTCGACTATCATCGGCAAACCGCCGACCAAGCCCGACAAGGCGTTGCCTATGCCGATGGCTCGCAGGTCCCGGTTTAGATCGGAGTAGCGCTTATAGGGGTCGAGTTTGTCCACGGCGGCGGTCACTAGAAGCGTTTCCAGGCTACCCACCAAGGTGATGGCAAATACATTTACCCAAAATACAAAGTGGCCGATTTTGGAAAAGTCTGGAAAAACCAGGCTGGCCTGTAAACTGTCGGGTATGTGAACCAGAAAATCTGGACCCATGACCAAATCTTTTGGGAGGATGAAGTCTCCTCCAACTTCAAAATGGGCCAAGTCAAACAACTGACCGAATGCCACGCCAACGACAATCACTAGGATGGGTGCGGGAATTCTTTTAAGTAGCGGGTGTTTGACCTGCGGCCAAGCGACCAAAATTCCTAGGCTAACTAGGCCAATGAAGGCACACTGCGGTATGAAATAGGCCAGCCCATGGGGGATTTTGGCAATGCCGGGTAATATTGCCCCGGCAAACGCTTGCGATCCAGCCATCACCGGAATTTGCTTGGCCATGATGATGATGCCGATGGCGGCCAACATGCCGTGTATGACCGTGGACGGGAAAAAGGCGGAAAGCCTACCCGCTTTATAAACACCAAGGCCGAACTGCAACAACCCGGAGATGAAGATGGCAGCGAGAGTGTAACGGTAACCCGCCACGGCATCGCCTTGCCCCAAGGATTGGACGGCAGTGAGAATCACCACAATCAATCCGGCGGCCGGGCCGGTCACGGTGACGTGTGTCCCGTTGATCCGGGATACCAACAACCCCCCAATGATGGCTGTGATAATGCCTGCCATGGCAGGAAAACCGGAGGCGACGGATACGCCTAGGCACAAGGGCAAGGCGATCAGAAACACCAGAAAACCGGAAACGATATCGTTTCGCCAGTTTTCGGCAAGGCCAGCGAGTCCTGTCTTGGGTACGGAGGAGGTAAGTGAATTCATCGTTGTTGTATTGGATGGCGTGATTTTGGGTTGGCAAGGGTGGCAATGTTCGGATTTTCTCTGACAACCCCCGAACTTTAGATTGCGGCTGGTTACTAAGCGCCTGCACTTAGGTGATTTCCAATAATGAAACTACCAAAACTGAAATGAATTATCCTCAAAATCACGAACAATCACCTCGCCAAGCTGGGGCTTTAGATGGGATGTTCTTTATTGGATATCACCTTATCGTTGGCATCATGGTATCACATCGCCGCAATCTTGATGCATGCGGAACATCCATGTCCCGCACCCTTCGGGCGGCGAAGCCTTGCAAATCGGCTGTCCTGCCGATTTGTCCGGGCAATCCCTGTCTGAATGACAGCGTTGTGTAGCCAAAATGAGAATTGCTGCTCCACTAGAGTACGAATTAAAAGTATTATATCAAATAGAGTGCGGCATATGACACAGTAGTATGTATGTGATATGACACAGTTAGTTTTAATAATATGAACTGCGACAATTTGCCACATGTTAAATTGGCAATCAATAATATATTCTATGCAGCAACTGATTCGGACTCTCTCTCTTCGATTAAGTTACCTCCTTTGAGAATAGCAGAATCTCTCTTTCTGTATATTGTCGGGGATAAAGGATTATCCCCTTTTTTTTCGCATCCCTATCCGCTTTTATATTCCAAAGTTACAACACATATTCAAATTGTGACGACCGATAGCCGCATATTTAAAGAGTGTAACAAAGAAACTGGTGATTATCAATGGTTTTTCGAGTCCCGTGAAGGAATTATGGGGGCCTATGACTCGGAAGAATTAGTGAAGTTAGCCATTGTCCGCCACATAGAACGCTGCCGTCGCCATCGTCTTGATGGGGGCAGAAGTTTCGCTATGGCTAGACGGTTATTATCCCATCGGTATACTGAATAATTCATGTTACGCAGGGTGTCGTAGAATTTCGTCATTTTCAGCGGGCGAGACGCCCGCGCTCCCAGGGGGGGTGAACGCTTACGTTTACAGAATCTCTGCTTCAAGCCTGAATTTCTGATACCCTGCCCTTACTTCTTTCATGCGGCCATGGCCGGGTAGGATTTTCGATTCAACCGTGACAATGCCGGCTTTCTCCAATTCGTCAACATCTCGCTTAACCGCGCTACGATCCCGATGCAAGCGCTGGGACAGCGCGGTAATTGACCCGGGTTGTTCTTTGATGGATTTAAACAAGGCCAAACGTGCCACCGATAAAAGCTTTAGCATCTCGGACGGATCATCGAAGCAAATGATACTCTCTTCGGGTATGGCTAACCCTTGGTCGGGCAGCTTGGCTAAATTGCGTCCCCGGTCAAAGAAAGCCTCTTCCCCTGCCGACGACTTGATTGTCAGTGTTTTCATGCTTGCTGCCTATTCTAAGCCAATCTTACTGGAATCGTTCCTCGACTTCTGCAAAACTCATAAAGTCTATAGGAAATTTTATGCGTTTCATCAACGATTTTTTTATCAGCCGTGATTTATTATATCATGCCTGGATTATTACCCGAGCAACCCCGGCATTCTTGATTTGGCGTAAATGCCCGTTCGGCGGTCTTCGTCATTCCGGCAGGGATTGCCGGAATCTAGATGCCATAGTGGGCAATGCCGCCATGTGCACCAATGTCCATTCATGCCATCCCATAGCCGTAGATTCACCTCCCTGTGTTCTGGATACCGGCAGTCCATGCCGGTATGACGGTGGTTCGTCATTCCGGCAGGGATTGCCGGAATCTAGATGCCATGGAGGGCAATGTCGCCGCTTGTACCAGTGTCCATTCATGCCAAACTCATCCCCATAGATTCACCTCCCTGTGTTCTGGATACCGGCAGTCCATGCCGGTATGACGATGCTTGCAGGTTTGTTCCAAAGTCAAAGGCCCGTCATTCCGGCAGGGATTGCCGGAATCCAGTCGCCATGGAGGGCAATGCACCGGTTGCGTTATGCCTTTTCAGATGCCATCTACTGCCCGGAGTTTCACCTCCCTGTGTTCTGGATACCGGCATTCCCTGCCGGTATGACGGTGGTTCGTCATTCCGGCCGGGATGCCGGAATCCAGTGCCATGGACGGTAACTTGTCAGTTGCACAAGTGCTTGATTTATGCAATTTGCCAGCCCGTAGATTCACCTCCCTGTGTTCTGGATACCGGCAATCCCTGCCGGTATGACGATGCTTGCGGGTTCGTTCCAAAGTCAAAGGCCCGTCATTCCGGCAGGGATTGCCGGAATCTAGGTGCCATGGAGGGCAATGCCGCCGCTTGCACCAGTGTCCATTCATGCCATCCCATACCCGTAGATTCACCTCCCTGTGTTCTGGATACCGGCAATCCCTGCCGGTATGACGGATTTTCTTGTTCGCATCCCATGTCGTGTTGGTTATGGGTTAGGAATTTATCAAAGCAAAAAGTCACCAGTTGAAGATCAGCGGTTGACCGGGGAGGAAGGTTTGAGGGATAGGGCTGGAAGAATGGTTGGCGGGATATGTCACAACCCCTGTACCCACGGGTCCACTGCAAACGCCATTATTATCAAGTGAAGTCACGCTGATGGCGTTTTGGCCCACTGGCACGAGTGCTGTTGTACTCAAGGCGGTTGCATTCAAATCATAAACACTAAAATTTGAAAAATTCACCACATGGGGCTGACCGTCGTTGGTCACTGTTGCGGTTGAGGTTGCCACCACTATCGGTGTGATAGTGCTTGCTGTTATGTTACGGTAGAAGATGTTTAGGCAAATGTTGGAAATGAATGCGGGAGGTGTCAACGGCAACAGAGGTGCGGCAATAAAACAGGTGGATGCTGATATATTCCAGTACCCTCCAATTGCGGAACAGAAATCCGATATACCGGATATTCCACTCGTATTCGAGAAGATTGTTGTTCCATTCGTCAGTGAACATGTTGAACCAGACCAAGTGCCTGAAAAATTAGTGCAAGTCGTTGACAGGATTGGCAAAGTAGATGATGGCGGAAAGGTGCAACTGTTGCTATAACTAACATATGTTGTGTTATTCAACAAACCGCAATTAGTAGCAGATAAGCTTGTCAAAGTGCATTGACCACCATTCGCATTAGACCAAGTGCCATTCGCCGAACCTCCCGTACATAGGCTTTGCAAAGGCTGCTGAGTCAGTGTACAGGTTCCTGTTCCGCTAGATGGATTCCACGATCCTCCCATTGTCGCGCAAAGCGTTTGATTCATCGTGCAATTATAAGCCGAAGAGGAAGAAGAACCCGTGCCTCCGACTATATTGCATACGGTTTGAATGTCGGTACTCTTGGAAGCGCTAAAGCTAAAAGGGCTGGGGTTTGTGTGTGTCAGATTGATTGTAACGCTTGTTGGCTGTAGCTGCTGAGTGCTACCCGAATTTAATGTTGTTGCCACAAACCCTAGATTGAATAGCCAATCTTGCAGATGAATCACAGGTTGGTTAGCGTCAGCGGGGTAATCGGTTTGGTAGGCACTAGCATTGGTGTCAATCGTGTCAGGAAGTCCATCCGAACCATAGCTCTGTAAATTCAATAAATAGTTAGTAGTGCTTGTTTGGTTTGGTGGATCATAGTAATCAAAACGCCAACCATAATTGTAGTTATCTAATTCAGCGCAATTAGATTGATTATCAGGAAATGAAATTAAACTGTATGGTGTTGAACAACTAGTTGAAGCGGACATGATGGATGGAAAAGCATAGTCATTCCCCCATCCGTCTGTAAAGGCATATGATTGGGTTGGACTGTTTGATGTTTGTAGGTAAGGGCCATTCCAGAAAGCACCCATGGTGTTTGGTAGTGGGTTTGTTAGCGATGACCAGCCCGAAGTACAATTGGCTAGCGTGGTATATGTTGTGGTAGCACCACAAAATCCGATGACACCCCATGGTAAATCATTGCTACCATTGCAAGGGCTATTGTTAGTGAGTAATTCGTGCACACAATATGGCAACCTCCCCATATCCGCCACGAAACCACTCACCTGCGGCACACCATTGACCGTTTGCACGTTGACGATGGCTTGTTTGATTTGGTTCACCCGGTCCACGGTTTGGTTGTAGCGGCCTTGGTCTTGCAAGCCAGAAGTGGATTTAATCAAAATGGTTGCGGTGATTGCCATGATGGTCAAAGCCACCATCAATTCAATCAGGGTGAAGCCATGGGATTTTTTGCCCATTCCCAAGCTCCGGCTCTCGTCGTTATACGCAAGTGTTGCAGACCCGTCATTCCGGCAGGGATTGCCGGAATCCAGTTCACAGGGATGTGAAACTGCGGGCTGCAAATTATCCGAATAAAACACTTGCTCAGCAACGAGTTTGCCCTCCATGGCTTCTAGATTCCGGCAATCCCTGCCGGAATGACGGCATTTTTGGTTCGACGGGACTTGTGTATAAGGGCGGTATTTCCGGCTTGGAAATACGGTTTGGGAAGCTCTGGATTCTGGTGTTGGGTCAAGCAGGAGCTTGTAAGGTAAGGGTTCCCAAGCTGGAGCTTGGGAACCAGCACAAGCTGGTGCTCTCGTCGTTATACACAATTCCGGGCAAGCCGGAAAAGCCGTCATTTCGGACGGGATTGCCGGACAAATCGGCAGGATAGCCGATTTGCACGGCTTCGCCGCCCGAAGGGTTCGGGACAAGGATGTCCCGAATGCATCCAGAGCCATGGACGGTAACTCGACATTTGTACAGGTGTTTGATTCAAGTAACTTGTCTGCCTGAGGTTTTATGTACTTGGGTACTTGGGGGCTTAACGTATCCCTTAGTTTGCCATCCTTGGACGCTGGATTCCGGCATCCCTGCCGGAATGACGGGCGACCTCCTTTCTTCATGCGATTGCCTTTAGTTTCTACCGCATCAGCCAATGGTTGCCGATAAGACCTATTGCAATAGATTCGCGTCCTTATTGTGAGCATGGTTGGTTGCCTTTGGAACTGGGGTCGTAAGAGTCTAGGTAAAGCACACGGTCATCATTGGTTCTATTCGTCGTGTTATTCGAATCACTTGAAGTATTAGTTGAAGTAGTCGGATCGGTTTCTATCCCACCCGTCGGTCCACCTGATACTAGGAAATATTTATTAGTGGTAGTGTCTTGCATCAACACAATCGGTGAGCCAGGCAGGATAGCAGTCCCATCCGTTGCGATTACCGGGTAGCTATCCAATGCAACGGTATGGGCCGATGGTGTCCCCGATAGATTGCAAACATTTTCCTTATCGATGCCGTACAACAGGGAATATCCGTTCACTTTGCTGAAAATTTTTGCGCAGGTCGTGCCTCCGGTTATATAAGGCCCACGCCAACCGCGCTGGGTGACGGGATTAAAGCTTTGTATCGTGTTGTTGCCGTTTGGGTTATTAAAAAGGGGGTTAAGGCTTGATGCGGGCGGAGCGGGTGAAATTGAATTATTATCTAAACTCGGCATCCCCCCCATATCGCTCAAGTACCCCGCCTGCCCAGCACTCCCCATGATCGCCTCGCGGATATTCGCCAAGGTCGCATCTGTCGCTATGCATTCGGCATAGCGCGGGGTACTCTGAAACGACATCAACGTCAACCCCGCCAATGCAACCAACACCAACAACACCACCGACAGCTCGATCAAGGTCATCCCGCGCATGGGTTTTGGGCCTCGATATTGGCACAATGCTGTTGAATTAAGGGGATTCCCGTCGTTCCGGCAGGGATCGCCGGAACCTAGGCTCCATGGACGGTATGGATTGGTGGCATCCCTGCAATCTGGATTCCGGCGGTCCATGCCGGAATGACGGCGTTTTGGGTTTAGCTGAAACATCTTCCTAACTCAGGTAACTTCATAGCATTGACTTCATGAATGGAGTATTCAGCACTTACCGCGCCAAATGACCAGTGGAATAACCATGCTGCATCAGATCGTCCACCGTCATTTCGGCAAAGCGCCGGGTGTCGTGGTAAATCTCCGACAAGGTTCGTATCCGGTCGATGGCATCATTCTGGTTGACCCTAGGGATTTTCAGGGTATCAAATAGGGTGGACAGGTAACGCCCACCGGCCTTGGTGATGTCGGCCATGATTTCGGTGCGGAACGAAACGATGAACTCGACCGCGCTGAACTTCTTATCGGCCATGACCATGCTATCTGCAAAGGTATATTGGGGCTTCAACGAAAGCGTGTATTGGGTGGGGATAAACTCATTCGCGGCCCCTGACATCCCGTCAACCGCCATGCCGATGAAGATACCGCCCAGCGGGATGTTGCCCCAGAACCAGCCGTTCAATTGGGTGGTCAACCTGCGCGTCTCAGGGACATAGCCATCCATCGAAATGTTCACCCACTGCGGGGACTTGCGTTCGATTTGCGCGGTCAGAGGGGTTTTTCCCAACACCCGCCCATTGACGGCCACGGTGGCCCCGTCCGGCTTGCTTTGGAACGTCACATTCTGGGTAGTGCCGTCAATCAGCGACGCGCAACCGCTAATCAGGATGAGTGGCAATAGGAATATACTACGAAACAAAACGCTGGTCATTTTCATGCTTAATTAACCCTCATTAGATTCATTCTGCTCGTTCCCAAGCTCAGCTTGGGAATGCGCTCTTGGAAGCTCCGGCTTCCGGTGTCAAGTCAAGCTGGAGCTTGGGAACCAGCAAATACTCTTCTTGATTCAGGCGTAATCCATACCCGTACTTTCACATCCCTGTGTTCTGAACACCGGCACAAATCCGCCGGGAGCGGATTTGCATTTACCCGCAGGGCGCGGGACAGGGATAGCCCCGCGTGAATCCCTGCCGGTATGACAATTGCCTCGTCATTCCGGCATTTGCCGGAATGGCCGGTTTTTATATCACTCCCCCTTCGGGCTGTCCTGGTAGGGATACAGCCTGCTGTTTTCCTGCAAGCGATAATCGTTCGACTCTCTTCTCTGTGGCGCGTAGAGTTCCATGTTCTTATCGAAATTGTTGATAGCAGGATGGATGCTTTCTTGTTCCAGTATTCTATCCCGCACGTCGGCGGCCTCGGTCGGTGTGGCTTGGATATGTGGGCGCATGACAATAATCAATTCCTGGCGGCTGCGAATCTTTTGGGTTTGCTTGAATAGATTGCCAAGCCAAGGAATGTCCATAAGCAAGGGCACTCCGGAAATCTGGTCGTTGCTGCTCTCCTGGATCAGCCCTCCCACGGCGACCGCCAGCTTGTCCTTGGATAGGATCGTGCCGGTGTAGGATTGCGCATTCACCACGGCTACGGAGGCGTTTTCAATGGTCGCTGAACCGCCGTTGGTGGGTACGAGAGGAATGGGAATGGTTGCCCCATCCGGTGTCACGGAAGACTGTTCAACCAGCATGCGAAGACTGACGGTGCGGTCGGCGTTGATGTTGGGGGTGATGATTAGTGAAGTGCCAATGGTGCGAAGTTCGGTGGTCGGAACGAGGATAGGTTGCGTGGCAATGGTGCTGACGGTCGTGCCAGTACCGCCGGAACTGCTGGCGGAACTGGTATAACCCGTTACAATCGGGATTTCCGAGCCGACGAAGACCCGGCTGACCTCCTGGTTGGTGGTGACCAGCAAGGGTGTGGCAATTTCAGTCAGCCGCCCCTGCTTCTGCAACAGTTGCAAGCGTGCGATGAAATTTGAGTTTACGAAAGTGGCGATCAAACCTTGCGCCGAAGCAGAGGAACTTGGCGAGACGGGTAACGGAATCGCCGATACACCGGGTATCAGCGAACCGGCGAACTCCCCTGCTGCGGCATAGAGGTTGACAGCGGCATCGAGTTCGTCGTTCAAGGTGATGGAATAGATTTTGACCTCCAGCACCAGCGTGGACAAACCCATGTCGAGGCGATTCACCAAATTTCTAATCTGCTTCATGATTTCCGGGTCGCGGGTGCGCACTAGGATTCTATTCTGCGAGCGGATCACCGTGACATAAATGAACGATTGTTGCCGTATCGCCTCGCTGACCTCTTCACTCGCTTCTTTTTCCGAGCCGGACAGCATCCCGGAAAGCCCCTGATTCTTCGACAGGCTTTGCCCTGTGATGGTTTGATCGACCAAGCCCTGCTGAATAGCCTGCATTTCCGGGCGGTTGGCCGTTTGTCCCTGTTGTCCGCCTATATTGCCGCCACCCATCGAGTTACCGCCCGTATTGCCGCCACCCATTGAGTTGCCGCCCATGTTGCCCCCCCCAGACGAGTTTGAACTTGATGAACTGGAGCTTGATGAACTGGAGCCACCCTGTAGTGTCCCCAAATTTTGGGTGCGGCCAGCCAATATATCAAAACGCTGAAACCGCATGCGCAATTCCATCATGGCGTCTTGCAAGTTTGTCGTCGCCATGTTCAATTGCACCCGGTATCCGTATAGGTCGCGGATCGCATAGGCCACATCAATGGAATTGGGATATCTCAAGGTGAAGATTTCGATGTCGTCTTGAATGGAATCAACCTGCCCGAGGCGGAACTCTTCCACGGTGTACACCCTGATCACATGGGAAGTCGCATCCTCCTGATACCATAGGTTCAAAGTTCGGACAATCGCATCAAGAACCTCCATGGGGCGGATATTGTGCAGGAACAGGGCCGTCCTCTTTCTTGCCGCCTTTTCCGAAGCGACCAAGTTCAGGCCGCTTTGGTCGGACAGCAAGCGCAAAGCATCCCCGACCGTGACATCGCGCAGGTCGATCTGGGCAATGATGCTGTTGTTAGGGGCTTGCGCCGCGCCGGACGAAAGGGGGATTAAGAAGCAAAACAGTAAAAGTGGGATTGAAAGCCATGATTTGTATCGCCCCCATCCCTGCTTTCCCCCATGGGTGGGCGATGCTGTTGAATTAAGGTTTTTATCGTCATTCCGGCAGGGAGTGCCGGAATCCAGTCGCCATGGAGGGCAATTGCCGACTCGCAGATTCACCTCCCTGTGTTCTGGATTCCGGCAATCCCTGCCGGAATGACGTAGGTTGCCATCCGCTGGATTCTGGCTTCCCAGCCGGAATGGCGTGCGTGTTTCATCGCTTTGGCTCAACATGAACATTGCTGTAGGGAAAGACATAAGATTTCAGGGCTAACGCAAAATAATCATTCTGTTGAACGGTTTAAGCAGCAACTTGACTTCTGATCGCGAGACCGACTTGACCTCAAGGGTGATCGCTGCCCCAGGCGAATCCTCATTAGTCAGGCTAACTTCAGAACCGCCAGTCACCAAATACGGCTGTTGATCCTTGCCTATCCCCAGTAGGGCAGAGGCTTGCCCACCGCTGCCACTGATCAAGCCGAGCAGGCGTATGGACGGCATTTTTGGTGCTGGAACGGCGTTGCCTTGGCCGGTCGCCGCCGGTTGGGTGGTGGTTTGGGGCAAAACATTCTTCAGCGCATCGCGAAAGCGGGGGGCCATCACGGTTGGGTCGGCAAGGGGCTTGGCATCGGTCGCTTGGAGAGGGACCGTTGAGGAATTGCCGACTGGTTTTGCGGCTGGGCTTTCTTCGGCAATCGTAGCAGCAATGCAAAATGGCAAAGCCGCCAGCAACAATACGGCTTTTAAAATCCCCCCTGCCCCCCTTCTACAAAGGAGGGGGGTACACAATGCCGTTGACACAGGTTTATGCTCGTCGTTCCGGCAGGGATTGCCGGAACCCAGTCGCCATGGAGGGCAAGCCAGATTCACCTCCCTGTGTTCTGGATACCGGCGAACCCTCGCTTCGCTCTCCCTGCCGGTATGACGGCTTAATTGTACTGGTTCCCAAGCTCCAGCTTGGGAACCTTCGCCTTGCAAGCTCCAGCTTGACTTAACGCTGGAAGCAGGAGCTTCCAAGACTGCATTCCCAAGCTGGAGCTTGGGAACGAGCAGAAACTCGTCGTTCCGGCAGGGATCGCCGGAACCTAGGCAACATAGATGGCATGAATTGGTGGCATCCCTGCAATCTGGATTCCGGCGATCCATGCCGGAATGACGGCTTGGCATTCTCATTTATGCGGGGAACCACCCGCCGCCGCGAACATCGCTGTCAAAAAAGCGGCATACACGAACCCAATCAGCCCGCCAATTAAAATCGTCGTGACCGGGCCAATAATCCCCACCATCCGCTTGATTGCCCGTTCCAGCAAATCCTCATGATAACGGGCCATCTCTGCCAGAATGTCATCGACCTTGCCTGAACTCTCACCCACCGCGATCATCCTAGGCAGAATTGGCATGAATGCCCCCGATTCCATCAACGGGGCGGACAAACTGGAGCCTTGCGCCACGCGCTCACGGGCATTCGCCACGCAAAGCGCCAAATAGCGATTGCCGAGCAAGTTTTCCATGGTCTGTAACGCATCAATCAGCCAGACACCGCTATGCAGCATGGTCCCCAAGCCACGCGCAAAAACCGCAGTCCCCGATAGGCGGAACAGTGTGCCGAACAGCGGAATGTGCAGCATTGCCCTATCCATCCACAGCCGCGCCGGTGTCCATTGATAAAGCAAAAATAGCGTTACCGATATCGTCGCCAGCACCGCCGTAATACCCGGCAGATTGGCGTTGATCCAGTTTGACGTGTCGATCAATGCCTGGGTGATCGGCGGTAATTTTCTGCCCATGATGCCGATAAACTTTTTCAATTCGGGGATTAACTTGACCAGCATGAAAATCGTTATGCCGATGGCAAATAAAATGACGAAGATCGGGTAGCTCAATGCTTGGATCAATTGCGAGCGCAACAGGCGTCGCTTTTCGAGATGCTCGGAGGCTAAGACCAATGCCTGATCTAAGTTGCCGGTGTGTTCGCCCACGCGCACCAACTGCATCGTCATTTGGCTAAACACCTTGTGTCCAGCCATGGCGGTGGAAAGCCCCTCGCCATTCTGGATGCGCTCGCCTAGTTCAACCCAGGTTTTCCGCGCACCTGGCCGGGAAAATTCGGCAGTGATGGCGAGCGCTTCCAGTAACGCCATGCCACTGTGCAACATCATCGACAATTGGTGGAAGCTGTATTCCAAGTCGGTGGCCCGTATCGAACGGTAATCAAAGGGGTTCAGACTGATGGCCGCGCCCGTCTTCTGTTTCAGCAGCTTGACTTCCATAGTCAAAAGCCCTTGCGCCCGCAAGTTGCGGATTAGTTCGTCTTGGGTTTGAGCCGGGGCCGTGCCGGAATGCTGGCGACCGGCGGAGTCTCGGGCGATATATTGGAATTCAGGCATA
>QJPH01000438.1 GCA_003242955.1 Candidatus Methylumidiphilus alinenensis
CCGTGGGAACGCCTCCTGTGACGCTCTGCGTCAAAACCCGCCGGAGCGGTCCCGGCTGCATTTCCACGCTGGAGCGTGGGAACAATAGGATGCTTGTTAATCATTTTTAAAGTTTTTGCCGTTAATATTTACATTATTCTCTTTTGACATAATACTAATTTTATTTTTTGAATCAATTGATATTCCCTCACTACTCATGCTAATACTGTTTTCATTTATATCACTTATTACGATTGTTTTATTTTTTCCATCCAACACTATCGAGTTAGTATTATTCAATGTTACAATACTGATTTTCTCATTCTTATCATCAAAAACAATAGACATGCCTGTTTTGCTAACCCAGCCTTTTTTATCATTTTCGGCATTGGGTGTTCCAACGATGTTTTCAGCCGGGATTGGATTTATTCCAGAGCTATATAAAGACCCGATAATCACGGGTTGGCGAGGGTCCTCATTGAAAAACCCCAAGACCACTTCGTCGCCCGCTTCAGGCCGTACATAAAAACCCCTTTTGTTCCCCGCGTCGGGCGAAGCCAAGCGCGCCCATACGGAAACCGGCGGTTGCTGCCCTTCCTGCGGCTGTCCAGCCAAAGCCGGGATTTTGACTTTTACCCTGTATGGCCCGTACTTATCCTCTTCAAAGGTGTCCACGACTCCGATTTGCAGGCCGCTGACTGGCGGTGTCAAACCCGCCGCCGGAGGCGGGGCGATATCCGGGCGGTTGGCAAACCAGTCCTCGGCAAGCCCAAACTGCAAGTCTGTCACCCAGCCAAGCTCTTCGGTGACGCGATGGCGTAGCCCCGTCACCATGGCCCGACCACCGTTCGCACCGCCGAAGTGCTTGCCCACGCCGGTTATCACAATCGTATCCAGCAGATTGATATTGGTCCTGCCGGGTACACAGATGCGCCCACGGATCAAGGCCAAACGGCTACGGGCCAGCGTACCATCACACCAAGACTGTAACTCGGCAGGTTTTAACGGAGCAGGGCTGGTCAAGGCATGGTGTTTATTCTGTAAAGCAGCAGCCAAATCTGCACTCTTAATATCGCCAGGGGAAACTATCAAGTTTGCAATCGAAGGTTTTTGGGGAACGGTCATTTTTTGATTGGGGATATCCCATCCCGTGCTGGAAACCTCATCATATTGACCATTGGCATTAGCCTCTATCTCAATAGAATAAACAACATCAATAACGTAATTAATAGTCGTTGAATCTTGGGAGCGAGGCAATGGCAATGATGACCGCCTTTTTAGCGAGGGAGACACCCTCGCTTCCAGGTTTGTTGACCTCCTTTTTAGCGAGGGAGACACCCTCGCTTCCAGGTCTATAGTGTTGAATGATATTGACCCATTAACTACGTTAACGAGTAAGCCGTTGGCCTCTGCTCTAGTCAATATGAAATCCCAGTCCGTGCAATTGTACTGAACTATATCGTTAGAGGGTTTAACTGGGAATTCTGGCTGGCCTACCTCCAATTTATAAGAGTTAATAATGTTGTTTATAACGGATTGATCTGTAGTGTTTAATGACACTCGGCTTTTCCGTGACTGGGTCATTTTGATGGCTGAATCTTTTAACACAATCGTCAAAATGGATTGATTGGTGTTTGCTTCCCACGCATGGCTCATCACCAATCCCCTAAAAACCAAAACATCTTGATTTTCACCTTTCGGCCTAAGATATACTTCAATTACCTGACCAAGGTCGAAAAAACCGCTGTCGCTAATCAGAAATTCACGTTTGGCAACATCGCCGTCAATCAGCGTCAGAGTCGCTAGAGGAATACGATTGACCTGCCTGACAATATCAATGGCCAACACAATATATGAAGCTGGCATTTTTGGCGGAATAACCGTATCATTTTTAATAATAATCTCTGTCATGGGGAATCAGTCTCGATTTTAGGTAAGCGTTCACTCCCCCCCGCCTTTTCCTGGGAGCGCGGCCATCATGGCCGCAATTCTGGCGGGCGGGACGCCCGCGCTCCCAGGGGGGAGTGAACGCTTACGATTTTAGTAGGGTGGAATTCTAGGTCAGCGGCGGAAAATATAGCTTTTGGCCTGGTTGCAGGTTTCTGAAATTATCCAATCCATTGGCTTGTGCAACCGTCGGATAATAGCTAGAGTCCCCATAGATTTGTTGGCACAACAACGGCAAGGTGTCGCAGCTGTTGACAATACGCATATGAGTTAGGTCAGGGGAACTGAAATTATTATCTAGATTCTCTCTCTTTGTAGAACAATCACCCTTAAAAGCAATATCTAGTTCAGCAGCCGTTGGATTCCCCTGCGGGTTAAAACGTGTATATTTAATTTCAACGCTACTTAACCTGCATGGAAATTTAACTCCTGCCCATTCTATTTGTAGAAATAAAGGCGCATGGTTTTCAGCTTTGGGTATCCAACATAAATCGCGAAAGTTCTTCACCCAAGTTCTAGTTGAATCTACAATTTCATAATCTACTAATTTAGTTCCTGCTATACATATTTTGTTTTTAAAAGTAATTTCAGGGTTGTTTCTGAAGTAGTAGTCATCCAGAATTAGCTTTACTTTCATCTCTTCAGGTGGGTTATACACATAGTCAAGTTGTTGAGCACTTCGACCGATACCTTGTGGTTTGGAAAACTTAGTCGAAAACTTTGTCGTTAATGTATCGGGGTTAAACATTGCTGGAAATTGACACATCTCTTCATGACGTTCCTTGTCCTTATAGACATGTATTATAAATTTCGTTACTTTTTTACTGCCGGAACGAAAGAGTTCCATATCACCTTTCCCCCTTAGTCTTGAGTATTTTCAATATCTGCCTGACACATTCCTCAATAATCTGCCCGATATCCGGTGCTGCAGCTGGTGTCTCGCCGGGTTTTGGGGCTTCCTGCACCACGGCACGGATAATCAGTTCGCGTATTTCCACTGGCATGGCATTAAATCCTTACGCTCCACATAGTTTGAAAGGCCAGTTCCATGTGGTCGACCACAATGGCTTCATCGCTGGCATTAAAGTCCGATATTTTCCATTTGACCGGGAAGGCATTGCGGAATTTCCATGCGGCAAGCGGAATGAACTCCGTCCCATGCAATATCACGAGTACATCGCATGGGTCGAATTCCATCTTTTCCATGGCATCCACGAACAATTTTGTCACAGGAGAAAATGATAAGCCTATAATGGCTTTAGACGGTATTAACACCAAGCCCCTCTCCAGCACTAAGTTTTCGTATTCCACCCGGTCGGGCAAGCGGTGGACGAATAAGTTCTCCCCCCCCTCGTTAAACTTGCGCATCGCAATGCTTGAACCTATGCCAGCAACTTTTTGGAAAGCCATATCCCATGGGAAAATATCAGGTAAATTTATGCCGAAAATCCTAGGGCAAAACACAACTGAAAACTGGTTTGCCAGCGGAGGCACCTGAACCATTACAGTACGGAACACTTGAGATTGCCACGTCGATTGATTTGAAAACGTTTCGAAGCCCATGGTTGATTGCCTTATAGGTTTTGCATTATTAATTAAAATCCACTTCCAAGTCTTTCGCGATAATATCCAGTCGTTCGATGGCAACATCCTGGCCGGAGGCTACAAAATCCGGGCCGGCAAGCTTCACTGGAATTGCACCGATGACTTTCCATGACATTAGCTTTAAGCCTAGTGTGTCGCACAAATCAATTCGAATATCCCTAGTCGGCACTGTTACAAGCGACCGCCAGCCTTTTACACTATCAAACCAATCATCCAAATAACTGGCGTTGCTGCTGTTTTTGATGACACCCCGCTTTAGGGTAAGTTGCAGCGGTTTAATTCGAGCCGGTATGATCATATAACCGAAAGCAAAGCTCATGCCATGTTTGTAAGTGACGGTATTATATTCCCGGCTTAAGCCGGTCACTTCTGAAAAGTTTATCGTTGACGAACTATTTTCATCTATTATTGTCACCCTATAGTTATAAGCTGGAAGCGGATAGGTATTCTGTAAAGTTTCTGCACTGAGCGTCATCTTGTCTTGCCTATTGGATAAACTGTTTTATTTTGAGGGGGACTTTCATTTCCCGTTCACTCCCCCCGGCCTTTTCCTAGGAACGCGGTCACCTTGACCGCCTTTTTTGCAGGCGGGATGCCCGCGCTCCCAGGCAATACTGTTGAATTAAGGAGTAGGTCGGCATCCCTATGCCGACTGAGCACACGGTTTGTCTCGGCGGCAAAGGGTTGCCGCCCTACGATTTGGTACGTGAGCGTGCTTAATTCAACGGTATTGGCGCTCCCAAGGGGAGTGAACGGGTATCATTTCCCCCCTGGTGGAGCCATTTCAATGCTTTGAGCCAACACCTGCAAGCTTTCTATCGCAGCATCGTTAGAATTTGCGACAAAACTAGGGGCATCTAAACGGATGGGAAAAGCATTGTGTAGTATCCATTTCACTACGCATATTCCGGTCTCATCACAGAGATAGACCGTGATATCCCTTTTATCAACAACATTGGTTTTGATGCTATCAATCCAATTATACAAATCGTAAATCTGTGTGGAATTAACAACCCCCCGGTTGAAGCTTATGGGATTTGACAAGTCCTTTTGCGCAGGCATGGTCATACTCTGTGGCTTTACATCAAGATCGCCTAGGCTTTGCTTGTAACGAGTAATATTATAAAGTATCGTCAACCCGGTCACTTGCGAAAAGTTGTAGGTAGTAGATCCAATCTGAACCCGATATTGGTAAGATGGAAGCGGGTAAGTGGACTTTATGGTTGCTGTATCTGTTGTCATGTCGATAACCTTTCAGTAGTAGGTAATAAGGGGCAGGCGTACGTTTGCCATCAGGATTGCTGGATTAATTGCGTAAACCGCAAAATGATAAACTCGGCCGGCCTGACCGGGGCCACGCCCACTTCGACGATCATGCGGCCTTCCAACACGTCTTGCGGGGTCATGGTTTTGCCTAAGCCCACATTGACGAAATAGGCTGAATTTTGATCGGTGCCGGCTAAGGCTCCTTGTTCCCATAACCCGTACAAATAGCTTTCGATCATTGACTGGACTTTCAGCCAAGTGACTGCGTCATTGGACTCGAACACTGCAAAGCTGGAGGCTTTTTGGCAGGATTCTTCGATGGTGATGAACAAACGGCGCACCGATATATAGCGCCAATTGTTGTCATTGCCTGCCAAGGTGCGCGCCCCCCAAACCAAGGTACCCTGGCCGGTGAAGGCGCGGATGGCGTTGATGGATTTTCCGCCCGTCGGATCAACATTGAGGTCGGCTTGATCCAAATTGCTGATCTGCACCACGGGGGCGACCACCGAAGCCAGGCTGACATTGGCCGGTGCCTTCCAAACCCCCCGGCTACCGTCTACAGCAACGTAAACGCCCGCCAAGGAGGAACTCGGCGGCATAATGACGTTTTCAGCTGCCAATAAAACCTTGACTTGGTTGTATAAAGAGGTGTTGGTTGATTTAATATCGCTTAGGGCTTGTTGGTTGACCTGCAACGAGGTACTGGCTATTGTGCTCAACACCGAGCTGCCATTGCCATTGGCGATGACATTGAAATTGTTACTTGCACCAGTCCAAGTTGACCACGCCGTCGCCACCGCCGCAGTGGTCGTGCTTGCTGGAAGGGTGATCGCCAAAGTCCCAGGCGTTGTCGTGGTGTCAAAACTGACGGCACTTCCGGTCCCGACAACGAAGCTTACACTGGCCGTGCCATCTACTAGATTGCTGACGGTTATGCCATTCGGGTCGGAAGACCAAGACCAGCCATTGGTCACCTTAACGCCTGTTTCCAAGTATTGGTAATTCAAACTGGTTTTCAAATAAGGATAATAGGCCGCCCCGTAACACAGGTTATTTATCCCGATGTTATTCCTAAAGTTAGCGATGTCACCGGGTGCGACATCCAGTATGGCGAAGCGGTCCGCGAGAGTCGCGCAATGGGCCAGCGTATCTTGGGCTAGTGCGTAATAATCTGGCTGAGGCAAATTGACGGCATCGGGCAGCACGACCAGAGTCGGTTCGTCTTGCTTTGCCAATAATAACAAACCGGCTTCAAAATCCGCTTTTGCCGGCACTGTTGTAGTGGGTTTGCCGTCCGCCGTAGTCGTCGTGTAACCGCCGATGGAAATGATATAGCAAGTGCTGCCCCCGTTGAGGAAGTACATTTGCACGGCGTAGTACATTAAAAAATTATTGCTGGCCGCGTCGCTGCGGGTCACGTTGAGGTCGCCATCGACTGAGAATGCACTTGGATTGGCTAGCCCGAAAAGATTAGTGTAATCCAGTAAGGTATTGATCCTGGCAATTGACGGATTCGGGCCCGTAAAGCCTTTTTCTGTGTATCCAATGAACGCAGGGACTGCCGTCGCCACTTGGACCACGGACGGGGCCAGGTTGGATACCTCTTCGACATAGACGCCAGGAGTATTGTATGTAGCCATGATGTTAAGCCTTCATTTTGTTGGGGTGTTCATGAAAGTCAAGACGTGGTAAATCGCATCGACGCTTTGTGCGGTACCCACATCGGTTTGCAGAAAATTGCGGTAACTGGGGTTGGGCAGACTATCTATCAGTCTTGTGTTATTCGGGCTCCCTTGAACTTTGAGTTGAATATTTGCCATACCCGATTGCTGACAAGGGATCGTCTGGCCCGACAGGAAACTGGCAACCTTAAACCCCGGCGATTGCAAAGCCAGCCCATTGGCAACCGGGTCTGTCCCTGTTACCAAGGACCAGGTATATTGCGCAGGGTTGGTGTTGCTTGCGATTGAATAGGTATTGGTGTCGTTCGCCAAAGTCAGCAGGTAATACAGCCAGCGAACCGGCTTAGCCACAAAAGCGATGGCCACCTGTTCGCCCGTGACTTGATTAAAGTCACGGGTAATGTCCACTTGGGCATAGACCGGGGCCGAGATTTGACTGAAATAGGTAATCCCGACATTGTTGCCTGTCGGCAATTGGGTCAAGTCGGTGAACAGCGAAAAGTCAAGGTTGCGCAAGCGCAGTTCAAAGCTGAGCGTATCGCTGTCATCAAAAGCTATTGCCGGATTGCCATTGGCGTCTGTCTGCACATAGAGGTCCAAACCTGTAGCCTTGGGCTTGACCAGACAACGCTGGTTGGTGAGAAACTGCTGCGTGTCGGGGCTGGGCAGGGTGATGAAGTCCGGGCATAAACCGTCTGTATAGTAAGCATGCTGGAGTTCTATGCCTAATAACGAAGCGTAACTCATGGCTGCACCTGCACTTGCAAATCAATGGTATTAATCGGCGTTGACGGAATATTCGATGCCGAACTGCCAAACACCACGGTTTTAACTTGATACGCAACGGAAGGCAGATAAGCATTCGTATGCATGAGCCAGAGCGCGCTTTGGTCGGCAAGGTCGAACGTGATGATGTCGACAGCCAATTCCCCCAAACTTGCGGCCATGTCGGGTGCGTTTTGCGGGTTAAAACTGCGGTGGGTTTGGAAAAACTGGATGGTTTGGGAGAGATATTTAAGGCTAGTCTGGTAATCGGTGACGGTGACGACAAACAGGACATTCAGATTGATATTCATGGTCGGGCAGCTAGGAGTGCCGCGTTGCCCCATGACCGGGTCTTTTTCAATGCGGTAGAGCAGCACGTTGACCTTGCCCGGTTTCAGAGTGAACTGGCTGGTCGCCGGGTTGATGGCCGGAAAGTCTGCCGCCGACCCGTCCAAAGACAGGGAAGCAAAATAGCTGTTCAATTGGTTTTTCAGCAGCACCAGCACATCATTGATCATCGCGTGGACTCTCCCGGCAGTCGTTATTAGATGTGGGATAGTCTGGACTTCCGCCTTAGGGTTTGTATATAGGAAAAAATCTGATTTTTCTATCAGATTTAGTTTGCAAAAAACCAATTTATTGATGAAGAAACTTATAGATTTGGGTCGGAGGAACACCGTGACGGGGCAATCTTGTTGACACAGCCGTCATACCGTTCGGCAATCCCTGCCGGAACGACGGGCAAACCCGCGTCAACAGCATGGGAGATAGGGGGATATCCAATGCTGTTGAATTAAGGCTTGCGAATAGCCAACGCCGGGAGTGCAAGGCTTGCCTTGCTAGGATTTACAGGGGGTTGGGAACCTCGCAAGGCAAGCCTTGCACTCCATTCGTGCTTAACTTAATGGCAGTGAGGGTTAGGGTGGGGGCGGGATAGAACCGTGGAATTGCCGACATTGATGCTGGCCTCCAAGCTTTTAACTTGCCCCCTCCCAACCTCCCCCCGATGGGGGGAGGGGTGTGTCAACAGCATTGGGGGGATTTCCTGATGCCGAATCGGATTACTGACCTTCGCCCAGAATTCCGCGTAGCCGGTCACCCAATCGCGCAAACTCGACTGGATTGCTTTTTTGAAATTGCCTGACCTGTTCCTCGATAGAGTGGGCCAAGGATGAAGCCTGATCCTTCTTGATGTTGTCTATTTTAAGTTGGATATCTTTCAGACGATCAAGGGATTCCGCTGCCTTTGGCGACAATGGGGCTTGTTTGTCGGCAAGCTCTACAAGAACCTTGGTAAGTAAGCCCAACTGGGTTCCATAAGACGCTTCATCAAACGCCTTCTTCTCAATTTTTCCGTCGCCGGCATCGGCGTTGATGGAGTCGAAGAACCAATCCATATTGGGTTCGATCTGTTGGGCCACACTACCGCTCCACGGAAAGTAGAGTTGAGGGGCATAAAGCCAAAGCCATGGGAACATTTGCCTTCTCCGTTAATATCTCAAATTGATGGAGGCTCTAGTTGCAGGTTCCAACCTTCTTGGACATTGACTTCGCCTAATAAGAAAAAAACGCCTATAATCAGGGTCACAACTTTCAAAGCTAGAATTTTTTGCTTGTTCATGATAATTATTACCGAGTAAAATACTAGTTAAATCGGACTACAATATACGCACCGATATAATATGACCACAGTCAATAAAAAACAATAGCTACAGCGTTTTCATATTCTAATAGTTACTTACTTAACGTACATCCATGTCGGCAAAGGGTTGCCAACCTACTGTGTAACAAGGGTCGTAGGGCGGCAACCCCTTGCCGCCAAAGATAAACAAAGTAATCAATCGAAGTTAAAAACGCTGTATAATGCAGATTTTGACATGGATAACCCACATGTATCTGGCATCAAGGGATGTAAGTTTCGGTCTATGACAAGTCTGGGAAAGCAGGAAAAGCCGTCGTTTCGGCAGGGATGCCGAAATCCAGGCCATGGACGGTAATAAGTCGGTTATGCAAATGCTTAAATTAGGTAACATGCCAACCCGCAGTTTCATGTTCGCGGTTACTGGGAAATCGGTCGCGGCCCCCCCCAGTTTGCCATCCTTGGACGCTGGATTTCGGCATCCATGCCGAAATGACGGGTCTTCTACACTTCGAGCGCTGGATCGAGGGAACCAGAAAAGACGGCTACAAACTTAGGGCGGGGCTGTTCAAGGCCGTTCGTGGTGAGTCCTGAGCTTGTCGAAGGATCGAACCATGAACGGCTTAAACGTCCACCCTTCGACTGCTCGACAGGCTCGCAGCTCAGGGCGAACGGTTAAGCTTTTCACCTGTCCCGCCTTAAGCTGATAGCCTTTCATGGCTATCATAACAGTGCGCTTATCTCAGGATGCCCGGTGACAAGCCGTTGGCGGAAGGCTTCAACTTCGGACTCGTCTTCCCTTGCGCAACGGGGAATATCGACTACGACTTCATGTAATAGCGAAGCAGGCGGGGCGGACAGGAAAAGCAACCGGTCGGCCAAGGTGATCGCCTCGCGCAAATCGTGGGTGACGAACAGCACGGTATGCGGTCGCTCCTGCCAGACGCGGATAAGCAACTGCCGCACCCGTCGTGCCGTGGGCGCATCAAGCGAGACAAATGGCTCGTCCATCAGCAACAGCGTCGGTTGGATGGCGAAAGCCCGCACCAAAGCGACCCGCCGGCTCATTCCCAAAGATAGCCTTTCCGGGTACTGGCCCTGCGACTGGGCCAGCCCCATCACGTCCAATAGATGGTCAACTGCCCTGCCGTCTTGACCGGCAGGCAAGGCTAGGTCAATGTTTTCCCGCACAGTGCGCCAAGGCAATAAACGGGGATTTTGGAACATATAACCAATGCGTAGCGTTCCGCCTGCCTCGTCGGCCTTGATCGAACCCTCGAAATGCGGGTCCAGCCCGGCGATCAGATTCAGCAACGTCGTCTTGCCGCACCCGGAAGGCCCGACCAGACAAACGAACTCCCCTGCCCCCAACTCGATGCGCAGGTTTTGTATCGCCACATGCCCGACCGACCCCTGCTTGGCGGGATAGGTTTTGTTGCGGATGTCAATCACTATACGGCTCGTAACAGTCATTTTAGTTTGCCAATTCCCAAGCCCCGATTCTCATCATTGTAGACAAGTAGACCCAACCCCGTCATTTCGGCAGGGATGCCGAAATCCAGGCCATGGACGGTATCCAGTCGATTGCACATGCGCTTGATTAAGATTGCTTGCCAGCCCGTAGTTTCATGTTCTTGAATACAGGGACACTTGTCGTGAACCCATGTTGCCATCCGTGGACGCTGGATTTCGGCATCCTGCCGAAATGACGTGCCTCCAACACTTGTGTATAACGGCGAGAGCAGTCGCTTGGGAACCAGCGCAGAGGAGGAAAATCAAATATAAATTGGTTATAAATCATCGCCGCCACCGCATGGCATGGCGGTCCAGCGGTTTCAAAATCAACAGTTCGATACACTGGATCACCGTCACAAAAGCAATGGTATAGGCCAGAATGCCGGCGACATTGAACATTTGGAAAAACAAGTGCAACTGGTAGCCCATACCATTGCCACGCCCAAGGAGTTCGACCACTAGAATAATTTTCCAAATCAAGGCAATGCCGGTGCGCGCCGCGCCGATTAGATACGGGAACAATGGCGGCCAGATGACATGGCGCAAGGTTTTCCAGCGACCGAACTGATAAGCTTGGGCCATTTCCAGCAGATCGCGGTCCAACGCCCGCGCACCCTCCCGCACCGTCACCACCACGTTGGGCAATTTATTGGCCACCACGGCGGCAATGGCGGCAACCTCGGTCAACCCAAACCAGACATAACAGAGGATGATGGTCACCAGCGCAGGGACATTAAGGAAAATGACCAGCCAATTGTCGAAAAAACGGTCTAACTTTTCATGTCGGCCTAAAATAATGCCGATCAGCGACCCCAAACTCATCGCCAACACAAAACTCACCAACAACCGTGCCAACGTCACCCCCAAATGATAGGGCAACTGGCCTGATTTGATTTCTCCATAAAGCACACTAAACACCTCTTCCGGTTCGGGCAAGGCGGGCGAATCCAGCAACACTGCCAAAACCTGCCAGAGCGCTAGGAACAATAGTGACGAAAAAATAGGATGTTGCAGGGCGGAATGCATCAACTTACCTGATTAACAAGTCGTATCAGCTAAACCCAAAGCGTCGAAGTCCCGGTATGGATCACCAGAACATAGGCTCCATGGACAGCGAGGTTTGGGGGCATCCCTGCAATCTGGATTCCGGCGATCCATGCCGGAATGACGGAATAGCTGAAACATCGTTCTAGTCAGGTTAGTTTATATTAAGGACAACTCAGCTAGAATAGCCTCGGCCAAAACCGAATATTCTGCAATAGCGACCTTACTCAACCGGTTAATTTTTTCAACGTCAATATTTTCACTTAACGCATCGTTCAGCCATTGCGCGTTTGCCTGTAATGACGTGGCCCCCATCGTACCGGCCAGACCTTTGAGGGTATGGGCGATACGTTTAGCGGTGATCCAATCGCCTTCCACCAATGCCTGTCGTAAATTAGCCATTTCGACAGGCTGTCTTAGCGCGAACTTGCGTAGAAGTCTAATGTAACTTCCCTGCTTGCCGGCCAAGCTGACTAACCCTATTTGTGGGTTTAGGCCTGGTATGGCGGCAAGCTGTGCCATTTGGTCTTCCATGGACGGGGGTGAAGAGGAAATAGCCGGCAACACCATAGCATCTGTTTCATGGGCAGTCGATAGTTTGCCGTTCAACCAGAACGACAGCGTCTCGTACAACTCTTTCACTACAATGGGTTTGGCGACGTGACCGTTCATCCCTGAGTCAATATAAAGGTCAACATCTTCGGGGAAGGCGTTCGCGGTAAGTGCCAAAATAGGAACATCGGCCCGATCTGGCATCCGTCGAATAACGCGGGTCGCTTCCAAACCATCCATTTTAGGCATTTGAATATCCATCAGAATCAGATCGTAAGTTTGCGCTGCGACCCGGTTGACGGCTTCCACCCCGTTCGATGCCACATCCACCGCCATACCGGCATTTCTGAGCAATTCAAAGGCTATTTCTTGGTTAATTACATTGTCTTCAACCAGCAACACGCGGACATGGCCATGGCCTTTTGCCAGGCTATCCGCTAGGCCAGTCATCGAGAACGTCTCGTCTTGCCGGGGCGGAGCTTGCGAACCCTTGCTTAAAGGTATCACGCACCAGAAGGTGCTACCGATGCCCAATGCGCTGTCAACGCCAATGCTTCCACCCATTTGTTCCACCAAGCGTTTACAAATGGCCAATCCAAGCCCGGTCCCGCCAAATTTACGAGTGCTTTGGTTGTCCGCCTGCTCGAAGAAATTGAACAAGCGTGGCTGGTCCTGGGATGAAATGCCTAAACCAGTGTCCTGCACCTCAAACCGAACCAAGAAGTTTTCTTCACCCGGAGACATCCGCAACACTCTGACAGTGACTTTGCCCTTTTCTGTGAACTTTAATGCATTGCCTACTAAATTTAACAGTATTTGCCGGATTCGCATCCTGTCCCCTCTGAGAATCTCGGGCAGGCCGGGGTCTATTTCAGACGACAAATCCACGTTTGACGCGTCCGCCTTGTCGGCAAGCAAATTGATAACCCCCTCGATTTTTTCCCGTAGCGGAAAGTCGGAGATTTCCAACCTGAGCTTGCCCGCTTCGATTTTAGAAATGTCCAGAATATCATTGACGATGGACAATAGATGATGGGCCGCCTGGGCAATGGTTTGGATTTTCCTTTTGACGTTCCCATCCAACTCCTGCATTTGTAAAAGCTGTGCCATCCCAAGTATGCTGTTCAACGGTGTCCGTATTTCGTGGCTCATGTTCGCCAGGAACGCACCTTTGGCCCGGTTGGCCGCCTCGGCTGCCTGTGTTGTCTCGGCAAGCCTCTCCATCAACTGCTTGCGCAAAGTAATCTCCCGCCAGCCGCAATAATAAAATGGCGATCCGCCAATCTTGATGGGTGTCAGGGAAACATCCACATAAAAATCGGAACCGTCCCTGCGAATGCAGTGCCAGTCAAAGCGCTGGCTCCGTCCTTGACGGAGTTCATTCATAACTTCTGTGGATATTTCGTCACTTCTGCGCCCATCATCCTGGAGTTCCGGGGAAACATCGTCAGGGGTCAGGCCAATAAACTCTTCCTTTGTCAGTTGGATCAAGTCCAAAGCCGCCTGATTGCATTCGACAAAATAGTATTCCTTCATCAGTATTACGGGGTCCAAGGAGTCTTGGAAAAGCCTTCGGAAAGTTTCCTCGCGTTCCTGCAAAATAGCCTCGGCCAATTTTCGCGCATCAATGTCGGTGTGCGTCCCAATCATCCGTAGTGGTTTTCCATCAGGCGACCAATGCGTCACCTTTCCGCAAGTATATATCCAGCGATACCCGCCTTGTTTGGTGCGAAGGCGAAGATCGGCCCGATAATCAGGATTGTTGCCGACAAAATAATCTTGCAAACTCTGCATCACACCCGCCCTGTCGTCAGGATGGATCAATTGCTCCCAAGCATCAACATTGCCGTCGATATCGTCTTCCGCATAACCCAGCATGCTTTTCCAACGAGGGGAAAAGAGTACCTTGCCACTATCAAGAGCCCAATCCCAGACACCCATCTCGTGGCTATCCAGTGCGACATGCCAGCGCATTTCTTTTTCGGACAATTCTTCGGTCCGTTCTTTCACCTTCTGTTCAAGCTGCTGGTTCAAGAGCAGCAGTTCTTGCTCCATCACCAACCGATGCCCTAGGTTTTGGTTGCGCCAAACCAGAAATAGAATTAGGTAACTTACAAACAAAGTGCTGGTAAAGAACGCCCCTGAGAATAAACCTAACCGGTGAATCTTGGCATACGCTTCATTTTTGTCCATCTTGGCCACCATGATCCAAGGTGTTTCCTTGATTGGCGTCACATAGGACAATACCGGCTGCCCACGGTAATCCGTGCCATTTTTAACAATCCCTCGATAGCCCCGCAAACCTCTAGCGTCAGGCAATTCAATGTTATGAAAGGGCATCCGTTTGACCATGGCTGGTATTTTTAACAGGTACAACGGGCTTATGTACTCGATAGACTCGCCTTCGCGACGCACTAAAATCGTTTCAGCAGTGGCATGGGGAACAGGCCATGAAGTCAGCATGGGATACAGATAATCCTCCGGGTTCACTGTCAGATACAAAGCGCCAATAGTTTGCCCTGACTGGGTGACGAACGGGGCCATCACCCCCAATTCGATCTTTCCGTCGATATTCCTATGCAAATCGACAAATCTGGGCCTGCCGTCGCGGATTACTTCCAAGACCAACGGGCTGTGTTCGGCCAGATCCGCTGCCCCCCCCACCGTCAAAACAACTTGACCCTGGGTGTCGAACACGACGAGGGAGTCGAAATGGCGACTGTCGCGAATTTGCCCCAACCGGGTAAGGATTGATTTTTTCAAGGCTTCATCCTTTTGCCCATTTTGCAACCACGCACCCAACATATCGGCCAAGAAACTACCTTCACTGAATATAACGGTTTCTTGGCTTATATTTGATAACCAAAGTTCAATCTGTTGTTTTTTTTGTTCGGCTATGGTTGTCAGGCTTTGCTGCACCTCTTCCCTGATGGATTGCCTTGCCTTCAAGAAGGCATAGCCACCTATGCCACCTAAAATCAAAACCGGCAGCAACGCAATGAAAACCCAGCCCAGGCGATGCCACTGTGATCGGATTTTTGGCGCAGATACCCCTGGCGCTTGCCCTGGGGAAATTGAAGGGGAACCATCACCCACCATCATACCTAAGTTCATACCTAAGTTCGGGAAACTGAACGGGGACTATCACTCGCTTTCATTCTATGGTGGACTCTGCGTTCATGTTTTCCTCTGGAAGCCTTACCGTGGCAACCACGGTGTTGCCGTTACCCTGATATTCGAGGGAGTCGAAACTCGTCGTGCGCGCCATGGCAATTCCCCTGCCATTGGGATCAAACACACGCTCAGGGTCGAAATTCAAGTAACGCTGCCAATCGAAGCCTTGGCCTTGGTCGCGGATGGTGAAAACCAAATCGTTGGGTCTGCGCTCAAAAACAATTTCCACTCGCTTGCCTAGGTTTTCCTCCAAAGCCAATCGCCTTGCAATTTCCTGACTCATCTGACCCGTATCGATTAATTCTCCTTTTTCGTGGTAGGTAATCCCCAAATTGCCATGTTCCACCGAGTTGATAATCAGCTCCCGCAATCCAAGGATGGCCTTGTCGGGTTTAGGGCAGGCATGGGCGAAAAAGTCGGCCAATAGGCAACCATCTTCAATGGTTTGGAAACGGAAAACACCATTATCGAGGCATGCAAAGGGCCGTTGGGCCTGTCGCAAGCTGTCTTGCATGGCCAGATGGTCGTGGTATTGCGTCACTGCCGCCTTGACAATGCTTAACAAAACCTTGGGTTCGAAAGGTTTGATTAGATAATAGTAGGCACCGGCATTAAGCCCTTCCTGTATGCTAGCTGAATCACCCGCGGCGGTTTCCATGATAACGGGGATTTGGTCAAGCTCTGGGTTTGCCTTGATTTTGGACAACAGTTCCATGCCATCCATCCGGGGCATCAGCCTATCCAACAAAATTGCATCAAAGCCAGTGTCGCGCTCTTCAGTCAGAAACTTCCATGCTTCCTGCCCATCCTCGGCATGCCTGATTGAAAAACCACCATCAGTGAGAACCTCTTCGATGATCTCTGCGAAGATAATCTCGTCTTCCACCAATAAAATTCGATTGCCTGACATCTTTAATTCTCCTATACAAATTTCTGCTATCATAATAGCATTATAAATTGATAGTATTGTGTGTCTACATCGGGTGACAGAACTTGATTAAGCGTTCACCCCCCTTGGGAGCGCGGGTGTCTCGCCCGCTGAGGGCGGCCAAGATGGCCGCACTCCCGAGAAAAAGCAGGGGGGAGTGAACGCTTACGAACTTGATGGGCCGGTATTTATCATTACCGTTTAACTTTCCAAATTATCCTTCTGAGACACTCATACAGCCTATGCCTAACATCATTGACCGTATATTCCAAGGGGAATGCAATCAACCTGGTCAAGAAGAGTGGTTTTACCGTGCCCGTGAGGGCATCGGTGGACCCTATCTATCCAAAGATGATGCTGCATCTGCCCTGCTTAGTTTCATCCACTTTTGCAAAGAGAATGGTTTCAGCGGCGGCAGGAACGATAACTAACCATACCGATGCCGGGTTCGGCAAGCCATGGCGAGAAACTGAAAGATGCTGGGAATCTTCGGTGGAACTTTCGACCCAGTGCATTACGGACATTTGCGCACTGCACTGGATGTGAAGGAAACCCTGCGGCTATCTGATCTGCGTTTCCTACCTTGCCGCATTCCGTCCCATCGCAGTTCGCCTGGGGCAAGCCCTCAGCAACGGCTAAGGATGCTAGAATTGGCCTTGCAGAATGCGGACACGGGGTTTTCCATTGATAGGCGTGAACTTGACAGAGAAGGCACGTCCTACATGGTCGATACATTGGCATCCTTACGGGAAGAGAACCTTTCCCGGTCAATTTGCCTAATTTTAGGGATAGACGCGTTTGCAGACCTCCCCTACTGGCATCGCTGGGGGGAATTGTTCAATCTGGCCAATTTCGTTGTCATGCGGCGTCCAAACTCAACGGAACCTGAATTAACGGGCGAACTTGCGGACCTTGTACTGGAAAACCGGATGGAAGACACTGGGGAATTTGCAGCCAGTCCGTTTGGCAAAATTGTATTTCTTGAAGTAACCCAGCTTGCCATTTCTGCCACTGGAATCAGAAAACTGATTGCCTGTGGCAAAAGCCCCCGTTACCTGTTGCCTGACCCCGTGCTTGAGATGATTCAGTCGCAGGGGCTTTACCGAACCGCGAGTTAGCTAGGCATCATAATATCAGAGTGGGTTTAGACCGACTCGGCTTTTGAGCAGCAATTCTCATTTTGAAAAAACCGGGCGGGTTTGGAACCCGCCCCTACGAATCGACATTCCGTATCCTGTTTATAATACATTGAAAATTCTGAATTAACTACCTGCGTAGGGGCGGGTTCCAAACCCGCCATTATTATCTTTGCCAAAATTTGAATTGCTGGCGTTTGAGTCCGAGCTGACTCGGCCTACTCTAGTCTGGTTCGTTGAAATCGACACCGAGCATGTCCCAACTTTTCACATCAGCCAAGTCACCCCCGTTAAACTTGATCTTACAGGCGTACTTCCTCTCGATAGAACCCTTTTCGGGTGAAGCGACTATCACCACGGAGCGAATGAGGTAAGTCCTGCCTCCCAATGCCCATGCTTCGTATTGCTTGTCAACAAATTGCGCTGTTTCCGGGACGTGTCTATCCGCCACCATCACGCTCTTGCACTGGTTAAATGCCATATCGCTGCGTTGATTATTGATTTTACCCAGCTCCTCCTGTTCCTCGTCCTTCTCAAAAAAGAAATTGGATTGAACCACTGCCATGACTCCGGGCATGATGACCTTTTGCAGCAACACATAAAGCGCCACAATGAATAGAACGAGCAAGATGACGGACCATATTTTAGGAAGCTTGGCAATTTTTTCTAGCAATTTATTGAGCATGTCTTTTTTTCTCTAGGTTTGGTTCGAGTAGTTTAGCCTTCATCTCGCTTTGGCGGAAATTTTGCGTAAAAGTTCATGGCAGGGTTCGGTATAATGAACTTCTTTTTTGCAGCCACTGTCTTTTTCATGTCCCAACTGTCCAACGAGTTGAATCGCAGGCGCACTTTCGCCATCATCTCCCATCCCGATGCCGGCAAGACCACTTTGACCGAAAAATTGCTACTTTTCGGCGGTGCCATTCAATTGGCCGGATCGGTAAAAAGCCGCAAAGCAGCCCGTCACGCCACTTCCGATTGGATGGAGATGGAAAAACAGCGTGGCATCTCAGTCACCACTTCGGTCATGCAGTTCGAGCACCAAGACTGTGTACTCAATCTATTGGATACACCCGGTCATGAAGACTTTTCCGAGGACACCTACCGCACCTTGACCGCAGTGGACTCCGCTTTGATGGTCATCGACAGCGCCAAAGGAGTGGAGGACCGCACGGTCAAATTAATGGAAGTCTGCCGTTTGCGCGACACCCCGATACTAACCTTCATTAATAAGTTGGATCGCGAAGGCAGGGAACCCATCGACTTGTTAGATGAAATAGAAAGCATTTTGAAAATCCAATGCACTCCGATGACCTGGCCTATTGGCATGGGTAAACGATTCAAGGGTGTTTATAACTTGATCGAGGATTCGGTGCATTTGTTCAGCCCCTCCCACGGCGACAAAATCATCAAGGGCGAGACCATTCAAGGAATCGACAACCCCAAACTCGACGATGTTTTGGGGGATATAGCCGATGAACTGAGGCTGGATATCGAGTTAGTCAAAGGGGCAAGCCACGAATTCAGCCTGGATAGCTATCTTGCCGGCAAGCAAACGCCCGTGTTTTTCGGTTCGGCGATTAATAACTTCGGTGTGTTGGAATTGCTCGATGCCTTTGCCGATTTCGCGCCTCGGCCCAAGCCGCGCCAAGCACTTGAACGTTTAGTCGAAGCCGAAGACGATAAATTCACAGGCTTTGTCTTTAAGATACAAGCGAACATGGACCCCGCCCACCGCGACCGGATTGCCTTTCTTCGCATTTGCTCTGGCAAGTATGACAAAGGCATGAAGATTTTCCATGTCCGCACCGGCAAGCAAGTGCAAATCGCCAATGCCATCACCTTCCAGGCCGATAGCCGGAAGAATGTGGAAGAGGCTTACGCCGGCGACATTATCGGGCTGTACAACCATGGCACCATACAGGTGGGCGACACTTTCACCCAAGGCGAAAGCTTAAAATATGCCGGAGTGCCCTATTTCGCACCGGAACTGTTCCGTCGTGTCGTTTTGAGAGACCCCCTACGCGCCAAAGCCCTGCAAAAAGGCTTGCAGCAATTGACCGAAGAGGGTGCCACCCAATTGTTCAAACCATTTAAGAACAACGATCTGATTTTAGGCGCGGTGGGCGTGTTGCAATTTGACGTGACTGCCTTTCGCTTGAAATCCGAATACAACGTCGAATGCGCCTACGATAACGTCTCTGTCTACACCGCACGCTGGGTGTCCAGCACCGACCCCAAAAAGCTGGAGGAATTCAAGAAAAAATCCTTCGACCACCTTGCGGAAGACGGTAGCGGATGCTTAGTATACCTCGCCACCAGCCGGGTGAACCTGTCATTGACCCAAGAGCGCTGGCCCGAAATCAGCTTTAACGGAACCCGCGAATTGTGAGCGAGAGCACTAGCGTCATGACCGACCCCATAGAACAAGAACGCCAAGCACTTTTCAGTGCATTCCAACTGTTGCCCGGCCCAGACAAGGCAGCAGTCAAGTTACTGGCTATAAATTGGATGCCCTTGGGTAAATCACAAATCACTAGCGCTTTGCGCAAGACTTTGGGTCCTACGGGAGTGAAAAGCATCGACTTTGCCGGGCTGCGCAAAAGCAAAATATTGGTATCAGGCAGTGCTTGGAGTAGCGAGCATCAAAGTTGCAACCCGTTGATTCTCGAACTTGTGGCACGTTATGCCATTCTCGATGCCACATTCAACCTCTACGCGGATTTGGCCCATATTGCGGCCCCCTTGCAAAAAAGTTATGGGGCTCCTGCAAAAAATGAAATTTATTTCCGCAACGATGACGAATTAATTAGGGAAACACGGTTGGGCATGTATTGGCGGGACGAAGCATACATCACCTCGCTGTTTCGGATGTTTGAACGCCACCGCTCTGGGTATTACCAAGGCTCTTTGAAGTATTGCACCGATCCATCCATCATTTACGGGATAGTTTGCTCAAACCCTTTCGACGCAGAATGGTTCCAAGGGCTTCCCATCGGCATCAGGATTAAGGCACTGCCGAGCACACTGTCCCTGTTACTGGAAAATTGGCGATGTGATGGACAAGCGCTGGCATTGGCAATGCAAAGCTGCAACTCCGCAGAGGCTCTCCCGGAATGGATTAACCAAACCACAAAGACAGCTATTTGCCGGGGCGATTGGGATGTTGCCAAAACTTTGTTAAAACAAAGCCCCTTGAATTCCACCGAACATAGTCTGCGTGGCCTGCTCGCCCTGGTGATGGGTGATATTGACGCGGCAATCAAACTTTTTCAGGATGGATTGGCTTTGTTGCGCAGGGAGCAGGGTTCGATCAAGGGCTTGTTTCCAAGTTTCGTCGGCTTATTCCACATTTATGCCCTATACCAACGCAATTCCACAGGTGATTTGGATGAAGCCGCCAGACTCATGGTTCAAGGCATGGACAATGCCCAATTCCGTCCAGCCTATGCGATACTAGCCTGGATGCCAATGTTGGAATTAGACGAGAAAACAGCCCTGCCAAAGGTGCGCGACCAATTGCAGCAGGCTAAGCAAAACCCTTGGACATTTTGGATAGGTTTGCTCGTGCTTTCGCGTTATCAAGCCCCCCGGACACTGACCGAATATTTGCCTGTCATGAAACGGTTTGGGGAACAGGCAACAGTTAACGGGTTAAACTGGCTGGCGGCGGAAATGGCCTGTTTAATTGCCAATGTGGACCCGAAGGCTACCAGTCGACAACAACAAGCTGCTGAATTTGAAGCCCATATGGGTGTCAAACTGCTGTTTAACCGAATCCAACGCGAAGAATACTGGGAACGCGCACTTAAAGCCATTTCCAACACGGCAGCCAGGCCAAAGGAAAGCAAGGAAAAAAAAACCGTGGAAACCAGACTGGCTTGGTTAGTTTCGCCAGACACCTACTTATCAACCGGCTATAAAATTGAAATCAGGGAACAGGCCCGCAACGCCAAGGGCGGGTGGAATAAAGGCAAAGCAATCTCCTTCAAACGCCTAAGGGAAAGCTCCGCCGAGATCAATGGGTTAACTGAGCAGGATATCCACACGATCAGCCATATCGTCCTAGACCGTTACAGCAACGCCTACTATTTGGACGAGAAGGGTTGGCTGGCCTTGGCGGGTCATCATAACGTATTCTGGAAAGATAGCGCAACCGCATTGGAACTGGCGGTCGCCGAGCCCGAATTGCGCGTCAAGAAAACACCCGGCTCCGAGCAGGTGAACATTAGCTTCTGGCCAAAATTCAGCAGTGAACAAAAAGTTTCCATTGCCCCGGATGGCTTGACCCGTTTGAAAATCGTCGAACTCAAGCCCGAACACCACCGCCTCGCCGCCATCATAGGGGAAGGTTTGGAAGCGCCTTTGGCTGCACAGGAACGCATTCTTGCCAGCCTTAGCACGGTATCTTCCCTAGTCACCATTCATTCCGACATCGGCGGGACCGAATTGGCGACCGCCGAAACCGTAACTGCCGATCCGCGCCCACGGATACAATTGGTCCCAGAAGGGGACGGGCTAAGGATAGCCTTGTTGGTCAGGCCATTCGGGGAACAAGGCTCTTATCACGCACCCGGGGCAGGCGGGGCCGGTCTCATCGCCGAAATCGGCGGTCAACGCCTGCAAACCCTGCGCGACCTTGAACAAGAACGGAAGTTATCCGATGAAATCCTTGCCCTCTGCCCGACTTTACGGGACAAGGCGCAGGAAACCCAAGCATGGCAGTGGCTTGCCGATGATGCCGAAAGCAGCTTGGAAGTCCTGCTGGAACTCCATGAAATCGGTGACAAAGCCATGGTGGAATGGCCCCAGGGTGAAAAATTCAAACTGATGGGCCAAGCCGGCTTGAATCGGTTCAGTGTCAAAATCCAGCAACAGCGTGACTGGTTCAGCCTCAGCGGCGAGTTGAAGCTGGACAATGGTGAGATAATCAACATGCAGCGCCTGCTGGAATTGACGGCTGGAACTCGAAGCAAGTTCATCCGCCTTGACGAAAACCGCTTTCTGGCACTGACCGACACCTTCCGCAAACGTTTGGATGATTTGCGGAGTTATTCCGAAAAGCACGGTAAGGACCAGCGCCTCAATGCCCTAGCCTTGCCGGTCATTGAGGAAATTGCCGAGGAAGTGGGCGAATTCAAAGGCGACGCCGCTTGGCGTAAACAGGTTTCCCGCTTGCGTCAAGCAGAACAATTCAAACCTATTCTACCCTCCACCCTTCAGGCCGAACTTCGCGACTACCAACACGAAGGATTCGACTGGCTGTCGCGTTTGGCCTCTTGGGGAGTGGGCGCCTGCCTAGCCGACGATATGGGCCTGGGCAAAACCTTGCAAGCCATCGCCGTAATCCTGACCCGCGCCGGAGAAGGCCCGAGCCTAGTCGTTGCCCCGACCTCAGTGTGCTTCAATTGGCAAAACGAATTGGCCCGCTTTGCGCCCACACTTAACGTGCGCTTCCTAGGGGGCGGCGACAGGCAACAACTGATCGACAACCTTCAGCCGTTGGACTTGTTGATTTGCAGTTATGGCCTACTGCAACAAGAATCTGTCGGGGAACTGTTGGCTAGCGTTAAATTCCGCACCATTGTCTTGGATGAAGCGCAAGCCATCAAAAACCCCGCTACTAAACGCTCCCAACAAGCCATGGCCTTGCAAGGGGAATTCAAGCTCATTACCACAGGAACCCCGGTCGAGAACCACTTAGGCGAACTTTGGAACCTGATGCGCTTCGTCAACCCCGGCCTGTTAGGTTCCTTGGAAAGCTTCAACCGCCGTTTCGCCGGTCCCATCGAACGTAACCAAGACCGCGAGGTCAGGCATCGGCTAAAGAGACTAATCCAACCCTTCATCCTGCGCCGCACCAAATCTCAAGTGCTGGACGAACTGCCGCCGCGCACCGAAATCGAACTTCAGGTCGAACTGAGTGAAAAGGAAGCAACTTTCTACGAAGCTTTGCGCCGCAAGCTAGTGGATGACCTCGCTAGCGTAGACAGTGATATTCAGGACAAACGCTTCCAAGTATTAGCCGCCATCACCAAACTGCGCCGCGCCTGCTGCAACCCCGAACTGGTGGCCCCCGGACTCGGGCTATCGAGCAGTAAACTGGAACTGTTCGGCGAAGTGCTGGACGAATTGCTGGAAAATCGCCACAAAGCCTTGGTGTTCAGCCAATTTGTAGACCATCTTAGCATCATCCGCGCCCATCTGGATGAAAAAGGCATTAACTATCAATACTTGGACGGCCAAACCCCGGCACCGGAACGGAAGAAACGGGTGGAAGCCTTTCAGGCCGGTCAGGGCGATGTATTCCTAATCAGCCTCAGAGCCGGGGGCGTCGGCCTTAACCTCACGGCGGCGGACTATGTCATCCATATGGACCCTTGGTGGAATCCTGCGGTGGAAGACCAGGCATCCGACCGCGCCCACCGCATCGGCCAGCAACGCCCGGTCACGGTTTACCGCCTAGTGACCAAAGGCACCATTGAAGAGCAGATTGTCTCCCTCCACCGACAAAAGCGCGACCTTGCCGATAGCTTGCTGGAAGGCGGAGAAATCAGTGGAAAGATTGGCGCCGAAGATTTGTTGCAGTTGATGCGGGGGGAATGAGGGTTGCTAGGACCGTAAAGGGCGCAATAGCGGCATCAGCCGCGTATTGCGCCGTATGTGGATGATCCGCCCATTCGGTGCAATACGCTTCGATATTTGATGGCTCCCACGCTCCGGCGTCACTACCATTAAGTTAAGATGCATTAAGCGTGAAATCAGCCCTTGACGGAACGCCAAGCCCCAGCTTGGCGGGCAGATTGCCGATGCCAAGCTGGGGCTTGGCGTTCCGATAAACGCTTAACTTAATGGCAGTGACGCTCCAGGACAGTAGGGCGGCAACCCTTTGCCGCCAATTATTTTGATCGTTCCCACGCTCCGGCGCTCATCGTTATACACAAGTGTAGAAAACCCGTCATTTCGGCAGGGATGCCGAAATGACGGCTATTCCTATTTTCCCAGACTTGTGTAATCGCCGAGCGCCGGAGCGTGGGAGCGATCAGAGCACTGGAGCGTGGTAACCAGAAAAACTTCAATCCCTCACCCAATCCTCCACCAAACGGCTGGGTTCACGGGGCGATTCCGTGCTTGGAGGGTGCGGCCTACCAGTTAATATATTGAAAATAACCCGCATCGTATCGAGCGCCAGCACCCAAGTCACGGTCAGAAACAACAGGGTCAGGCCGGCATCCAGATAATCGTTGAAGATAAGCTGCGGGGCAGAAGCAGCTTGGATAGCCGAAAGCTTGCCATCCAATAGTCTGCCGGACAAATCAGCGGCATGGGTCAAAAAGCCGACTCTTACCTCAGGGCTGAAAAGCTTTTCCAATGCTGCCGTACTGGTGATGATGAGTAGCCAAGCCAAGGGTCCGCCGGTCACCCAAAAGTAACGGGACTTGCCAGTTTTCACCAGAATGGTCGTCGCCACGCACAAGGCAATCGTCGACAGCATCTGGTTGGCGATGCCAAACAAGGGCCAAAGACTGTTAATGCCGCCCAAGGGATCAATCGTTCCCATGTAGAGAAAATAACCCCATGCAGCCACCACCAAGCCCGAACTCAACAACACCCCTGGAAACCAGCTTGTCCGTCCCAACGCCGGAACAAAATTACCCATCAAGTCTTGCAGCATGAAACGGGCAACCCGGGTGCCGGCATCCAGTGTCGTCAAAATAAACAGTGCCTCGAACATGATCGCAAAGTGATACCACAGCGACAACAAGCTTTCGCCAAATGCGCTGGCAAACAGGCTAGCCATGCCCACGGCCAAAGACGGTGCGCCGCCAGTACGGGCAAATAGAGTTTCCTCGCCCATGGCATGGGCCAATTCGCTCATCTGCCCCACCGTCACGGGAAACCCCCAGGCACTGATTTTCGCCACGGCATCCACCGCCTCTTTTCCAACGACCCCCGCCGGACTGTTGATGGCAAAAAATACCCCCGGCTCCAGCACCGTCGCCGCCACCATCGCCATGATGGCGACAAAGGACTCCATTATCATCGCCCCGTAACCGATAAAACGTGCGTCAGCCTCGTTAGTCAACAATTTGGGCGTAGTCCCCGAAGCAATCAGGGAATGGAAGCCGGAAATGGCCCCGCAAGCAATCGTTATGAACACAAAGGGAAACAGCTTGCCGCCGAAAATCGGGCCGGTTCCGTCAATAAAGCGGGTCAGCGCGGGCATTTTTATATCGGGGTGCAACAACAAAACCGCGACGGCCAAAGCGGTGATCGTGCCTAGCTTGACGAAAGTGGACAGATAATCTCTAGGTGCCAGCAACAGCCACACCGGCAACACGGCAGCGGCAAAGCCATAGGCTATGATCATCAGTGCCAGCGACGGTCCGTCAAAATCGAACCAGCCGCGCAAACTCGCATCGGCATCAATCCAACCGCCACCCGTCACCGCCAATAACAACAGGCTCACGCCGAGGGCGGTTGCCTCCAACACCCGTCCAGGGCGGATATTACGCATGTACAGCCCGACGATCACCGCAATGGGAATGGTCGCCGCCACTGTGGACGTGGCCCATGGACTATGTTTCATCGCGTTGACCACCACCAGCCCAAGCACGGCAATCAGGATTATCATGATTGCCATCACCCCCAATAAGGCCGCCGAACCGCCGATTGGACCCAGTTCATCCCGCGCCATCTGGCCCAAGGAACGCCCGTCGCGACGGATGGAAAAGAACAAAATCGTGAAATCCTGCACACAACCACCCAACACCGCGCCGAAGAGTATCCACAAAGTGCCCGGCAGATAGCCAAATTGCGCCGCCAGTGTCGGGCCTATCAACGGGCCTGGCCCGGCGATGGCTGCAAAATGATGACCAAAAACCACCCACTTGTTGGTCGGCACGAAATCCCGCCCATCGTTGAAACGCACCGCAGGCGTCGCCCGCGTAGCATCCAGCACCAACACTTTGGCAGCTAAAAAGGCACTGTAGAAGCGGTAGCCTAGGCTGTAGACGCAAACCGCCGCGATGACGAACCAGAAGCTGTTGATGGTCTCGCCCCGGTGCAAGGCAATTGCGCCAATGGCGGTGGCTCCAATCAGGGCCACGGACAGCCAGATGAGGTGAATTTTGAAGTCAGGTTTTGTTGTATGCATTGAGAAATTCTCGAAGTTGAACTCAGCGGTCATCCAGCCAGTTTTAGGTTTAATGGGCTTTCGCAACCTTAACCCTACACTCATCCTTGCAATAAATTTAATCGTTAGCTACTCTCACTTGGAGGACTCACATTTCTTGATAGGTTCGAATTTTCTTTTTTGAGGGAACGCTTTGTAGCTTGTATAAATTTCCATGCCGAGTTTATCTGTCATTTTTGTATGTACTTCGTTATTTATAACATCTGTTGACGCTCTCCTTAAATCTTCGATTACAAGCTGTGGAAAACGTCTAAATTGGATTACATTTTCTTCCATATCATCGCGAGCTTCTTGATTTTTAGTCTCAAAATCATAGGAGATTTCAAGACTGTACTTTCTAATGATATTTTTTATAAGCTGTTGTAAATGTGGGGATAATTCTTCATACGCATTTTTGTTTATCACCAGTTCAAACATTGTGTTTGGCTCTTGCCATCCTTGTTCATAATAATAATGTTCTCTGGGTTTAACTCCATCAAGATGAAGGTGATGATCATGAAAAGGACCTATCCACTCTACAGCATAATTTGGTCCACTTTCAAGATAACTTTTTATAGCATCTATCGAAACTTCATTTTGATTTACTCCAAACTTTCGAAGAACTAGTCCACCAAGATAAGGGATTCTCATACTTAATTCTTTGAAGTCGCTGGTCTTGTTTATTTCTCTTGGAAACCATCCACCCATTTGTGGACCAGAGTGACCGCATGGAAAGGGGATTAGACCTTTTTTTGCATAAAGTTCTTTCCATAGTCTATAACCTTCAGCATCTTCATCGTTTCCATCTTTATCCTTACTAGTTCCAGTCCACGCCTCCATTTCAGAACGGTCCATACCGAATGGCACTGCAGCAAAAAATGTAGCAGCAGGTATATCATTGTGCCAATAGTAAGCTGCTGAATGTAACATTTGTATCTTTTTTTCGCTTACAGCTTTTAACATATTCTTCTGGTCAATGCCCATTTTTTTTAGTTCTTCATGCTCATCAGCTGATAAAACCTTTATTTTAAGCTGTTGATTAGATGCATCTTGAATCTCTTTAGCCATTTCTATTATTCTTGTTTGCAGAATTGGAAAATCACTACCCCATGTTGTTCCTAAGGTCCAATTATACTGTGATTTACCTTTAACTGCACCTACATTATAAAAAAAGCTCATAAGTGCCATTAATAATGATACACCAAAAAGATATTTCCAAGTATTTAATAACTTGTTGGGAATCCAAGAAGGTGCGAGTTTACTGACTACAAAAATCAATAAACCAATACCAATAGATATATAGGAAACCCATGAACCCACTGTAATTATATCTGCTGCATAGCCAAGGCAGTAAGGTGCACGTTCACAAAAACTAAGAATGGACAAGAAATAGTTCTGCATGACAATTTCTCCGAATGGATATGTAACAAACTAATCATTATTTCGCTGGCGGGATGAAAAAATCTGTAAATCTTCCTAAGTAAGTTACTGACTATACCTTTCTCTGTGGCTAAGGCGAATGCGACCTAAGCCATTCCTTCAAGGCATCATCCACCCGCATTTGCCAGCCATTTCCCGTGGCGCGGAATCGTTCCACGACTTCGCGGGACAAACGGAGGGTTACGCTCTCCGTAGCCGGAGGGGATTGCGATGCCATGCCTAGCTTTTGCAATAATGAGGGTGGCAGTATTTCGGTAGCCGGACGGAAATGCGCGAAGTCATCTTCGTTAAGCTCGCGGACTTCCCCTTCCTCATCAGTTAAAGGTAAGCGGTTTGCCATATTTTCGACTCTCCCGAGAATTAGCTTTGCGGAAACTGATAACACGGATGCCTTGTGCCGTTTCCGTAAAGCACAGGATATGAAGACGACCGTCGAGATACCCTGCCGCGACATATCGAGTCTCGCCATAGTCCCGGCGGTTATCCACATCAACGGTAGCGGTATGGAAGTCAAACTCTGCCGCCCGATCAAATGAAAGTTGACGTTCGCGGATATTTTTTTCATTCTTGTTGAGGTTGTAGCTGATTTCCATCCTTTCAATAGTACTGGAAACACCAAAGTGCTTCAACTGGAGGCTTCCCAAGGATGCACACTTACTCCTCCTCCATCGCCGCTTGTGCCAAAGCCACATCGCCATGGGCCAATTCGTATTCGATTTCGGCCGGCGTACCGAAAAGCCGCGCCCTGGCTTCGTCGAATTCGCCCTCCCAACGGGCAACCACGACGGTGGCCAAGCAGTTTCCCAGCACGTTCACCGAGGTCCGGGCCATGTCCATCACTTCATCAACGGCAAAAATCACTGCCACGCCTTCCACCGGAAGCCCAAACGAATGCAGCGCGGCGAACAGGACCACCAACGAGGCGCGTGGCACCGCAGCAATGCCTTTAGAGGTAATCAACAAGGTCAACATTAAAGTGATTTGTTGGCCTAGGCCAAAATGCACCCCGCCTACCGATTCCGCCGCCTGCGCGACAAACACCGAGGCCACCGCCAAATACAAGGTGCTGCCGTCGAGATTGAAGCTATAGCCAGTCGGCAAGACAAAACCGACGATAGGCTTAGGCACGCCAAAACGCTCCATGACCTCCATGGCTTTCGGCAACGCCGACTCGCTGCTAGTCGTCACAAAGGCTAGGATGAACGGCTCTTTCACCGCTGCTATAAACTGCTTGATGGGGAGTTTAATCAAATAAGCAACCGCACCGAACACTAGGACGATAAATAACACGAGGGCCAAGTATAAAGTGCCAATCAACATCCCCAGATTGGCCAACACCCCCACCCCCATCTTGCTGATCGTCACCGCCATCGCCGCACCAACGCCGAAAGGCGCAAAATGCATCACATAACTGGTAAACCGGAACATGACCTGGGCTAAGGATTCGCAAAAAACGAGTATCGGCTTGCCTTTCTCGCCGATGGCGGAAACCGCAAAAGCGAACATCACCGAGAACACGACGATCTGCAACACATCGTTCTGCACCATCGCCTCGACGATATTGGCCGGAAACGCATGGACGATGGTTTCGGGGAGAGTCATCGGATGATGTTCGCTCACCGAAGCCAAATTTAAGGCATCGCCTTTTAATGGAACGCCGTAACCGGGTCCGATGAGGTTGACCACCGCCAACCCGATCACCAATGCCAGTGCCGTGACAACCTCGAAATAAATCAGCGCCTTGATTCCCATGCGTCCGACCTTGGAATGGTCGCCGCCACCGGCAATACCCGACACAATGCTGGCGAAAATCAACGGCGCGATGATGGATTTAACCATATTCAGGAAAATCGAACGGAGAAACTCCGTCTTGACCGCCCATTCAGGGACTAGCCAGCCAAGCAGGACCCCGACGGCAAGCCCCAAGAAAATTTGCTTGGCTAGGGACAGATGCCACCATGTTTTGGAAGTTGATACACTCATAAAGATACCTCACTTATTGCGACTTACCGCGTTTGGGTAGGTTATCGACAACGGGAACTGGTTTCACCGAACCTTTGGCTTCATATCTAGGCCATGCAAGGTCATCAATATTTTCAACTTCATTCCACGAGGCGTGGGCACCCCTGCGTTCTTTGATGTCGGCGAGGTTGGCGCGGAGGCATTCTCTAAAAGCGACAAGTTGCTGCTCTCGCTTGCCTGTATAGTTACGGACGAATATCTCATTTTTAGCCGCGATGGTATTGAGTCCAATAACCCCTAATTTTTGGTAGGTCAATTTGCTTGCAAAGTAGGGTTGTCCAAGGGCTTGGGCATCAGCCGGGTCAACATTAGCCAAGGTAAAGGAATTCCGGTCTAAAGTTGAAACCCAGGAAAGCGGCTTTGCACCCATGGCAATTAAAGCAAAGACATTGCCATCTCTGACGGCGGCGAGAGCCTCTTCTTTGTTCTCAAATTCCACGATATCAAGCCCCAGCTTGAGCCTTTCGTCAACCATGCGGGCCGAAATAACCCCGCTCGCCCAAGCCGCAACCTTACGCCCCTTGAGATCGCGTAGGGTTTTTATAATGGTTCTTTCATCTTGGGTTTTACCTATGCCCAAATTTCCAGTTTTACCTTTGGTCACCACCAAACCGTTAGACGCCACGATGATATGCATCGCTTGCCAGTTAAGGGAGACAAGCGACAGCAGTTTTCCCACACCCGGATCGCTGCGTTTCATGAACTCAGCGACATCAATGGGGACTAAGCCAGCATCGACTTCGTTGTTGACCAGTAGCAAGGTATTGTCATAACCCCCGGTAGTTTTTTGATACTCGCATATCATCGGGCAGCTTGCAATGATATCTTTAGCCACCTTGGAGTAACTTGTATCCGGGGTGCCCGTGGCGAGGAGTATCTGGTCTTCAGTGCAGGCTTGCCCCGCTGCCGTATCTTGGGCATCGGCCATGCCAGACAGTGCTATTACAGAGTAAAATATAGCAAAATAAATGGCTTTCATGTGCTTATCCTCTTAACTATCTACTTGTTGAAAAATAGCTTATGCCCGATGTTTTTGACTTCAGGTTCAGGTGGTTCTTGATTGGCAAGGTACTCCAAGAAAAGCACTGCCAAAACAATCAGTGTGCCAATCATTCCGAAAAGTCGCAGTCTGTTCCAAAACATAGTCTTATAACCTTTGGTTGTGGAGTTTTAATTACCATCGTTTTCTGCCATTCGTTCATCGTCAGCCAATTCAAATGGTTTATTCTTTTGTTCATGACTTTCTTCGAATTCAAGCGATGTGAATGCCTCGTCAAATGCAGCCTCAACCGATCTAAAGGCTTCATCAGTCAATATGTCTTGCTGCAAACTCTCCTTGCCGGTCTTACTCATGCTCCGCAGAATTTCCTGGCCTGCTTGTGCAAAGCCATGCTCAAATATTTTCTGCTCGACGGCTGACTTGAATTCATCCAAGGTCTTTTCAGCCTGCATCAGCTTGCCTTTTTGCTTTTGGTAATAGGTTTTCATCGCATCAAGGGATTTCCTCATTTCGCTTAGGTCGTGGCCGGGATACGACTTGGCTCGATCATCAATCACTCGTTCAAGGCTTTTAATCTTTGATGCAATTTTGAGTAATGCACTTTTCAACTGGTTTAACTGTTCATTTCTGCGTATCAATTGATTTTGCATTTGTTCAATAGGGTTTTTGCCTGCTTCCGCTTTGCGTATTCGTAAGATTTCGTTTTCCAGCTTCTGGCCGAGGTAAGGCAACAGGGTGGATAGCCCTATGCCAAGTCCTCCGATGATTGCGATACCGGCAAGTCCAAGGCTTGTCAAAAACGCATACCATATAGCCGGCAAAACGATGGCAAGCCCGACAATGCCTATTACAATACTGGCAAGGCGAGTTTTGTTTGCAATCACACCAGATTCATATAATTTAATCAAAGGCGTTTTTTTGTTATTATTATCGTTCTCCATACATCACCTATTTTTCTATACATCTGAACGTTTTATATACTTGTTGCCAGTATCGCCAATCTCCGTCACTTTTGCACGGGGGCGACGGTGAATGGCAGAAAATCCCCGGTGAAATGCAGTTTTTGCCGGGTCAGTGCAGCGTGGACAAGTCTAGTTTTTTTGACTCAGACTAATATATCCTTTCTCCGCGTCCATATTGATCTTGAAGCGACTCAGAAAACTGAGGCCAAGTAAACCGTCTACCCCTCCAAGATTCTTGGTCACTATAGTTTGGATATGCCTAGCCTCGACACCCTGCACCGCGACTTGATCGACATATCCGAAGTGTCCATCAGCCATCCCATTGGCAGTTTGTGACAAGCAAGCAGGCCATTCCTGATAGTGAATGCCTATTTTTTCGGCAAAAGCTGATGATAATACAACTACGGTAGCACCGGTATCGATCATAAACCGTCCAGCATGGACCCCATTAATTAAAGCCTGCGATATGATAGGGTGACCATCCTGACTGATTTTTATTTTTGCCTTACCACTGCCATGCATAGTTGAGCATCTTGGATCACTATACAATTTATTAAGTAACCGGTTAGCATTCTCGGATTGATCTGGATGATAATAGGAATATTGCTCTAGGGGCGAAACCCCTGAGCAAGGTTCTCCGAGGCGCTGATAAAGACTAGCAAGATGAAAGGGGGTTTGAGTTGCACGGGGCATCAATGCCAAGGATTGCTCGTAGTCGTTCACGGCTAGACGTAAGTCTCCCTTCTCTTCCAAGGTACCTCCTCGCATCCAACGCAGTTCAGCATTATCTGGATACACATCAATGAGTATATTTGCGGATTCAAGGGCGATTTTCCACTCCGATAACCGCCTCGCAGCAGCATTACGATAACGATGTAACTGGTCGTAATAACCACACTTTTCAAAAAATTCATCACTCATAATCAGGCATGATTTTGACTTATCATTTATTATAAACTCATTACATTGCTTTAATACTTTGACTCGATCACATTCATATTTAAACCAACCATACTTTGGGATCAGTTCAAAATAAATATATGCACCCATGACGGCAACCAGCACCATCAATACTGCGGCTTTAATTCTATTTGAAAAAAGATTACATTCAACACAAATCAACCTATTTGTCCCATAGGGAACACAGATATCACAGATAAACCGGTTGCATTTTCGGCACTTGCCAATAACCTGTCTTAAAGGGTGTTTTGGGCATTTTTTTTCGGTGACAATAGGCATTGAAATTATCCGTAGTTACAGCGTTTTTAATATATCGAATAATTGCTTGTAGAGTTATATTATTTTTCAAAGCAATTCACACAATTGGTAGTTTGATTGAGTGTCCTTTATTATTTTCTTTGTTAAGAAAAAACGGCCTTGGTTATCATTCAGCCCGATTGGGTGAGTCCGTAGCCCGGATGGAGCCGCTTGCGGCGTAATCCGGGTTTTGTGGTCGGCATCCTCCCGGATTGCGCCGCAAGCGGCTCCATCCGGGCTACGACACTACGGTTTTGATTTAGTATTGCGCCAGAGGAAACCGCTTTACCAGTTCTTTAGCATCCCCGCGATTGGTTACACTTAATCCTCGTAAGCGGGGATCGAAAAACCTGTAATCGACTTGTGTATTTTCCCATTCGCCAATTTTCTTAAATTCCCATGAGTAGTGGAGAGTAAGGCCACCAGTCTGTTCGCTCCAATACGAAACCAGATACGCTGCGCCCTTGTCTGTTATGTAGGCCACCTTCGCCTGACTTTTTAGCGCGATCTGCATAGCGATCTTCATGTACCAGTCATTGGTGATATCTGGCGGAACACCAGTTGGATTTGCGGTTCGGATAAAGGTCTCTGCAGCATAGACGGGAAACTTGTTTGCACTGAATTCCAAACACAAACCAGTCGTACCGCTATAAATGAATCGTTTGGATGAATTTGGGTTAGCGACCGTAACAATAGCATTATTTCTAGGAATATCACTTACGGCATATCGCATATTGTCAGTATTGTCCTGTAAGAATGGTAAACATTTCTGTTTCTCTCTTGCCAAATTTTCCTTGGTCAAAACCACGGTATCAAATTTTTGTTTGATTCGGATTTGATCGAGTGGCACATAATCTCGGGTCGTGGCGGGGTATTGTAACCGTTCACTCCCTTCTGGGGGCGTGGGCATCTTGCCCGCAGAAATGGCGGCCAAGTTGGCCGCGTTCCCAGGAAAAGGCAGGGGGGAATGAACAGTTACTGTGTATTTGTTCTTCTGTGGATCGTCGGGGGGGTCGGTAACATTGACATGAACGTTTGGAACACGGAGTACCATCACGAAGGTCATCGCAGAGCCTAATACCACCATTAACCCAAAATATATCGCTGCGAAGCCTAAGCGTGTGCCAGTGGAAACCTGATAATAAGATTTATCCGGTGAACGCCATATTTTCCAAGCTTGGATAATACCTAAAATCAGCAACAGAATGATGATTGGATTATAAAAAACAAGTGCGGCAAACGCCATCAGCGGAATGCCAATCAGCCACATTAACGGTGAAATGGCCCCGACTATTCTCCCGCCGTCCAAGGGGTGGACCGGAATCAAATTCAACAAGTTAAGCAAGCAACCGCTATAGGCCAGTGCCACTAACAAATTATTGTTGAACATCAGACCGGCTACAAGGCAGGCTAAGGCACCCAAGCTACCCAGTACCGGGCCACCCGCCGCCATGATCGCCTCACTACGCGCATCAGTGGGTTGCTGTTTCATAGTGATGAACGCACCAACAAAAGGAATGAACAGCGGCATTGAGACCGGTATGCCAATCAGCTTGGCTGCCAACACATGACCACATTCATGCAAGGCTATCAGTAGCACGAAGCCAAAAGCATACCACCAGCCCATCTGCTGGGTGTATAGGGCAATCATCAAGAACATTGATGCGAAGGTGCCAAAAAATTTTGCAAATTTGAAGGCGACCAGCAAGAATTTGAATTTGTAAAATATGCCACCTATCAATGCCAAGACCCCCCAACCGCTTTTTTTGGCCTGTTTCGTGGTCTCTACAGATGGAGCGTTTTGAATGTTTGCAGTTTTTTCGTCTAGCTGTAATTCGGCTTCGGCAGGTGTAATGACAGAATGATTGGTAGACATGATATTTCCCATTCAATTTTGAGTAATTAGAAAATTAACGGCCTTGGTCATCGTTCAGCCCGCTTGGGTGAGTCCGTAGCCCGGATGGAGCCGCTTGCGGCGTAATCCGGGTTTTGTGGTCGGCGTCCTCCCGGATTGCGCCGCAAGCGGCTCCATCCGGGCTACGACACTACGGCGGATTATCGCTTCGCTCCGAATCCGACTTATGAGTTTATACAAGCAATTTGCGGCAACCGAATCCGATCAAGCCAGCCAATGCTGAACCGACCATCCAGATGGCGGCGGGAACGGGGGTGGTGGCGATTGGGACACTACCCATACTGCCACCCGTACTAGGGGGGATATACGTAGTGCAAGAGGAATTACTTGTGCAGTTGATTACGGTTTCAAAATAGGATGTGTTGGACCCGCCGTTATAATATCCATCACTAGAATCAGATATCCAAGATGACGATGCTTTGATGCCTGGGATTTGGCCCATATACGAACCCCATATACCACTCCCATTTTGAGCTTCTATCGTGGCTTGGACAAAAGTGCCGAGAGAGCCTGTTGTGGTGCCGTAGTATGCGCCTAAGGTTCCAGTCGTTGACACGCCCCAATTAGGGTTGCCAGTAGAGATTGATTGCGTACCGTTTGCAAATTGGTAACCAGTATCCGACAATGAAAAATCACCCAAAAAAGCACCAGGGCCACCTGTGTTAATAGCTTGGATTATCAAATACTCCGATTGACCTGATATCGTGGCACTGTTGTTGGTGACTGTGGTACCCCATCCCGGGTAGACACTGTATGGCCACGTGATCTGCTCCTGAACGATTGTTGCCCCTACCAGACTGTTGGCATTGGGGCTTAAATATTCAATGAATTCATTGTCCACATTGACGCTGCTTGTAAGCGTTGTCGCTTCCGCTTGGCCTATGCTAAATACGGCCAATGACGTTATAGTCATGAGCGTTTTTTCAAGTGTCTTCATTGTGATTCTCCTGTACTGTTGCGTTAGATTCTGGGTTTAAAGTGAAGTCCGGTTGATGTTGGCGTTCGGTTTAGAGCAATTTTATGAAAAGCCAAACGAGGCAATCATGCCTAACCGGCGAAGCGCGATGGGGTTTGCAACCCCATCGCTTACGTTTTGTGTGTGCAACTATTCCTGCAAAATTACAAAACGTTACGGACGGGATTACAAATCCCGGCCGGCTGCGGTATTCTGCCCGGTCATGACTCCGTCCGAGTGCGCCGTAACCCGACATATCCGGCCGCCACGTGTTGGGTTACGGAGCAAAAAAACGCGCCTAACCCAACAACTAGTCAACATCATCCCCGAAAATCCCAAGCTTAGGCTGCGGCGGCGGCGAAACGCGGGAAACCGCCGGTGAAATGCGGCTTTCGCCCGTCCAAATGCAGCGTGGACCGCCCTTGGCTTTGTTAAAATCCCCTATCGCAATTAAACTCATCGTGTTCATTCCATGGAATCGCAAAACCTTGTCCAAGTGTTTCAATTTTTTCTGGATTTCACCATCTTATTGGTGCCGCGCCTGTGTGTGGTGGTGGTGGCGGCATTTGCTTGCATCCGCCTGCCATGGGTTCGTCGTGCCGTGCGGGACTTGGAGGCTTCATGGAAACCCCGCCTGATGCTGGCGCTTGCCTTTGGCGGCCTAGGCATCCTCGCCACGCATAGCGGTATTCTGGTCAATGTGGATAAAGCGGTGGGGATCATAGAGTGGCCGGTCAATGCCCGTTTGAACGACCACCAAGCCGTGGTCAGTTTCCGCGACACACTTGTCATGGCAGGCGGCTTGATCGGCGGGCCATGGGTGGGCTTCGGCGCAGGTTTGATTGCCGGGGCTGAACGCTATTGGTTGGGAGGGTTTGTTAACGGGGCTAGTGGCTTGTCTACATTATGCTTGGGCGTGTTAGCCGGTTGGGCGCGATATCGACGCCCACATGGGGCAACGACACCTAAGGGTGCTTTCATCGTAGCCCTATTCGGCACGGTTGTGCACCGCTTGTTTCTTATCTATTTTGCGACTCCCACCCCTTTGGCAACCCTGTTGAGCCTGGACATCGCCCTACCGGTGGCGGTGGTGAATTGCCTAGGTTGCGTATCGTTTATTTGGGTGATCCGGGATTTGGACCGGGACAAGCTTGAGTCTGAGTTGCGCGAGGCGCAGTGCCGGGAGCAGGAAGCCCACTTACTCAAGCAACAGGCTGAGTTATGCGTCTTGCGGGCGCAGGTCGAGCCGCATTTCCTCAACAACACCTTGAACGCGATCCGCTCGCTGATACGCATTGACCCAGACCGGGCGCGGGAGTACGTAGTCAAGCTGGCGGACTTTTTTGAAACCACCCGGCGTTTTGCCGGAGCCAATGCCATTCCCTTGCATGAGGAAATGGAGCAACTCGGGCGTTATCTGGATTTCCAGCAATTGCGCTTTGGCGAGAGATTCGTTTACCTACCCGCCGATATCCCCGATGAGCTGCTAGACTGTTGCCTGCCTCCCCACTGTCTGCTAACCCTTGCCGAAAACGCCTTAGCCCATGGCATGAAGGATTGCGCCAGCGGATTTGTCATCAGGGTGGATGCCGAGGATATCGGCAATGGCTTGAGGCTACGGGTGTCCGACAATGGCTGTGGCATTGCACCGGAACGCTTGGCGAAGCTGGGCAAAGAGCCTGTGGATTCTCCCTTCAGTAACGGCGTCGCTTTGCACCAGTTGGCCAATAGTTTGAACTTGGCTTTCCCAACGGAAGCCAGTTTGACGCTTGCCAGCGAACTTGGCAGCGGCACCGAAGTCGTCTTGACCCTGCCCAAAATTAGGAGCGACGAGCGATGATGAATAAACAGCGCGTGGTTTTGATTGAAGACGAATACTTGGCCCGGGACGAATTGAAAGACATATTGCGGCGCAAGCACAAAGACGTGGAAATCGTCGGCGAGGCTGAAACGACGCAAGCGGGATGGGATTTGATCGAAAAGGGCGATGTCGATGGCGTTTTCCTCGACATCAATATTCAGACAGAAAGCCAACGCGCCGGGATGGATTTGGCCCATGCCATCCAATCCTTGACCCAACCGCCTTGGATCGTCTTCACCACGGCTTACCAGGAATTTGCAGTGGAAGCCTTCGATGCCGATCCCGTCTTTTATCTGCTCAAGCCCTTGGACGATGCAAAAGTGGCTAAAGCCATGGACCGGGTGCGCAAACGCTGCCCTCCAAAGAAAATTGCCATCAAGCACCAAGTGACAGACCGCTTTGGCGAAAGGCGGTTAGCTGTCGAATTTGTCGATCCACGGGCAGAAATCCTCTATGTTTGCACCATTCCTAGCAGTGAGGCTCTAAAGGTGCATCTGCTTGGCTGCCGCGATTTGCGCGTCGCCGGTCCTCTTAGAGATTGGCAAGACCTGCTTGAACCCTATTGCTTTGAGAAAATCCGCCGCGACTGCTTGGTCAATCTGGCATTTCGCGGTGGTTTGCAACCCCACCCGTTCCGGGACGATGCCGTCCAACTGACACTCAAAGGAAGCTGCCCTGATCGCTTGACCGTAAGCAGAGTCAACCGCAAGGGGGGCTAATTTACCCTAAATCAAGATGCCGGGCTAGTGGAAGCCCCGGCCATCTTATTATGATTTTGGTGATTACTCCCGTTGCACTCGAATATTAGATAATAGTGTAGATCGGGTTAGGCGCACATATGAACATTCTGCCCGGTCATGACTTAGCCTGAGTACGCATTTTAGGCCGGGAGATACGACTTGGAGGGTCGGC
>QJPH01000150.1 GCA_003242955.1 Candidatus Methylumidiphilus alinenensis
AACAACGGGATTTCGAGGCGGAACTGGCACACGCTGATTGCCGCGTTCATTTGCCTGTCCTCCTTTGTGAAAGGTTCTACAAACTCTCCCGTGACGAGAGACCAAGCGGAAGTCTGCGCCATTGCTGGTGGGGTGATGTTGCCTTGCGGCTCAACCCCTATCCACCCCATTACAGAAGCGGCCTTTGCTTTTTCCGCCATCCTCTGCCCCTCCTCCATCAACCTTCCTTGCTGTCGGCCTGCCATTGCTGGCGGAGGACAGGGTTTACCATGTTCCGCGCAAGTAACATGAGCGGGTTAGGTTCTATCTTTTCTCCGATGGTCATGATGTCCCTGTAACCCGACGAAAAACCAGGTTAGCCGACCACATACTTTTTAGTTCAAGCCTGTCAGTGCCTTTGGCTTGTCATTGCTGACGGAGTTTATCGATAGTTCACATGGGTTAACCATGCCACCTAGCCTAGCCCCCTTCCGCTTTTGCACTAGCAGATACGCATCTCCCTCACGGGTTTGGCTTCACCTCTTTCGAGGAATGGGGTACATTGTCCCGACAGTTTCAAACGAAACCATTGCTGGTAACGCCTGTGCCAGTAGGCTACCGCCGAGGGAACGGCGGGTTTTGTATGCACTGGCTCGTCAATCAAAACAGTTAAATACGCGACATCATGTCGCACTTTACGAAGGAATCCTTACGTCTACCCAAATTGATATATCATTAGGTCTGTCAAATACCGTCGCAATACATGCAAGCATAGGAATTTATTCATGAACGACAGTCGCAAAGGCCATAGCGAAAGCGAAACCGCGATACCCGGCCCGCTTGATTCCAATGGTTGGATCAATCGTCTGGGAACGCGCTCGCCCCCGGCCGTAATGCTTTCTTGGGCTTCTTTCCTCGCTTTCATTACAATTTTTGGGCTGTTGCGGGGAAATGGTGTATTGCGAGTTTGGTTTAAAATCAAGTTGGGCGACGGTATTTGGGATGGTCGCATCCCCACGCTAATCTTGGTCGGTTCCGCAGGCGTATTGGCTTGGGTGATCACGCTGAAATGCCGGCTACGCCCCGGTCCATTTGGCCCGCGCCTTTGGGTGTTGGGTCTGGCGCTGGCGACCACCGGGCTGGCTGTGTCCCAGTTTGGATTTCGCCAATGGGAAGTACTGGCACCGGCAGTGGATGCTGCCAGCGTCGCTTGCTTTGCCGCCACGCTCGCGCTCTTGCCTAGGTTGTTGCGCATACACCCCGACAATCCTTGGTTGCAGCGAGTCGCCCCATGGAGTTTTGTGCTGGTGCTGCTGCTGTTGTTGCCCAGCCTATGGCTGATCGCCCACAAAGCCGAGCAGTTCCAGCGGGAAGGCTTCGACGCAGCCATCGCCGATATGCAAGCCAAAACCGCCGAATTTTCCCAGTGTGGCGAAACCGACGCTTGCGAGGCCGCCTTATTCCAAGAAGGTAAAAAGCGGTTGGAAGAGGTGCTTGGGCAAGCGCAATGGCAGGAGAGCGCCGATTTGTTGGGGCGTTCCAAGGAGTTTGCCGAGGCCAAGGATGGATTGCTGGATGCCTTGGCCTTGGAATCTTCGCGCAGGCTGCAACGGCAAATCGACGATGATGCCAAAGACTGGCCAAACTATGGCTTGAGTTCAATGAAACTCACTGAATTCAACGCCATTCTGCAACTGGCGGTGCGCATGGGCAAGGCAGGCCCGGACAGCAAGACGTTTACAGCCTACCAGCAACTTGTCGGCAAAATCATCGATGTGTTGAAGCAGGGCTATGCCAAACTGGACGAACCGCCTGTGGTGTACGACGATGTGACAGAGGGAAAAGAGTATGGCCCTTGGAATCCTAATGCCTCGTTTTCTAAGGAAAGCGAATTGGTCGTCAGGCATCATCAAGCCTTGCGCCGTTTATACCAGGAAGCCGACGGCATGGTGAAAAACCAAGCCACACTGGACGCTTTGCACAAGGCTTTTATCCAAAACCGGGGCTGGCCCGACTATGTGAATAAACTCGAACAGGATTGGGCCAGACATTGGTTGATACCCTATTTGGAGCCGGGGAAAACGGTTTCTACGAGTTTGTCCGGGTTGTTGGCCATGAACGTCATCAATGACATTCCTGCCAGTGATGAGAACAGCCTGTCGCGCCTGTCGTTGGCGAAGGCTGAGAAAGCCGCAAAGCAAGACCCCTATGGCAATTGTGACCCGAAGGACACAACCGAGAAAGACAAAACCGGAAACGACAAACCCATCAAAACTCTGCGCTGCCGAGGCTATCTGGCGGGCGATGGCGTCGATCCCGTTTTGGGGGTGGAAATACGGCTGATCTACCAGCTAGAAAATCCCGAAAGGCCGAATCGCTTGTTCTACTTCTTTCCGATCCCGACGGGAGAAACCGATAAAGCTGCCTTCATCACCCGATTGCAAAACATCAGTTTCAACGGAAACCCAGTTTTCAAACAAATATTAACTCGGTACAACGCTTCGCCCGACAAACCATGTCCGCTGATAGAGGGCCAGGCGAAGCCCTGTGCAACCATTCGCTACTTCAGCGAAAAGCAAAAATACATCCTTATCTATTTTCCGAATTAGTCCGAACTACAAGGAATTTTCATGGCAACTTCCAAACCAAGCACCGGGCAAACGCCGCCAGACGGCAACGCCATCCATGATCCCGACAGTTTGCGCTCGGTCGACGAGCAGCATGTGGGGGAATCAGAGTTTGATGTTTTCCGTGCGCCGCCTGCCTTGCCACCTAGCCAAGCGTCCGCCCCCGATTCCGCGCAGGAGGCGGAGGACGCTGAAAAATTGGAATTTGATGTGTTCAGGGCCACGGCGCCAAACCGACAAGCACCGCTTGAACCTGCTTCCTTGCCTGACGATGACGAGGTTGATTCACTCGAACTTGGGCAAGAAGATATTCACGCTTTCGCTCAGGATGGCGCAACCAAGCCACCACCCCCCATTGCAGCAGGCAATAGCCAATACGAGCCAAAACCCGGCCAACCCCAGCCACAGCAGCATAGTCGGGCAGACGGCTTTCCGACAGTGGCTTTGCCCAGCGTCAATCCAGGCCGCAAACGCGCCCCGGCGCATAAGCTCGGCATCATCGGCGGCAAGGGGGTTGGCAAGAGTTATTTGTTTCAGTCCATGGTTTACCGCACCTGTTCCAGAGGTAAATCTGGCGCTCTCGCTTATTATTTGGATGGCGGCGGTGTCCGTTTGCGCAGCAGCCCAGTGGATTTGCAAGATCATGAATACGAAGAAGATGTGGTGCGATTTGTCGATGCTTACCAAGCCTGGGACCGTCTGTCCAGCACATTGTTTGACGACCAGCGCTGGTATCGGTTGCGCCTGCCTTATCGCACAGGGTTGCTTGGACTCAGGCGGCGGGAGTTGGAGGTGGAGTTTTTTGACGGATCGGGCGAATACCTGCTGGAAAAGCAGGTCTTGAACGATAAAGACAAACGCTTGTGGTGGGATGCCTACCTAGGCGTGACCACCATGGTGTTTTGCCTGCCCTTATGGACGGTGTTTCCCAATGGCGGATTGACCAAGGAAGACCACGATAAACGCAGCTTGAGTTTGAAGGGGTTCGGGCAGGTCGTTGCCAACTTCCGTGAAATGCGCGAGGAATTCAATATCAACCATCCGGTGCGTAGCATCCTGGCATTGACCATGGCGGACGATACGCGCAGTGCGCTAGTCACTTTGCGCGACCGCTGGATCACACCCTACATGGACTCCCCTGAGCATTATCTCAAAACCCTCCGCAAAGGCTGCGGAGTGGCTCTTTACTTGGCCAATGCCCGCAAAGTTTCCGAATGCCTGCACCGTGAATTCGAGAGCCACCAAGACCCTCTCATCAGCGGTATACCGGATCGCTTGGATTTCAATGGCGGTCGTCCTTGGTTGATCCCTTTGAGCGCCGTCGAAGGAAAGATGGTCGATATTAAAGAAAATTCCCCCCAGGAGTTTGATCGTTTTCCGATTCCGGTGCATGTTGAACTGCCCCTGTTAGTCGCGCTCTGCGAGCGCGAAAACGCCTTGATGTGAAGGTGACAGATGGCATCCGAACCCACTGAAATGCTCTCGGTATACCGAGGCCAGGCCGATTCCGGGTTGGGCGCTGGCCCTGGCTCCCCAATTTTGTCGGGCGAGCAGTATCTGGAAGGCACGGCCGACACACTGTATAACCGCCGAGACTCCCTGCTCTCGGATATCAGGCCATGGCTGAGCCTGGATTCTGAGCCTGAAGATCACCGCCAAGCGCAATTGGAAGCTTGGTCCTGCTTTTGTTCGGGTGGGCGTTTGTTCGTCTGCCGCATGGTGCTGGCGGGCAAGCATGATAACCGGGTTGCTTATTTCAGCCATGCCCGCTCGTGGCCGCAGGGCAAGGTTCTGCAGGCCGACGACCCGGGAGTCTGCCTAGGTTGCCCGGAAATGTTCGACGAACCCGGCGCACGGCCCGGTAGTTCGGACGCGGCTCTGGAGCGTATGCGGGATCTGCCCGGCGAACTCTGGAAGAAACACTTGGAAAAGGAGCCACAAACCGCCGTCCGCTTACTCGGCTTTCTCGCCCAATCCCTGGCGCGGCAGGAAACCCAGGCACCCTTGCTGATAGGCGTACCGCTGAGCGAATTTAGCCGAGGCTCGCCCTTGTTTTCGCTGGTGGCATTTGCCCGCGCCGCCCTTCCCGCCGACTTAAAGGAGGCATGCTCCATCCGCATGCACACCCGCCAGCCGGAAAATTTTGCCTTGCGGCTGAAAGCCCGGCTGATCGTGCTGCCTGCTGACATGGGCAACAAAGCCTTGCGGGCGCAACGCGACGCCATCCTGCTCGACCGTCAGGGCAAATGTATAACCGACCACACCTTGGCTGAGCAATATGAAGATTATGCCAATGAGGTGATCAAGTTTGCGCTGGCGAAGCCCAAGGGTTTGCTGCCTTTTAGTGCCTTGCTTGGCAAACAAAAGACTGCCAAGCAATGGGCCAACCCACGCTGGACGCAAGCGATGGTGCGCCCCGGCTATGCTTTGGCGGTGGCTTTGGAGGGTGGCGAGGAGCAACTCAAAGGCGGTTTTGAAGCTGTGCGAACCGGCACCGATGCCGACTTTCCATGGCAGGATTTGCTGGAAGACGGCGACTGGGCGCGGTTCCCTGAGTGTTTGTTGGCTGAATTTGCCTTGCAGCCGCCGGAAAATCTCAAGGATGTCGGCGAAGTGCAATTACAGGCGGCGGTCACAGCGGCCTTAGACCGTCTGCGCAGATCGCTTGATGGCTTCTTGACCGGCATGGGTCGGGACACCCAGGTGCTAGATGCAGAGCATGACCGGCGTGAAATGAACCGCCTGATACATTTGCTGGAACACAATCCACCGTTACTGTCCCGTAAGGCAGTGCGGGAACGCTTCGGCCTGAGATGGGGCGAATGGGTGCTGCAACCACCGGAGGAACTGGACCCTGCGGGCAAAGACTTGCAGACTCGGGCCGAGCATGCCATGTTGAGCCTGGACCTGAGCTTAGACGAAGCCTTGGATCGTTGTTTGCCGATGCCCGGCTTGGTTTCCGGCAAAGACGGCCAGCTTAGGCTTGGGCGGTTACTGGATTTGTGGGATAAAAAACTGATTGGCGATCAGGCCATGGTCGCCAAGGCCGCGCCCGCGTTACGGGAACTGGTGCTGGCATCCGAACTTGAAGCTGACGGCCGGGGCTTGCAAGCCAAGGCCGAAAAAGCCCTGCAAACCTTGGGACTGACCTTGGACGATGCCTTGGATGGCTGGTGGCCGGAGACCGCCTCACCCAACAGAATGGATAAATTAAAACGCCTGTTGCAACTGTTGGGCATCAACGGGTATTCCAAGAGTTTTGGCAACTATGCGGAACTTACACGCCGGACCCAGTCCGTCGCGCTGCCGACATGGCTCAATACCCTCTTGACCTTGGAAGGGTTGCTGAAACTGGAAGTTCAACACGGCGAGCCGGGCGGGCGGCGCGCGGAAGAGTGGGCGAAACTCGCCAGACAAGAAAATTACCACCGCCTTTTGGTTGATTTCACGGAGAAGGGCCAATTCGATCCCGCTTGGGTCAGCTGTTGGGTCAAGAATACTCGCGATGCTCAGCGTGACCCAGCCACACTGACTCTTTTGGTTGACCTCGTCACACGCCTGATAAAAAGCCCGGAAACCTTGAAAAAGTGGGGGGGCTATCCGCTAGGCCAAGACGCTTTGGACTGTCTGCGGCAGTGGTGCCGCGCCCTGCCGGAAAAACAAACCATCGCAAATCTGTGGAGCAATGGGCTTGCCCGGTTTGAAAACACATGGCTGAACCCGCTTGTCAGATCGTTCGATTTTGCGGAGGAGTTGGAGATTTGCCTGCGGGTGGCTGACCTGCCATCCATAGACATCTACGACAAGCTCACCTACCCGCTGATCGAAAAGATTAAAACCATTCGCAGTCACCTAATCGCAGAACACAGATCCATCCTTGAACAACGCCTATATGAGATTGCCTTAGATGATGAATGGCACTGTCGAAAACCTGATGCCTTGCTGACTGCTGATGGTAGTCTGGTTTTATCCGACCTGAGTGAAAAAAACGCGGGGCTGCTGCTCCAGCATGACGGTATTCTGGACAAGCTAAACACGGCAAGCCTTCTTCGCGTGTTGGCTGCCGCGCCCAGGTTGGATGAAGGCGGTGTGGCGAAGGTCTGTTCGGCCATCACGGCACAATGGAAAAACAACTCGGGCATAAGCACGCAAGCGTTGATTAGCGGCGAAGCATGGTTGTTTTGGCGGCAAGCGGAAGACCGTAACTTGAAGTCTGGCGAAAAAAAGAAGGCTGCATTGGATTGGTTGCACAATCCGCGTTGGTGCATCGGCAAAGCCGCCCCCGATCTATGTTTGGAAGATTGGGATCAAGCCATTAAGGATTTACAACCAGGTTTGATCGCCGTGGAAATGCAAAGCCTGTTTAAAAACGGTAACCCACGATGGCCTTTGGCTTTTTGTTTTGAGGAGCGGCAATGGCGGGATTTGCTGCAATTGGCGCGGGTGGATGTCGCTACGTTCCGAGTTTTGCTCAGTGCGGCGGGAGAATTCGCCAAAACGGAAAAGTCCAGAAAGATTGCTGAGGTTGACACAGCATACCGGGAGCTGTTTAAACAATTGGAAAGCATTGATGCCATGCGATTAAAACCCGTGGAAAAGGAGCGATGGGAAACTTGGTTATTGTTAGCTGGTAAAGTGCTGATCGAATATAGGGCAGCCGCCATTATCGAAGGACTAAGCACCAACCCTCAAGCCGCGTTGGCGGCGGCGGAACAGCCAAACATTTTGAGCCACGAAAAATTTGTAAAACAACTTATAATTTGGATTGCGACAAACTTGGATGTTACGACTCAGCAATGGGTCATTGGATTAGTCGATGCCAAATTTGCGTTAATCAAACTTCCATCGCTCGCACCGTCCGAAGTGACAAGGAAACTTGCTAGAAAATTGCAGGATAAAGGCTACAAACACATTGCCAAATTCTTAGACCCAACGATTGACCTTAACCCAATCCAACTAGAAAAACAGAGTAGGCCGCCAAATCTCCCTCCGGCAACGTCTGCGCGCACGGGAGATAGAGACCAGACTTGGTGGAATGAGGCTGAAACTAGTCAGCATGGCGTGGCAAACTCAGCGTCTCCAGCCACTACCCTAGGTTCCAATTTTCCCCCGGAGGAATCGAACGCCCGGTTCATCATTAGGCTGCTTGAATTGGGTGAAGCATCTGTCGAGGCGGAGGCACTCCGAAAAGTGCAGGATGGAAGCCTTAACCTTACATGCTTACAGCGAAGTTCAGCAGATGGGGAGCATCCTTTCTGCCGGCTCGCCCGTCTTTTATTGACCAAACACAGCCTAGAGACAGCCGAACCCCGCTTGAAACTTGAAAAATTACTTTGGCGACAGCTTGAAGGTTCCAAGGAAATGCTGGAGCATCAACCGAACCCGCCTTGCTTGCCGACCTTTGAATTGTGGTTTAGTCTGGGCAACATGGGTTTAGGCGGGGCTGCTGTCAGATTCATCCAAGCCGCCGCCGGGCAAGACCCAAGTCTGGTTGGGGACGTGAATTGGTGGCAAGCGGTGATGAAAAGTCTGTCGCGATGTCGTCTGCGTGGCGATGACCGCTTGGATGTCGCTATCTCGCATATTATCAGCCATGCCAACCGGAACCTGAAGCTACCCCACCGCCAAGCCCTGCAAAAAGCACTTGAGGCGGCAAATAACGATGACCGCAAACTGGTAAAAATTTAAGGAAATTCGATGAGCAACGTCCTAACTTTATTCCGTGATCTCAGCACTGACAGAGGCGATTTTCAGCAACGCGAAATCCTATGCGGGAAAGATAAGTATTGTTTGTATGTTTATTCGCGCTTAGGTTCTTTAAACCTAGATTTTATCAATGAGGTTTCAATCGAAAACATAAACAATCATGATTATATTCTCAGCTCACTTAGAAAGAGTGGTGGTGGGTGGGTGGTTGACTCTGTCAATTATGACGAAGAATCGTTCAAAATAAGAATTTATATAATCTATGGACAAGGTTTCAGTGGGGGTGATTCCCCAATAAAATGCTATTGCTTGCAGCCTGACACTGACACAATCCAACCCTGTGCTTTGAATGATAAGAATCCGTCATCTGGAATTCCAGTATTTGAGAGGATACTCCCCCAAGGTTCACACATCATTTTGCCCATCGACAAAGCCGCAGAAGATAGGTTTTTGCAATTCAGGAGTGATTGGTTAAATTGGTTTCCTAATGATTTTGAATTGAACGTGTTGTCCTTGCTACGCCAACCCAGCATGAGCCTTAGGATTGAACGCCTAGAAAGACTGCTCGAAGGCAAGATGGTGGAATTAGGCGTTTTAGAGAAGGCCAAGATTCCAAGCGTTGAACCCGGTTCTGTGGAAAACTCTAGCCCGGCAATTGCCGTATCCGCTGATAAGGAAACCCCTAGTTTAATTGGCAAACTGAAACTTTTTATTCAAGCTGCCTATAAACCCTATCTATTAGGCTTCGCTGTTGCAGCCATTATCGTTGCTGTGTTGTTTAAGTTACAAATTCTTCCGCTCGTTTCAACAACTGCCGAAACTCGTTTTCTCATTTTAAAACGTCAGAATAAAACAGGACAAGCAACACCAGATAAAGTTCTATTAGCTGATTTACACAAAATTGTCGACCATAATAAGCCGATGCAAATTACAAATTTATGGAACAGTCATTTCAGTGGTGAGACGGGGGATGAAATCAATTTCTCTACCAGTGTTTGCCAATCCGATCCAAAAGTTTGCTGGGGCTTAATCAAGCTGCCGCTTGTACTAATTTTGAAACAAGATAAAAACTTGTTAAAAAAAGATCAGGATAATAACTTGCAATCAATGCTTGAGAATGAAAAATTCTTTGACAGTTCAAACGACACAGAGGCTACCTTAAAAGCATACAATACTGCTTTATCTTCAACAAATAAGGATCAACATTTTAATCTAACTACACCAGAGATGGGCTGTTATTTGTCTTTCCTGCTTTCTCAGCTTGAACCTACTCAAAATGGTATTACAAATAAATTCAAAACTGATCTAAACACAATCGTTTGGACTTCTTGCCCAGAAACTCAAAAAGGGATGATTGACGAATATAAAATGCTAATGAACGGGATCAAAACGAGTATGCTGTCAAATAATCAACGGAAACACGACTACCGCCACTAATGGGAATTTTATGGACACCGAATCTATCCACTTGCTTGCCTATCATGACAACCAGCTGACGCCTTATCAATTGCCCGGCTTGGACGGGCCGGGGGGACAGTGCGAGGTGAGGCTGCGCAAACTTCCCGGCGCACGGCAGGTGCGGGTGGTGTTGCAAGCGGGCAATGCCACCCGGTTCCGCGCCGAGGTGGACTCCGATGAAGGCATGCCCGAAGTCACCTTCGCTATCCGGCGCGGCGCGGATTCCGGTTTTGCCATGGAATGCCTCGAAGGGGCGCCCGTCAAATACCTGCAAGACAATCCCGCGCACAAAAGAGACTACGAGATGCCGATAGTCTGGGAAGGCCCGCCGCAACACATCGACCTGGCAATCGTCATCGATGCCACGGCGCGGATTTTCCTGCGCGACGAGACGCAGCCTGACAAGCTGATACCTTCACAACTGTTGGCAAAGCAGAACCGGACACACTGGGAAGCCCATGTGGACAAACTGTGCGCCTTCGTCGAGTCCGTGCGGCGGTCCTGTGCGCATTGCCGCATCGCCGTGCTGGCATTTGGCGACCATGCCATGCCGGAAAATGTCACGGCGGAGGATTTGCACCCGGCTTATTTGCTCCATCCCAAGCCGGAACAGCGGTTTCTGCAAAACGTGGATGCCGCAGCGCTGAAAAGCCGCTTGCTGGCCATTCCGCCCAGTTCCGGCGGGGATTTTGTCGATGCGCTGGCGGATGCGCTGGCGGCTTGCGACGGGCTGTTTTGGAATCCTAGCCCCGGCGCACGCAAACTGGTGTTGATCAGCGGCGAGTCCCCCGGCCATTCCATCCTGCATCCCTTGAGCAAAGGCGATGTCTGTGTGCGCGAACATGACGTGGACACCCAAGCCCTGCGCCTGCATCGCAAAGGCGTGGCGCTGCTGAGCCTGTACCATGGGCAGCCTGACGACTACTTGGACAGTCTGGTGGGAACCGAGGCGAAAGAACTGCAAGAGGCTGCGAAGGATCAGTATGCAAGGCTGGCCACGCTGCCGCAGTTTGCCATGGACGCCGGCTGTTTCGAGGGTGGCGCGGAAGCGGAATTATTACTCGGCCTGTCCGGTTTGCTTGGGCGTGGCGGTTGTTGTGGCGAATGGGTGGAGTGAAACATGAAGACTGTGGGATGGTTGATTTCGGTTTTGGCCCTGTGTTTACCCTGGCCCGTGGCCTGGGCAGACAATGCCCACGACGATGTAGTGGTGATTGTGGACACGTCCACCAGTATGCATGACCCAGGCATGGACCCGGAACGTGCCTCGCTATTAGTCACCAAGCTGCTGGCGGACATCGTGCCGGGCGATTTGGCGGTGGTGCGTTTGTTGGACTTGTCAGGTGACAAAGCCTGGTTGCCTAGGAGTGAAACCGGCCAGACCATGCCTTGCTCGGAAGATACCAGCAAGACTTGCCAACGGGTAGAGCCTACTTCCGACTGGGACAAAGATGCCCGCGCCGGGCGCTTTGGGGTTTTGCCTCGCCCCAGCCGCGCCGATGCGGATTACAAACGAACGTTGGAAGGGCATCTTGAGCAGAAGGCCAACAACAGCCAATTCAACTTGGCCTTTCAGGCTGCCTTGGGTGTTTTTGATCAACACCCCGGTTCGTCGCCGCGCAAAGTGATGTGGCTGTCAGACGGGAAAAGTGACAGTGTGCCTAAATTGCAAGAAGCCATAGCCGCAGTCAAAGCCAGCGGTGCCGGCATCGAGGCGATTGTGTTTGGCAACGGGGAAGTTGACCTTCCCAAGCGGATGGGCGTGGACACGCTGAAAGTGACCAACCCCGCCGAGATGATGAAGGCATTTGCCAATGCCTTCCGTGACATCGTCAAAGCCCCTTTTCGCATCGACAATCTGGTGTCCGCCCAGCCCCAGTTTGAGATGAAAAGCAATGTCCAAGAGGCTTGGGTCGTCGTCTATGGCGATAACAGCCTAACCGGCGCGGATATCCAAGGACCTGGCGGCACGGTGAAGGCCGATTATGCCGCCGACCAATGGCCAACCGCCGGCGCTTACCGGGTGGCCTATGTGCAACGGCCTGCCACGGGCGAATGGACGGTCAGGGTGCAGGGCGGCGGGCCGGCGGCGGCTTATGCGGTGATTCAACGCTCCGATTTGCTGCCGGTGCTGGTTTCCCCGGCCAAGGTCCTGGCTGGGGTTGAAGTGCCGTTGGTGGTGGAAATCCGTTCGGGTATAAATGGCGAAGCCATCGCCGATGCGGAATTGCTGAAAGATGCCCTAGTCACGGCGGAAATCGAAGGTGGCAAAGTCGATCTCGTTGACAATGGCACCTCCGGCGATGCCACGGCCAACGACGGCCGCTACAGCGGCATGGCGAAATTTTCCAAGTCCGGCGAAATCCCCGTGCGCCTGCATCTGAAAAGTGCCATCGCCGAAAGCGACCACGAGGCAAAAGTCAGCGTGGGTGGGCAATTCAACTACACTGGCGGACCTTTGCAAATTGACCTAGGAAGCTTGGGCGTGAATGCCGAAACTTGCCGTCCGCTGGTGTTCCGGGCCGACCACCAAGGCGAGGTGGCGTTTGAACTGCAAAGCCTGAAATCCCCGCCCTCCGGGCATACCTTGGAGGTACGCCTGCCGACGGGCGTGTTGGCCGCCGATAGCGGCGCGGCATCCGCCAAACCACAAGACACCCTGAACGTCTGCCTGAAAACCGCAGCCCGCATCGCTTCTTCCCATGCCGACGGCGAGCCTTGGCTGGCCTTGCGTGTCCAAGGCAGCGACCGGCCGGAGCATCAAATCGTCCTCAAGCTGCGCTGGCAGGTGCAAGGCTTGTCGTTTTGGGCGTTGTGGGGCTGGCTGGTGGAACTGGTCTTGGCGGCTTTGGCGCTATTGTTCATCGCACTGGGGTTCATCCTGCCGCAGCGGTTTAGCGGGGCGCTCGCCGTCACTTTTGTGCCGGACCGCAACGAGTTGGACGAACAGTCGCCGCAGCCAGTGCTGCAATGGCGTGGCGTGGGCATCGGTTTTTACCGCCATGCGCGGGCTTATCTGCATCCGGATTTCCGGCTTTCTGGCAAGTCTCGCGGCGCATTGGCGGGTTTGTTTGCCGAACGCGGAGGCAACCGGGCTGCCCCCGGTGCGGGGTTTGGCCTGTTCCGTGAAACCTTGCATGGCGATTGGGAACCGGTGCCACCCGAAGGTTGCCGCTGCCGGGCCGGCGACGTGTACCGGGTGGGTAGCCACGGGCCGTTTTTCCGCATCGCCGCCAGAGGCAGGGGATGATGACTATGCTGAAATGGCTGTGCTGGCTGATGTTGGGTGTGTATGGATTTTGCGGTGTTGCGCAAGCCGATCCGCACAACCATAACAAACATATTCGCGTGGTGTTGGACTTGTCCTTGTCGATGCGGCAGGATAAGGTCATTGACAAGCAAGGCAGAGTCATAGGTTACAAAGAGGGCAACGACCCTGGCGGCATGGCGATTTTGTCCACCTTGTTGTTATACGACTTGGCCCATCTCGATATCGCATCCGGTGATAGTTTCAAAGTCATACCCTTTCATAAGGCTTGGAATTGGTCCGACCCCGCACAAAAGCCAGATATCAAAAATGGCCCGATTATCGAGGCTCAAAAGGACAAATTAGGTGGGAGAGCCAGATTTGTCAGCGCCATCAAGGCACTGAAGTATGAAGCCGAATGCACACATTTTTATCCAGGGCTGGAAGCAGCCACCAAAGACTTGGAGGACAGTAAAAAGGACGGAGATACCCGAATCATTGTCTTGGTGACTGACGGGTTGCCGGACAATCCCTGTCATGGCACCAAGCCTACCCTCGACGCGGAAAAAAGATACATCGAACAAGACATTGTGCCTCGTATGATAAGCAAGGAGATCGGGCTGTATGTGCTGGCCTTTGGACCTAGCGTCAAGCCTGATTTCTTCAGACAAATGACGACTGTTACGAATGGCGATTTAAAAATTGACCCAAATGGGGATAAACTGCTAGAAGAAATGCTCGAGCTATATGCTAAAAGCCTAGGGTATGAGAATGTCCCGCCTTATCCGCTGCCAAAAACAGACTTGGAACTCACCCAAGGGGCAGGCCAAGGAGATGACACCGCCGTTGTCGTATTCAATCCCAAAACCTCGATTCCTGCGCAAATACCCACTATTAATAATTTCACCCCTGCACCCAATGCGCCCGTGCCTAGTCTGCACCATAACGCCTACCAAAGTGAGATAGCGCCTGTCGTCAAGAAGGTGGCGAACAGCCGCGACGGTGAACCCGGCGCGGCCTATACTTTGGGATGGGTGCAAAATCCTTGGCCGGGGATTTACAAGATTGACATCAGCCCCACCCGCGGCATGGTAGCGTTGCTGCGACCTCCAACAGCAAAAATTGAGTTTGTGAATTTGCCTGACACTAAGAAAACACCTCTTAATGTGGAAGTGATGGCAAGAAGCCCCTTGCCTTTGGGTTTTCTTGTCAGCAATCAAGGGGGTGGAAACCCGGGTAAAGAAATTACCATCCAATATAAACTAACTTCTGATGAGATTGGCAAAACAAATGATCGCACACTAAACGCCCAACCTTCAAGCACCATCCTTCCACCAACGCCAGGCGGAGTGGTGTTTACCCTGCCATCCGAGTTTCCCGAAAAACCAAACAATCCAGATAGAACCTATGACGGATTCATCGAAGGGGATGCATACAAGGGAAAACGCTTTTTGGCTAGGTTAAGCCATCCGGTTACAGTCTATCCCTATTTATCAATCACTCCCAACCCGCTAAAAGGTATCGACGGACCTCTTGGCAAGGACGAAAAATCTGCATGCACCACATTTAAGCTAAAGGTGGATGGACACCTGCCGGAGTTAAAGCCGGGAAAATCAAAATATAGCGTCACTGCACGCATTGACTATAAAAATATCGCTGCCATCGACCAGGAATTCTATGGTACTAGGTTCAGTTTGGACAAAGACGACGTTGTTGATGACCGGCTGCAATTTGATAACCCGGCCAGTCCGTCTCATCCGACTCATGCTGTACAACTAGGGAAATGGTTCACAGGACAGGATTTGTCAGCAACAGAGTTGACCAAAGAACACAAAGTTTGTGTCACCATCGGCAAACCCAAAACGGCAAACCCTTCTAACAAACTCGATCTCAAAGTACATTTTAGGCTCAGGTATGCGCCTTACGAGGATGCAGATGTCATCGCCCCGTTTACATGGCAACTAACACTAGCCGATGTCCCCTCTCCCGGCCCCCCCAGCAAAACATTATTGTCTTTGCTGGCCTTGGCCTTGTTGGCCTTGTTGTGGCATTTGCGCGGCCAGCCCAAGCTGCCGCCCGACCTCGCTTTCGCGCTGGCCCCGGACGGCGCGGGCGCGAAGTTGGAGCCGCGACGCCTAGGCGAGGGTTCGCAATTGAGCCGGGTGTTGGGATTGGCAGTGGAGAAGCCCATCATTGCCGACAGCGGGGATGAGCCTTTGGCATGGGTGCGCCCTGTGGATGGCGAACTCTATCAATTGCGGATGGGCAAGGGTGTCAGCCTGACGCGGCCCGACGGCCCTCCGCCAGTGCAAATCGGCGACTTGGTGACGGTTTCCGTGCATCATGTCTACACTTTGCGCAGGGGCAAGAAGGCGCATCGTGTGCGGCTGGAGTATCGCGCGTGAATCTGCAATGGCGCGGACTCGGCACAGCCTTGTGGCTGGCCTTATCCTTAAGCCTCCCGCTTGCCGCCGTGGCGGCGGGCCGCCATGTCAGCATCATTGTCGATACCTCGGGTTCCATGGACCGCAACGACAAACCCCGCTATACCTTGCTGTTGTCGCAGATTCTCGCAGACCTGCTCGAACCGGGTGACAGCCTTACCGTGATTCGCCTGCCGCAAAGCGAAGGCAGTTGTGACGATGGTGAGAACCCGGCGCTGGCAGTGCCGTTAAATTCGACTGACCGCAATAGTTTCCAAGCCAAGTTGGACAGGCTGCTGTATTACGGCAACGAAAATTATTTTGCCGCCCCGGTTCACACCGCCCAAGCCGATTTGGAACGGCACAAGGACAAGGCGCGATTGTTGTTGTTCATCGCCGACTCCGGGGGCTTGGACAAATGCGAAGTCAAGCTGACTGAAGACTTGAAAAAACTGCGTGACCAAGGCGTGATGGTTGCCGCAATTAACATAGGGGGTGTGGGGGCGTTCGACAGCAACCCCGCGTTCACCTTTACCACCGGCGCAAGTGACTCCGAGGAATTGACCAAGTCCGTCGCCTTGGTGTATCAAAAATTCATCGGTGCCAGGCAAGTGCAGACTGGCCGGGTTGGCAAAACCATCGAATTCGAGCTAGGCCCGCTGGTGAAAGACGCCTACCTCGTCGTGGTTGCGGATGGGCAAATGGAAGCCTTGGCGGGAGACGGGGGCAACCCGGAGGCTGCGGAAATCGATCTGGATCATAAAGGCGGCGGCCATGCCCTCGGCTTGGACGGACGGCGGCGCGATTACCGCATTGTCCGCATCCACCATCCCGAAGCGGGAAAATGGCAGTTTCATGCGCCCGAGTTAAGGCAAAACGCTGGCTGGATGCTGCTGCAAGATTCGGCCATGGCGTTGCGCTTGGTGTCCCCTGCCAAAGCGGCGCAGGGTGTCAATACACCCTTGGAAGTCGAATTGTACGACCAAGACACGGGCAAGCGCCTAAACACCCCGCCGGAAGGACTGCAAGCCAGCGTGGAGCTTGAGGGACAGAAACTGGCCCTGCGCGACGACGGCCAAGGCGGCGACCGGTTGGCCAATGACGGCGTGTACACCACGCTTGCCGATTTCAAACAGGTCGGGCCGCAACGCATTGGCCTGAATTTACAAAGCGCATTGCTGGACCGCCGCAGCCATGTGGACATGCTGGTTGAAAAAGTCGGTTGGATTTTACAGGCGGATGCCTTGGGCTCTGTCGAGGTGGATACCCCGGTCAGCCTGCATGCGCAAGCCCGCCCCACGCCCCCCGGTCAAACGTCGGTTTCCTTAGAGGCGGTGGAAGCTTTCTATGATGGCACGGTCTTGACGCGTTTGGGCGACGATGGCGGCAACGGTGACAAGCAAGCCGGCGACCATCGTTACACCGGCCTGTGGACACCGCAAAAGACCGGCGATTACAGCCTTGAACTGAGGCCCGTCGGCGGCGGTAGCACCCAGCCCATCACCGTGCCTGTGAAAGTCGTCCGCAGCCTTCGCTTCGGCGATGCCAACTTGGCTTTGCGCTTGCTGCCACCGGCTAAAAAACCCTTGCAAGGCGCAAAGGCCACGCTGGAAGTCGAATTGTATGACCAAGACACCGGCAAACATTTGGACAATCCGCCCGACGGCGGGTTGCAAGCCAGCTTGGATGCCGAAGGCCGCACCCTTACTTTGCGCGACGACGGTCAAGGCGGCGACCGGTTAGCCAATGACGGCGTGTTCGCCGTCACCACAAGCTTTGCGCGAGCGGGTATCCAGCAACTCCGCATGAACTTGAAAGGCAAGTTGCTGGATAGCCATAATGAGGCGGATGTCGAGGTCGAAGAAACCGGCTGGGCATTAAAGGCAGACCCGCCCGGAAGCGTCGAGGTGGAATCACCGGCAAGCCTAAGCGTCCGTGCGCAACCGAGCATTGCCGGCCTGACCCCCCCCCAATTACAGGCCGTCGAAGCCACGTTGGGTGGAAATGCCGAGGCCAGTTTGCGCGACGACGGTAAAAACGGCGACGCCAAGGCGGGCGACCTGCGTTTCACCGGCCTGTGGACACCGCAAAAAACAGGCGATTACACCCTAGAATTCAAACCCTTAGGCGGCGGCAGCACCCAGCCCGTCACCGTACCTGTGAAAGTCGTCCGCAGCCTTCACTTTGGCGATGCCAAATTGGCTTTGCGCTTGGCATCTTCGGCTAAAGTCGCGCAAGGCGTGGACACGCCATTGGAAGTCGAACTGTATGACCAAGACACCGGCAAACATCTCGCCAACCCGCCAAAAGAAAGGCTGCAAGCTGGCGTGGAAGTCGAGGGCCAAAAGATCGAACTGCGCGACGACGGAAAAAACGCCGACCGCAAGCCAGGCGACGGCGTGTTCGCCGCCCTGGCCCGTTTTAGCCAGGCCGGTTCCCAGCGCATTAAAATGAATTTGCAGGGGAAACAGCTAGACCGCCAGAGCGAGGCGGAGATTGAGGTGGAAAAAGTCGGCTGGACTTTGCAAGCGGATGCCCCAAGCCGAGTCGAAATGGACACCCCGGCAACCCTCGGCATCCAGGCACAGGCCAATCCCAGCGTGTTGTCCCCTGTCCCGTTGCAGGCCGTGGAGGTCTACGTCGATGGCAAGGTCCAGGCCAGCCTGCGCGACGACGGCAAGAACGGCGATGCCCAGGCCGGCGACAACCTCTACAGCGGCCAGTGGACACCGCAGGCCATCGGCGAACGCAACCTTGAATTCCGGCCCGTCGGCGGCAGCCGCGCCCAGCCCGTTGCCGTCACGGTCAAAGTCGTCGGCAGCATCCGCTTTGGCGCACCCGTCCCGGTGAAATTGGGCCGCACCGGAAGCAACAGCCAACTGCAAGGCCGCCTGGAATTGGGCGCGGGCACGGTTGTCAAGGGCGAATTCACCCTGGATCTGAACAGTGCCTACCACGCCTCCGGCAGCAGCTTGGAAATCGACCTCGGCGAAGGCTGGGTGGCGCTGGACGGCCATGCCAGGCCGGTCAGCCTAAACTCGAAAGGCCCTAGCTCCTGGCCGCTGCGCCTGCGGGTGGGCGACTGCCCCGCCGGCGTGACCGCCGCCGACCGCTTCACCATCGAGTTCGCCGGCGCGGACGCCAACGGCCAGCCGGTGCGGCACAGCGTCCCGATTGAATTGGCAATCACCGAAGACCCCTGGCTGCACTGCTGGTGGCCGGTGCTGGCCGCCGCCGCCGCCGCCCTGTTGACGGGCATCGTCATTTACGGCTTCTGGTCGCCGTCGCGGTTTTCCGCGAAACTCGGCGTGCTGCTGTCCCCGGAGGAAGACATGAACGAAGGCTTCTTCCATCCCATCCGCGCCCAGCGCGGCACTGGCAGCGGCTTTTACCGCGATGCGCGGGTGTACGTCCGCCCAGACTTCCGCCTGTCCGCCAGCGCCAAGGGCGAACTGGCCCGGCTGCGCGCCGACGGTCGGCGCGTTTTCATCCGGCCTGCGACCGCTGCCACGGTTTACCGGCAGAACTTCGACGGCGCATGGGAAGCACTGCCGACAGAGGAAACCACCGTCCATTTCGGCGTGGTTTACAAAGATTCGATGGGCGGGGTGTATTTTGAGTTGAGGAATGGGTGAGGTCTTGACCGTATGCGATTAGCCAGTTCGTTCAAATGTATAAAATCATGCCGCAAACTGTGTGATTTCAATAAAACGGCTTCCGTGCCAAATTCAGTGTTAGGATAACTTAACCCGTGAAGATCACCGAACAGGCCAAGACATGATCGTTCCCATCCTCACCAGCGGTGTCAGCAGGGCAGTCGCATCGCCTGCGGCCAGGCTTTGGCGCGGACTCGGCATCGCCTTATTGCTGGCTTTAAGCTTGGGTAGTTCGCTTAATGCCGTGGCGGCGGGCCGCCATGTCAGCATTATCGTTGACACTTCAGGTTCTATGGATGGCAATGACAAGCCGCGTTACACCTTGCAATTGTCGCAAATCATCGCGGACCTGCTTGAACCGGGCGACAGCCTCACCGTGATCCGCATGCCGAAAAGCGAAAGCCGTTGCAGCGATGGGCCGGACCCGGCGCTGGCGTTGTCTTTGAACCCGGCGGACCGTGGCGGTTTTCAAGCCAAGCTGGACACTTTGCTGAAATTCGACACAGGCACCTACTTTGCCGCCCCGGTCCACACTGCCCAAGCCGATTTGGATCGGCACAGTAACGAAGACCGTTTGCTGTTGTTCATCGCCGACTCCGGGGGTTTGGGTAATTGCGCCAGCGAATTGACCGAGGACTTGAAAAAATTACACGGCCAAGGCGTGATGATCGCCGCGATTAACTTGGGTGGTGAAGGCGCGTTCGACGGCAACCCTGCGTTTGATTTGACCACTGGGGCGAGTGACTCTGAGAAACTGGCCAAATCTGTCGCCGGGGTCTATCAAAAATTCATTGGTGCGAAAGAGGTGCAAACCGGGCGGGTCGGTGCAACCATCGAGATCGAGTTGGGACCGCTGGTGAAAGACGCCTATCTCGTCGTGGCCGCAGACGGGCAGTTAAGTGGCATGGAAGCCGTGAAGGGAAACCCCAAGGCTGGGCAAGTCGATCTCAACCACAAAGGCGGCGGCCATGCGGTGGGTTTGGACAAACGGCAACGGGATTACCGCATCGTCCGGCTGCATCGGCCAGAGGCCGGCGTTTGGCGATTCCGTGCGAGCGGTTTGAAGGACACGGCAGGGTGGATGCTATTGCAAGACTCCGCCTTGGCGCTGCGCTTGGCGTCCACGCCCAAAGCCGCGCAAGACATCAGCGCCCCGCTGGAAATCGAACTGTACGACCAAGACACCGGCAAACGCCTCGCCACCTCGCCGGGGGGGCTGCAAGCCAGCGTGGAAGCCGAAGGGCAAAAGATCGAACTGCGCGACGACGGCCAGGACGGTGATCGCAAAGCGGGCGACGGCGTGTTCACTGCCCCCGTCAAATTCAATCAAGCCGGCAAGCAGCGCATCCGCATCAACTTGCAAAGCAAGTTGCTGGACCGCCACACCGAGGTCGAGATTGAGGTGGAAAAAGTCGGTTGGACTTTGCAGGCGGATGCCCCGAGCCAAGCCGAACTGGACACTCCGGCAAACCTTAGCGTCCAAGCCCGGCCCGCCCCCACCAGCCTGTCGCCCGCCCCCGTGCAAACCATCGAAGTCTACGTCGATGGCAAGGTCCAGGCCAGCCTGCGCGACGACGGCAAGAACGGCGATGCCCAGGCCGGCGACAACCGCTACAGTGGCCAGTGGACACCGCAGGCCATCGGCGAACGCAACCTTGAATTCCGGCCCGTCGGCGGCAGCCGCGCCCAGCCCGTCGCCGCTACGGTTAAAGTCGTCGGCAGCATCCGCTTTGGCGCACCCGTCCCGGTGAAATTGGGCCGCACCGGCAGTAACAGCCAACTGCAAGGCCGCCTGGAATTGGGTGCGGGTACGGTCGTCAAGGGCGAATTCACCCTGGATCTGAACAGTGCCTTCCACACCTCCGGCAGCAGCTTGGAAATCGACCTCGGCGAAGGCTGGGTGGCGCTGGACGGCCATGCCAGGCCGGTCAGCCTAAACTCGAAAGGTCCGCGTTCCTGGCCGCTGCGCCTGCGGGTGGGCGACTGCCCCGTCGGCGTGACCGCCGCCGACCGCTTCACCATCGAGTTCGCCGGTTCGGATGCCAACGGCCAGCCGGTGCGGCACAGCGTCCCGATTGAATTGGCAATCACCGAAGACCCCTGGCTGCACTGCTGGTGGCCGGTGCTGGCCGCCGCCGCCGCCGCCCTGTTGACGGGCATCGTCATTTACGGCTTCTGGTCGCCGTCGCGGTTTTCCGCGAAACTCGGCGTGGTACTGTCCCCGGAGGAAGACATGAACGAAGGCTTCTTCCATCCCATCCGTGCCCAGCGCGGCAGCGGCAGCGGCTTTTACCGGGATGCGCGGGTGTACATCCGCCCAGACTTCCGCCTGTCCGCCAGAGCCAAGGGCGAACTGGCCCGGCTGCGCGCCGACGGCCGGCGCGTCTGCATCCGGCCTGCGACCGCGGCCACGGTTTACCGGCAGAACTTCGACGGCGCATGGGAAGCCCTGCCGTCCGGGGAAACCACCGTCCATTTCGGCGTGGCTTACAAAGATTCGATGGGCGGGGTGTATTTTGAGTTGAGGAATGGGTGAGGCTTTGTGTTGCTAACAAAGGCTGTGATAGCAAGGCGGATGAAAAAAACAAAAATAATCTAAGAAGTGAGAATTAAAATGACTAAAAATAATCATGAAATCACAGAACTAAGTCTACAAGGTTTTTTGAAGCACATAATGCGGATAGATGACGAGGATACTGAGCAACGTTTTTGCTTTATCATAGGTGCCGGAGCATCTGCATCGTCTGATATTCCTATGACCAAGAATTTAGCGGATCAATTATTAATAAGATTGTATGAAGATGATCACCATGAAAAAGTAGTTGTTTCCATGGATGAACTGAAGAGGTGGGCGACAAAAAAGAACTTAGAAAAATTTGGGGTGAAGAATTTTAATTATTCTTGTAGAGAAAGTTTCTATCAAGATTTGTTTAAAACATGTTTTATGAATAAAATGAATATTGGAAAAATATTTATTGAAGAATTAATTCAAGGTAAACAACCAAATATTGGATATTTAGCTCTTGCTAAGATACTAAGCATGAATAAGCATAATATAGTTATAACAACTAATTTTGACAATCTTGTAGCTGACGCTCTTACCTTATTCTCTAACACTTACGCTAGAGTGGTTGGTCATGAACATTTAGCATCTTTTGCCATAGCGACTAAGCGACGCCCTTTGATTGCCAAAATACACCGTGATTGGTTGTTTGATCCAAACAATGATGATGTACATACCTTGCCAGAAAAGTGGGTTAAACCGCTAACAGATATACTAAATACATATACTCCAATCGTGTTAGGTTATGCCGGAAATGATGGTGGACTTATGGGGTTTATGGAAAAATTTGAATTTAGAAAAGATCCAAATTATCCAAATAAGCATAATATTTATTGGTGTTATCGATATTCTGGTGAAAAGCCAACTAAACGCGATTTACCAAATGAGAGAATCCTTAATCTTATCAAACATTATAATGGAATTCTAGTGCCTCATAAGGATTTCGATAAAACAATGCTTGAGCTTTTTATGGCTCTGAATTATAAAATACATGATGACCTAGGCATATCGAAGCCATCACCCGGTAATAATAAATCTTTTGCTATCCGCGCATTCGTTAGGGAAGAGAAGCTCTTGAAAAAATTAAGAGAACTTTATCCTGATGATCCACCACCAGGACCAGGAGGTGCAGGTGGTGGCGGATCAGTTGAACCCTCACCAAAATATGCGTTAAGCTTGATAAATCAAGATTGGAGAGATTGGGAATTAAAAGCTAGAAAGGAGCCTGATATTGAAAAGAAAAAATTGATTTATGAAGAAGGTATAATACTTTTTCCACATAGTTGTGAACTTATAGGAAACTTTGCTCATTTGTTGAAAGCTCATGAGGAATATGATAGAGCCGAATATCAATATCGAAATGCGCTCAGAATTAATCCAAATGATTCAATAAATACCGGCAATTTGGCATTCTTTTTGGATACCGTTAGAAATAATATAGAAGAGGCTGAAAAACTCTATAAAAAATCTATCAGGCTTGACCCTAATCGTTCAGAAAACACTACTCGATTTGCTTTTTTTCTGTTTAATCAGAAAAGATATAGGCAAGCTTTAGAGAAAACAAAGCATGTATTGAATAATTTACATTGCAATCGTTGGTCTGCCCGATCAGCATTCTGTTCGAGCCTTGCTTTTAATAAACTTTTTGAAAACGAAAACCCAGCGTTAGGACGATTAAAAACATTGCTTGAAAATGGATTTGAGCGAGGCGATTCTCTTTTTTATGGAATCCTTGAAATCTCCTTCCTAAAAACTCCTGAATGGAAGCACGATTTTTATAAGGCATTGGCCTTGTCAATAGAGGAGCAATCTAAATTGAATGAACTAAATGCTTTCCAAGAATGGAAAGAAATCAAGCCCATTGATTTGGGTGATTCATGGGAGGAGTAACCCTAAGAGTTACCTACATTTTCTGCATCATCATAGGGTTTAAAAACCAGCACATTAAATTTATACTGTAGGAATACTTATGAGCGAAGACTATCGAACAGGCCAAGGCACGATCATCCCCACCCTCATCATCGGGATAGGCGGGGCGGGTTCGCGGATGGTGGACCGGATGGCCGGTCGTGCCGCCCGCCTGGTCAATTGGGACAGCCAGTTGCGCCCACTGACCCAGTTTGTGTCCATCGACACCAACGAGCTGGACCAGCACAAACTGCGCAACATCCCGGCGGGCAACCGGCTGAACATCGCCGCCTTCGACAAGGCGAAGGTGATCGACAATTTTCGCCGCTCCAATGACGCGCAAGCCTTGCAATGGCTGGACAAGGGCTACCGCCCAAGGCCCGGTTACAGGCCGGGGGCCGGACAGATCCGGGTCGAGTCCCGGCTGGGTTTCTTCTACCATTCCCCGGCTATCCGTCAACGCTTGCAGGAGTTGGTCGAAAGCAGTCTGCGCCCCGGCATCACTTGGCGGCAAGCCAGCCCGCCCAAATATAATGTCTATGTATTTTGCTCTTTGGCCGGCGGCACCGGCTCGGGCAGTTTCCTGTCGGTGGCTTATTTGGTCGATGCGGTGGTGCGGGAACGGCATTGGCAGCCGCGGGTGATCGGCAATTTGCTGCTGTCGACGGTAATGCTGGACAAGGTCGGCCCGGAGTTGCATTCCGACATCCACGCCAACACCTACGCCGCATTGAAGGAGTTGGAACACCTGACCAAGCTGGATTACAAGCAGGTCAAAGACGAGGGCCGCACCGAAGAGAAGTTTGTCTATTGCCGCGACCCCAACACGCAAGACATTGCCACGGTCAACACCCGCCCGTTTTTCCTGACCTTCATCTACGACCGCCCACCGCACTTGGGCCTGCCCGATTGCGAGGCGGCGGTCGCGGACGCGGCCTACCTGCAAATATTCACCCCGCTGATGGACAATCTGGCCGGCGAGTTGGACAACTATGAAAAGAAGCTGGAGGAACTGACTCGCTTCCCCGGCGAACTGCGTGACGTGGGCTTGGGCTACACTAAGAATTTCGGCGCATGCGGCGCGGCGGCGATGGTGCTGCCGGGCGAGGACTTGCTGCAATATTGTGTGCTGCGTTTCGCTGCCCAAGCCTTGCGCCGGCAAATCACCTTCGGCATTGACCCGACCGACGCCTATGACGACCGCACCCGCGCCTTGGCAAGGCTGGCGGTGAATTATAGCGACCCGAAGTTTTTGGCGATGGCCGACGAGGGCCGCGAACGGGCGATCAACCAATCGTTTGTCTCCTCGGTGCAGGAATTGGCGCGTCAGGACACCGCCCAGGATTTGGCCCAAGGCTTTTGGTTGCAGTTGGTGGAGGCGGTGGACGAGGGCAAGCAGGCCGGGTTGGATGCCCAAGGGGTGCCGATCCGCAACGAATCGCTCGCGAGGCAAGTGGAACGCAAGCTGGAGGAATCGCGGACGGGCTTGCTCAACAAAGTGGCCATCAGGGAAAGGGCGTTTGTGTTCCACCGGGAAGGGGTCAACCAATATATCGAATTGGTCGCCCGCCTGAGCGAGGATATCCGCGCCGCCAGCGCGATTGTCGGGGAAGGCTTGCAGACTTTGGAAACGGAGGCGAACGAAGGCGAGGTGGTCGGCAATCTCAGGCTCGACCCCTTGAACGAGCGTTACCTTGCCATCCGTCTGTTGGATTTATGCGAACAGCGCTGGATACCCGAAGCGCAGCAACAACTCGACAAGGCCATGGAGCGCGACATCAACAACGCGAAAGTGCGCGAGCGTTTGGAGCGGGAGCTGCCGGCAACCTTGGCCGACGCGGCCCGTGCGGGCAGTTGGTTTGGCCGGCGTTTTGGCAACGCCGATGAGGCGTTCCTAGCGGCACGGGACGAGGCGCAGGAATACTGCCGAGGCGTTGCCGCCGCCGCCCGCAAAACCTTCGACGCGCAGATTAGGCTGCGGCAATTGCGCGCCCTGCACGGCTATCTGTTGCGCCGCTCGCGCCAGTATGCCGGACTGTCCACGCGCATGGACGGGCTGGTGCAGGATTTGGAGCGGGAGGCAGAAAGGCTGCGGCGCGGCGAAACCGAGACATCCCCGTCATTGGCGTTGCGGGTGGAGGTATTCGAGACGCTGGACGAACCGCGCCAGCGTATCTGGGACCGGGTTTACCGGGCGCTGTTTGTGGACGGCGGACGTTACATCAACACCTTCGACCGCCAGTCGCTGGCGGAGGCCATCGCCCGCGAGTTGAAGCCGGTGGTTCGCGCCGACGGGCGCATCGTCGAAAAGCCCACCGACCAATTGGTCGCCGACTTGCGCCGGGCCTTGTGCGACTTGGGTCGCACACGGCTGAAACCCACGCTGCTGGGCGACGCGGCGGGCCGAGGCTTGGATTTGGCGCGTGGGCTGGAGCTTGAGGCCGAGTTGATGCTAGGCGCGGCCAAGCCATCCGGCTTGGGCGTGACCGAGGATGAAATCGCCGCCTACCGGGAACAGAAATTCCGCGCACTGGCGCAATTGGCCGGGGTCTTGGCGCGGGTGAACAGCGCCGAAGCCAACGCCTTGGACGATGGCGTCGTCACCAACCACACGCGCCAGTTGATTTTGGGCGACATGGGGGAGTCCGTCGGTAGCCAGCGTTTCACGCAGAAACTGGAGGATGTGCTGTCGGCGGGCGGGCGGCAAGTGAAGAAGGACGTGTGGTACGATCCGAGGACGATTATCGTCCATGACGTGGCGATGCCGATCCCTTTGTATTATTTCCCCGCCGTGGTCGGCGACATCGAGCAAGCTTACTTGCAGCAAGCGGCCGACGAACACCGCAGCTACAATCTGCATACCGATTTCAATTGGGAAAAACCACTGCCCAACCTGAACCCGCGCAATTCCGAACTTAGCGTAGACTGGTCGCTAACCATGCTGACCCGGGGTTTGGTCGCCCGGGCCATTGAATTTAGGAAGGAGGACGGTCTGTTCATCTACACCGATGACAAGGGCGAGGTCCAAAAATTGGGTAATAACCTATCCAGCCTGCTTTACCATCTGGCTAACCTTCACGAAACGCTGAAAGAGGCAATGGAAAACCACATCGCCGCCCTACGGCTGGTCCAGTCCGCAGAGGAACGCAAACAGCGCGACTTGGAACTGGCACAACGTTTCGACGCGCAAGTCAAACAAATGTATTGGCGCGAGGGGCGAGGCGAAATCAGCCGGGAGGATTTGCTGGACCGCCCCATTTTGCGCGCCTTGATCCGCATTTTGGGCAAGCCTGCAAACGACGGCCCGTCCGCGCCGGCATCAGGACCCCGTTACGACTTTGGATGAGCCATGGCCGAAAAAGCAAACCACCGAGCCACCTTATTGATCGGCTATGGCCGCTTCGGGCTGGAGACGCTACGTCAGTTTCTGACCAGCACGGCGACGCGCGGGGTGCTGGCCTGGGACACTCCAGCCGGACCCGGCAATGGTGAGCGCCGTCTGCGCGACTTGGGCTTACTGTGGCTGCCCGACCCGTTTGAAGACAGTGGGCCGGGCGTGGGCGGGATGCCCGCCCTTGACGGCAGCCGCGCCGAGTTGATGCGCGATTTGCACCAACAGATCGAAAACCTTCCCGACGATGAAACGGGCTTGAAGCAGGCGGTGAAAGCCAGGGCCGAGGCGCTGTTGCGCGCCGACACGCGTGCCAGCAGGGATCGCAACCTGCCATTGGGGTTGGATGTCGTGGTGCTGGCCCATCCCCATGACCGGCGCACACTGGGCAGGCTGCGCCCCTTGCTGAAAGAGTGCGTGGTCGATGTCCTCTACCGTTCCGTCACGCAGTTGCATCGCGAGGTGGGTGCAGACGCCCTGAATTTCGTGCAAATTTTGGATTTTGCCAACTACTGGGAGCGATCCGAGTCTGCCAAGGCGCTGCGAGGGCATTTCAAGGCGTATGTCGAACACTGGCAACGCTGGCGGGAGGAAAAACAACCGACTTTTGGCCGCATTTACCTCGTCGACAGTCACACGCCCAACGGGGTGCGGGAAGAACGCTTGCGCATCGACGAAATCAGTCTGTTTTTGGAATTTTTGCTGTTTGAAGGCCAGCGCGATAGCGAGTCCATGCAAACCCTTTATCAAGCACGTCCGGATGACGGGCGCTTGCTGGCGACGTTTGGCATCCGCCTGCTGGAACGCAGTGGCGGACTGCTTAAACGCTTGGCCGCTGCCCGCTTCGGCATCGGCTGGCTGGAGTATCTGGACGAAGCCCGCACCTGGCCTACGGCAAAAATCCAGCCATTGCGGGATACCTTGGAGGCATGCCAAGGTGTCGTGTTGGAGGACACGCTAACCGATGGTGGATTGCCGGTCGAATCGCATCAGTCCTTGGCTAGGTTGGCGGACGAATTGGAAGCCCTGCCTGCGGACGATCCCGCCTGGCCGCAGCAGGTGCGGGCATGCTGCGCGAAGGGGATGCGCCGGCTGGAAAGCGAATTGGCCGACCGGGTGCAACTTCACATCCGCAAAACCCTGCAAGAAGGGTCGTTCGCCGATTTGGCCAAATCTTTGCGCATTCAAATCGATGCCGCCCTGCATGATGACCGCCAGCCGGCGACTTTGGGCACTGTGGTTCGCGAGTTGGAATCCGCCCTTGATGCACTCAAGCCAAATTTGGACGGCACTGCCGCCACCGCCCCCTTGCCAGCCGTCGGTCTGGCCAAACTTGAGGAATTGCAGGCTGTCCATCAGGATTACCGCCATTTTCTTGAACGGCAATTGGATACGAACGGGGTGCTGAAATGGTGGCCCTTGCTAGCATTTCTGTTTGGTTTGGGGCTAAGCCATTGGCTCTCCAGTTGGATAGCCGCATGGCTGGCAACCCTTGGCGTTTTTGACTCGGCCACTGCGTCCCATCCATTGAATATGGCCCACGAGGCCGCGCAATGGCTGGTCGGCGTTCCCGGCACACCCCTTCCGGGACACCCGTGGGCCTTGGCCCTGGCTTCCTTGCTGCTTGGCGCAGCGATGGTCTTCATGTTGCATCGTGCCGTCAAACGGCAAGTCCTGCGGGCGCGCTTGTTTTGGACCGACCCCGAGCGTGGCCGGCTGGCCGACGCCCTGCGTGTGCTTGTGCGCGGCCTGACCGACGACCAAGCGGGCTTGGTGGCGCAGATGCAGAGCGACGCAGCGGCAAACATCCGCGACGAAGCGGGCCGCGAATTGGGCCAATGGCATCGCAATCTGCGCGAACGCCGCCGCGAGATGGGCTGGCTGCGCAGCCAGCTCCACGATTTTCTGGACATGCATGGACTGGACGCAGACTCGCCAGTCGAAAACTGGACCCGCATCAGCCGGGACGGAGGCATTCGCCATGCGATGGAGCAATTTGACGATCTGTTGCGCATCAGCCAAACCCGCCCACCTATCCCTGAACATTTCCAGTCGATGCAGGCGGAAAAAAAACCCTTTAAAAAATGGGAGGAACGCTATAGCCAAGCGTTCTTGTATCCCTTGCGCTTTATTGACGAACTGAGCGAAAACTATCAGGAGCCGCTGGAGCAGGAGCTTGCCCAGCCCGGCTCTGGCGCGGAGCAACAAACACGGGCGGATGAATTATGTGCGTTTCTCCGCCGCCATAGCGGTGATTTCACCACGGCGTTCCGCTGGAAAGCGAGCGTCGGGGTACCGCCGGACAGCGTGTATTGCCTGTTGCCCCCGCTTTGGCTGGGATTGCCGGGGGTTCGCGACACTTTGACCGGGCAAGCCATCAACGAGGAGCATCGTCTGCCGGGCGAAGACGTTGCCAGGGCCTATTTGTTGCGCCTACAGATCGGAGTGGAAACAACATGTTTGACACACTAGATTGGAAGCCTTGGGCATTGGTCGGCCTAGGTGCCATCTGGGGTTTCGTATTCGACCGGCTGGCCCGCTTGCACCGCCCGGAAAGCGATTCGGGCGATTACTGGACCCGCACCGTCGAATGGTGCCTATATCCCTTGGCGACCCTGCTGTTGCTGTCATGGTTATCCCACAGCTTCGGTGCTTGGCCGGGCCTTTACTCCGACCAAACGGCGGAGTTTGCGCAAGACGACATTGTGCGTTATGGCTTATTGGCCGGGCCATTCATCTTCTGGGCCTTGGCCTTGGCGTTTGGGTTTTTTGTCAAGCCGGCCTCCGCAGAATCCGCCCACTGGCTGGCGGGCGGGGTCGGCTTTGCCAATACGCGCCACTGGCTATGGTGGCAAGTGGCCGTGTTGGCAGTTCTTTTAGGCTTGGGCGCAAGCCCTTTCGATGGCCTGGATACCCCCCCCTATCCGGCAGGGGTCTGGAGTGTCCTGGCGGTGACGGCGTTGACCTTGGCCGGAATTGCCTGTAGCGGGGGCAGGCCACCCTGGGTCAAAGCAGTGGCGGAGGCTCCCCAGGCGCAGGCCCTCGCCAAGCTGGAAGATTGGCCCGGCTTGATGGTTGCTGCCAACTTTCAAATCGAAAACCTGGCCAATTGGACAGCCGCCGATGCACCCGCCAGAACTTTGCCCGACCCATCCGCGCAGGGTTTGGCCGTGCGCTTTGAAGCCATGGGCGCAAGGGGGCTTGCCCCGGAACTGATCGAAGCGGTGACCGCGCTGATGCGGCGCGAACCGTGCGGCGGCGATGGCTATGGCGCGGTTCGCGTGGTGTTCGGTCCCGACGATTGCGGCCAAACTGAGTCCGTCGGCCTGATGGCCTCGCTGCTTGACCGGCAAAGCCACACTGTTACCCTGATCATCACGCCGCAAGGCGCGGACTGGCTGGTCGCCCAATTGCAAGGCTGGTTGCCGGAGTCCGTGCAGCGGATCGTTGCACTTCGCTATGGTGAATTGCCCGAAAACGCGGCTGTGTGGGTGGCGGATGCCGAAATCCTGTCCGACTTCCTATTGCCAAAGCTAAAAGACTCCCCCCGCAGTATCGCCAGGGTGGGCTTGGTGGTGTGGTGGCGTCTGCATGATTACAGCGGGGTGATGGCGGCCAATCTATGGGCGATCACCCGCCGTCTGCACCGCTTGCTGCGCATGCACGGGCGCGAGGATTTGCGCACTTTGGCCTTGTTGTGTCGGGTGGCCGACGATGCGCAAACCGACGATTTCGTGCGCCGTCTGCTGCCCCACGCCGTGTTGCCGAAAACCTATGTCGAGCCGCGTCGGGCGCAAGCTGTCGCACTGCATGTTGTGCATGCCCGTGACGCCAAAGCAGCCGCCCGCCAGCATTTGCTGCTGGGAGCCGCCGCCGCGTCCATGGCGGGCAAGTGGCCCACAGCCATCGCACCGCCCGACTTTATCTCCGCTGACGAGTTCGCCCAGTTTTGCGGACAAACCGTCAATGGCCTGACCATCGGTGGGCAGCTTTGCCCCAGCCCGGATCGTGCGGGTGCCAGGTTGTTGCAGATCCGTCCAGCCGACCTGCTGGCCTTGCCGGATATGTTGAGCCAAGGCGGGCGTGGCATCGAAGGTTTGGCGATCCACCATGTCGGCATCATGCAGCCGGTCAACCCCTATATGGCCTATAAGCTGAAAGGCCTGACCAAGACCAAGGGCTTCACTGCCTCCCGCCGCCTGATCTGCGCCGAATCCTGTCCGGCAATCATCAAGCGTCATCTGTTGTTGGGACTGAACGAACTGCCGGAAACCCGTGGCGGTTTGTTGGACAACGCCCTTTGGAAGCAAGATTCGGTCGATGAAACCTTGAACTATCTGGCGCGTGCGGGAAAACTTAGCAAGGAAGAGGTGCGCTACTTGGATGGCAATAACCGCCTCGCCATCGACTTTGAGTACCGCAGCCGCGACACTCCGGACGATCAATACCGTCCGCTCGACACCGTCGGCTTGAAATTGATCAAGGTGCGCGAACCTGCGGGCGGCGGCCAAGGGGGCGGCATCCGCATGCGCCTTGATCCCGAGCGTTTGTTGATCAAAGCCTATCCGGGACGGGTGTTCATGCATGAAGGCCGCCGCTATCGGATTAGCGACTGGTCTTGCGTGGAGGATGTGGTGCGGAAAGGCGAGCTTGACTGTCGGCTGGAAAACCGCGCACGGTCTACTTGGCGTTGCAACACCAGCAGGCTATACGGCATCAAGCCGTTGGATGACTCCGCGCCAGTCGCTATTGGCCGGCAGGGCAGGTTGACGCGGCTGGCGGTCGAATTGTCCTACGCGGAGGAAGTGACCGGGCGCATCGAATGGACCGATGACCCCTGCCGGGAGTGGATGGACACTATCCAACAAAGCTTTTACATTGAAGCCATCGCCAACGATAAATCGCCGATCAAGACCCAGGCCCAAGTATTGCGCTTGATGGATCCCCCCGACGATGCCAGCGCCCTGCCTTCGCTATGCCAAGCCCTGCGCCATGTGCTGCCGACCCATCTTGGCATCGAGGAGGACGCATTGGCGGTGGTTAGCCTGAACGGCGAGAGCCGCATTGGCGGCGAGGGTCTGTTCGGCATAGCCATCGTCGACCTATACCCCGGTGGCATCGGCTTGATTAAAGCCGTCCACGATGACAGTGCCTTTTGGTTGGATGTGCTGCAATCAACCAGCGAGTGGCTGGAAAACTGCCGGGCAGAAGATTTGCGGCAACACCCGATTGCGCTCGCTGCGGGTGCGGACCAACCGCCGCAGCCACAGGCGGCCCTTAAAGTGTTACGGCAAGTCCTGACAACGGCTTGATCGGGCCAGTGCGAAGGCCAAGCCTTTTTTTATCGTTACGCCACCGATTAGGACAAATACTGAATGTTTGATAAAGACAACCGCCAAAAATTGGACAGAATGGGTTCGCGCTTGAAGGTCTGGGTAGAGTCCTTCCAAGTGACGCGAGAATTCAGCCGGCAATGCAAGCGTTTGCATGACGAGATGGAAGCCGAAGGGCAACGGCCATTCTGGCATATCGTCAGTGGCGAAACCCTGCAATCCTTGGCCCAACGCTACGCGAACCTTGAAAAAATTGCGGCTGAACTCCCGTCCGTCGTTGAACAGGCCAAACAACTGGATGCCGAACTGGACGCAATGCTGGTGCTGCTGAAAAAGGAACAGGATGGTGTCAGCCAATGCGTCTTGCAACTCTGCGACCAGTGGCGTGGCGAACTCGCCGTCGCCATGAATTGCGCACGGGACGCGGATATTATCGCGGCAAGGCAGAAATTACCCGCCATTGAGGTGGGCTTGCACCTGTATGCCGACGCATTGCGGCTTTTCCAGCAGATTGACGACATGTTGATCACCATGAGGCATAGCAACGAAACTGCAGGGTTGGAAAGTGCCCTGCTGACACAGCGCGAAGTGGTGGCCATGGGCGGATTGACCCGCGAGGGAATCGAATACATCAAAAGCCTCTACAAGCCACTGGATGAACTGAGCAGGATGCCCCCGCCTCCGCAAATCAGCGAGGTGACCAGCACCTTGGGCGAAATTCGCAGTTGGGGCAGGGCGTTGAGCATAACCAGTGAAAAATACCGGGATTTATATCTGCGCTTGCAGCAACTGCAAACCAGCTGGATGCGGCGCGACCCCAACGAGCCTGACCAACTATTGCAGGATGCGAGAATCTTGCTTAACGAACATATCCAACAAGGACACCAAGAACGGGAGGCCAATCTGAGCCGATTGCAGAATTCGCTAAGCGAGTTGACCCTTGCCTGCGGCCCACAGCAGGAGATTGAAACCCGTCTGCAATCTCTGAAGCATACCCGTTTGGAATATTCCCACGACTTTGTCGATTGGATGGAAAGGTACACAAACGCCATCGAAGAATTCAAAGCGATCGCCAGTACGCACGAACTGGCCTTGGAAAAACGCCTGGAAGAGCGGTGCGCCAAATGGAGATTGGGATTACAAAACTTGCAAGCCATGCCGCTGTCCCAGTCGCTCAAGCCCCAGGCTGGAAGACTGCAGCAACGCTTCGACAAGTTGAACGACAGCAAAGGTGGGCAAGAACTGCTGGTATCCTTGCGCGAGGCCAACGACTGCCTGGCGGAACTGGAACAACTCAATCGACAGGCGGAAGCAGACCGGGCAGGCTTCGACCTGGCCCGTCGCGGCCTGCGCGAAGGCAATGCCGCTTTGCAGGCCAGCGCCGCCACTGCCGAAATTGACTGCGACGATTTACAGGTCGACATCGACGCCTTGGGCGAAAACGCCAGCAATCCAGACCTCGACGAAGTGCTGGCCGAAGCGCAGAGCTTGCAACGGCGGTTGGAATCCATCCGCCAAAGGTTTATCAGCGACTGCCAAGCGGCGTGGCATCAAATCCATGCGGAAGCGAAAAGCCTGCGCGATGAGTTGCTGCAGGCCGGCTTTGCCGAGCTTGCCGCCTCCCCGGCGGTCGATGCCATGCCAACCGATGCCGCCGAATGCGCCAGCCGACTGGTCGATCTGCGCACCTTGCGAAAAGGCTTGGGAGAGGCCGTCGAACAAGCCGTTGCCAAGTTGCAGGAAAATTGCGCCAAGGCGCAAACCAGGCTGTCGGGTTTGCTGGCCGGCGAAACGCTGGAAGACGCTTACCGTGAGCGCGCCCAAGCCCTTCTTGGCCAACTGCAACAAGGCATCACGGCTAAAACAGGTCCGGATAGCCTGCGGGAATTGAGCTGGAAATTCAACTCCTGTGGGCAATTTTGGCGCGATTTTCTGGAAGAAGAGGAAAAGTTGCGCAAACGCCTGGAGGGATTGAAGGATAAATTGAATCTCTTCGGCCAAGAACGCCTATTACCTTATTGCGACAGGGAACACCTCGACAAAGCCACCGATTGGATTCGCGGACTGCCCCAAAGCCCGAATCGAACCCATGCCCGGCAATTGCACGATGCTGAGCGGTTGGTGCATACCATCGAAAAGCAAGCCCGCCGCAGGGTGGCGGAAAAGGTCAGCCAGCAAGCCTTGGAACTCGCACAAAAAAAGCACCTTCACCCCAACACGGACGAGATGGCTGCGCTGTTGGCCGAAATCGACGGCATCGGCCACGAAAAACATCTGCCTTGGGAACTACGCAACCGACTGGATGCGGCCATAACCACCACGAGGAGTCAACATGGCTAAACACGATCCTTGGCAATGGCCTGCGCTGCAAGGCATGCCCGCAACACTTCCCGCCAAACTCGAATACCAGCGCGGAGTGTTTGGCAAAGTACACGGGGTTCGCTCCGATTTCCGCTGGATCGCCCGCAGCGCGGATTTTAAACGTGGCAACGAATTGGAGGAGGCGCTTTATCTTGGCAGTCAAGACAAGCCCTGCGCCCTGCCGTTCTGGAGGTGTCTAGCGGCAGTCCATTATGCCGGTTTTGCCTATCCAAGCCGGGCGAAGGATGCCGCGCAGCGCGGCGGCTTCCTGGAAAAGCAAATTGCCGACTTAGGCAGATCTGTCCTACCGGCCGCGCTGTCCGCATTGTTGTCGCTGCGGATGGTGTGGCAATGGAACGACAGCATCTGGTGGGACCGGCAAGAGAGCGTAAATTGGTCGCAACCGGATAGCGTACTGCCCATTGCGGCGGCGGACTGCCCGGGACTTGACTTGGAAGGATTGGGGGATCGGCTTGGCAAAGCCATTGCAGAAGGCTTGGCTGGTTTGATGGAATTGGGTAAAGAAAGCTTGGCCTATTTCTACGCGAGCCTGTTGGCCGGGGAAACGCCAGCCATCCTCCCAAGCACCAAGCCTCTCGGCCCGGAAGCCTTGGCGGCTCTGCTCCTGCCTTTGCCACGCCCCCTTGCCGACCGGCTGTCTTTGCTGGGTTGGGTTCCCTCCAATCTCTACGAGCTGAAAGACTTAGGCAAATGTTGGGACGGTGCCGTCCTCGCGGTTGGCCATAACGCCCCGGAATTATCTTCCAAAGCCAAAGAGTATCAGGCTGAAGCCGAACGGATGGCTGATGCCATCTATGCTGCGGATCCCGACCGTCTCCGGTTGCCGTCCCCAGTGTTGCCCGCGCCCGCGTCAACCGACCCCCAAGATGACTCCTTGCAACTGGCGATATGGGGTCCGTCCTCGGCAGGCAAGACGGTATTGATGGCCCAGCTTTTTCTGGAGAACGCCGAGAAAGAAAGCGATTGGCTGATCGTCCCCAACGAAACTTCCTTACAGTTTATCCAAAACATGCGCCAATCCCGCGGTGGAAATGGTTTCCCGCCCGCCACGCCAGAGAACTTCGTCTCTCAATTGCGTTACCAGTTCTTCAACCGGACCACCGGAATCAGTGCCTCGTTGCTGGTGGAGGAACGCCCCGGGCGGGATTACGAAAAGCAAAAGCAGGATATTCGGCAACGCATGAAGTCGGCGGATGGCCTCGTGTTGCTGATCGACCCCTACCGTGAGTCGCGGAAGCTGGACGAGGAACTTGCCAACTTGTTCACCCACATGCAAGTGGACAGACAAGGAATTCACCCGCAAGATACCCGGCCCATCGCCGTGTGCCTGTCCAAGGCTGATGATTTAATCAACAACCCGGCGGATTTGCGCCATGCCATGGAAAGACCGGATGATTTCGTCAAAACCCGCGACCGCTGGGGCTTGGTTCCCTTGTTTGGGCGCTATTGCGCCAACTACCGGTTTTTTCCCGTGTCCGCCGTCGGCGTCGGTTTGCGCCATGGCATTGCCGAAAGCAATACCTTCTATGATGAAAACCTAAAACTGCGCGTCAAGGGCAAGAGCCAATCTTTCAATTTGATGGCCCCCTTTATTTGGCTGATCGACCAATTGCGGAGGGCGCGGATATGAACAATGGCGTATGGCGGCAGTGGCCCGCACTGCAAGACATGCCCGCAACACTTCCCGCCGAGCTTGAATACCAGCGCGGAGTGTTTGGCAAAGTCCACAAGGCACGCTCCGATTTCCGCTGGATTGCCCGCAGCCAAGGGTTTCATCGCGGCGAAGAATTGGAAGAAACGCTTTATCTTGGTAGCCAAGACAAGCCATGCCCTCTGGCATTCTGGCGATGCTTAAAGACCGATTATTTTGCCGGTGTGGCCTATCCCAGTCGGGCGCAGGATGCCGCGCAACGCGGCGGCTTCCTAGAAAAGCAAATTGCCGACTTGGGCAGATCTGGCCTACCGGCCGCGCTGTCCGCATTGTTGTCGCTGCGGGTGGTGTGGCAATGGAACGACAGCATCTGGTGGGACCGGCAAGAGGGTGGAAATTGGTCGCAATCGGATAGCGTACTGCCCATTGCGGCGGCGGACTGCCCGGGACTTGACTTGGAAGGATTGGAGGATCGGCTTGGCAAAGCCATTGCAGAAGGCTTGGCTGGTTTGATGGAATTGGGTAAAGAAAGCTTGGCCTATTTCTACGCGAGCCTGTTGGCCGGGGAAACGCCAGCCATCCTCCCAAGCACCAAGCCTCTCGGCCCGGAAGCCTTGGCGGCGCTGCTCCTGCCTTTGCCACGCCCCCTTGCCGACCGGCTGTCTTTGCTGGGTTGGGTTCCCTCCAATCTCTACGAGCTGAAAGACTTAGGCAAATGTTGGGACGGTGCTGTCCTCTCGGTTGACCAAAACGCCCCGGAATTATCTGCCAAGGCCAAAGAGTTTCAGGCTGAAGCCGAAAAATTAACCCGCGCCCTGTTGGAAAATAGGCCGGAAGATCTTGCCCCAGCTAAGCCCTGCTACCAGGCAAGCATTGCCGAGCCGGGCGTGCAGAACTCCAAACCGCCACTGGATGGCGAGGAAAGCATACAAGCCGAAAAGACGGCAGTCTCCGAAGCGATATTAGCACCTAGGAATGGGGCGGCACTCGAAACCACAGCCCTCGGCGAGCAGGAATTGGAGGGTGCGACGAAAGGCGGGCCAATACCGTCACACACCAAAAATTCATTCCCCGAATCCACCAGTCACTCCCGGCAATGCATCTGGTCTGGCCGTTACGATGCAGTCTGCGAACTCGATATGGGAGTCGGCGACACAGATAGTTTGACTCACCTACTGCTTGAGTTTTCCCGGCGAGCCAGACGGCGCGTGTTAAACCGCGATGTCTTGTCCAATGGCTTGGAAAAGAACTATAAACTCGGATCAGAGCCAGCTAAACGGTTGGCTATGCAGATTAGGGAGTGGATAAGCCAGATGGAAAATCCGCCCGAACTGGCGGATTCGGCGCAATGGGCATTTAAGCTTGCCCAACTGCGAGTGGTGGCCCGAATGTTGGACACTCCAAGCACGCCAGACTTCACTGACCCGGAAGAGCAACGCATCCATCGGGCGTTTGCCGGCAGAGATTGTCGGCGCTCCAACAATGCGGGATGGCAATAAAAACTTCTAGCAATTTGGAATTTAGACTGGGTATCGCAGGGCTTACAAGGGGTTGTAAGCCCAAAACCGCGAAAATTTTAGAAGTCTTCTAATTCAATAATTTCAGAACACCTGTCCCCTTGGTCTAACCCAAGCGGTGGATGTTAAGACTGAACTGCTTTCAAATCAGAGATTTGCTGGTCATATGACACTGAAAAACGGCTGATGGCTTGGCGTGGCAGTTGGATTCC